>NZ_VJZE01000705.1 GCF_009377205.1 Streptomyces phyllanthi
GCATGTGCGGGAGCGGAGGCGGAGGCGGGCGAGGGAATTTTTCGAAGTTCTTTCTCGGGTGGGAACCGGCTGTGGCCGAGCGGTGTACCAAAAGTGACAGCGCTACAGCAGATCGCGCAGGGCTCGGTCTCGGACCATGAGGGCGGCTCGCTTGTCGGGCAGGTCGACCTCGGCGGAGAACCGGAAGCCGGCGCTCAGGAAGGCGGAGATGGAGGGGGTGTTGCGAAGGTCGGGTTCCGCAATGACGCGTGCGCACGACGGCCGCTTGGCCAGGATCAGATCGGCGACGGCTCGGAGCAGGGCGGAACCAAGCCCTCGCCCGCGGTCGGCGACGCCGCCGATGAGGAGATGGACTCCGGTGTCGTGCGGGCGGGCGGGGTAGTGGCGGGCCAGGGGGTCGAGATCCGCGCGGTAGACCTCCCAGTAGCTCATAGGGGTGCCGTCCAGCAGTCCGAGACAGGGAACGCTCCGTCCGTCGCCGTCCGAGCGCCGCCGGAGGTACTGCTCGGCCACGGCCTCGGGCCCGGCGAGGCTCCAGAAAGCAGCTACGGCGGGGTCGTTCATCCAGCGGCTGATCAGTGGAAGATCCCGTTCGACGCGTACGGGGAGGAGGTGCAGGACGCCTGCCGGGGTCGTGATCGGTCCCCAGCGGGCGAGGTGATCGAGCAGGTCGTCGTCCGTCGCATGCGTCTCCGCGATATCCCGGTCATCCAGTCCCACGCCGGGCTTCTCGGTCTCCTCGGCCAGGAGTGCGAGGAACTCGTCGGGCAGGCGGAGGTCGAGCGTGTCCTCACTGTCGTCTGCCGGACCATCGGCCTCGTCCGAACCGCTCCTGGCGCCGGGTGCGTTGCCCGGCCCGGTGGCGGCCTCTTCGGCAGACACCCGCAGGGCAGCGGCACCGGTGTCCGCGCCGGTGCACCCGGCAACGGCGATGCCGGTGCGGACAGGGGTACCGCCTCGGGCCTTGTTCGGGGCAGGGGCGGCGTCGGCGTCGGTGCTCGCGTCGGTGGGAGACACGGCGACGCTCCTCTCAGGAGACGGGGCGAGGCATGTTCCTCAGGGATTCAGGGGCGTGCGCGGACTCCCGATGCGGGATGCAGAGGGGCGCAGATACGGAAACGCGGAGTTGCCGAAGGAGGCGGTGAGGGGCTCTTGTGCCGGAACCATCAGGAGTGGAGGGGATTGGCCATGGTGACGTAGACGGACTGGGTGTCGACCGGGCCGACGAGTTCGTCGAGGCCGTGCAGCCGGGTCAGCAGGTTGGCCTTGCAGCGCAGGACGGGTGAGTCGAGGAGCTGGGCGGGCAGGGATGTGCGCAGCCGGGCCGGGCCGACTGCCGCACGGGTCAGGAAGCGACGGAAGGCGGCGAGCAACAGCCGTTCGTCGGCGAGGTGTTGGGAGCCGAAGGCGCCGATGAGCCCGAAGATGTTGTTGACCGCGAGGTAGTACCCGAAGCGTTCATCGGCGACCTCGTCGGCGACGAACGTGTCGCTCCGCTCACCGATGCCGGGCAGCCGGGCGTCGAGGTCCGCACGTCGGGACTCGCGGAAGTAGTAACCCTGGTTGTCACGGTAGCGGCCGCCCCTGGGCCAGCCTTCGGGGTCCAGCAGGACCAGGGTGTTCTGCTGGTGCGCCTCAAGGGCGATGCCGGCCTCGCCGTCCAGCCACAGGACGGGGCGCACGACCAGCTCCAGGTAGCGCAGGAACCACTCCACGGCGACGGCTTGCCGGGGGCGTCCGGTGCGTTCGGCGAGGCGGGAGACCACAGCCGCGAGCCTGGATCGCATGACGGGGGCCTCAGGGCCGATGGGGTGCGACTGCCCCTGGTGCTCGGTCGGGCGGTGTGGGTGGTGCTGGAGGTGCGGCCGAGGGGAGACGAGCCCCGCGATGCAGGAGACGTCGTCCGCTGGGGCGAACGGGTTGTGCCGGATCATCACGTCCAGGCCGGGCACGGGGTGGCCGTCCGGTCCGGTGACGGCGAGCCAGGCCGGGTCGCGGACGATGTCGAAGCCGGGGTGGACGGCCTGCCACTGCCTTGCCAGGCCGGTGCGGAGGAGGCGGTGGACCTCTACTCCGCGGTGGAGTTCCTTGCGGAGGTTCTCACGACGGGAGTTGGTGATGCGCAGTCCCAGCGACAGCTTCAGCATCGCGGGGGCGCCGGAGCGGTAGACGGTGCGGACGGAGGAGGTGGGGTGCCAGGGAGAGCCGAGTCGGCCGAGGTGCTGGAGCAGTCCGGCGTCCAGCAGGGCCAGGGTCTGCGGGCGGTGCAGGACCTCGCGGAGCTGCCAGGGGTGCAGGGGCAGGACGGCGTGGCCGGCGGGCAGCGTCGGCCCGGGGCCGGCCAGCTGTGCGGTCAGTTGCTCGGCGGGTACGAGTCTGCCGTGCACCGTCCATGCCGAGTCGGCCTCCAGGACGGACGGGGCGACCGCCATCCAGTGCAGCGGGAAGGAACCGCGCAACTCCGGTGAGTAGAGCCGCTCTTCCGCTTCGGAGAGCCCTTCGCGGCTCTTCGGGGCGGGATGCAGGGGGTGACCGAGCAGGAGTGCCTGCTCGGCGGTGAGGAAGAGGTCGGGTTCGTCGGCGGGGCGGGCGCGCCGGTCGCTGACGAACGCCGCGGTGCGCCGGAACGAGTCGGCGACCCGGCCGACGAGTTCGGCCCCTTCCAGGGCGGAGCTGCGCGAGCCCTCGGGCTCCGCGCCGCACGGGGCGACCCCGCAGTCCATGGCGACGAGCGCTGTCCGTTGCTCTGAGCTCTCGGCGGCGGCCTCTCTGGCCAGGAGGGCTGCCACCGTCACCGCGTCCGCCGGAGGGGAGGTTTCCGGGACGTTGGACAGGCGCGGGAGGCCGAAGCGGTGCCAGCCGGTGGGCGACCAGTAGTGGACCGGGGTGAGGAGGGCCGTGCCGGTCGCGGTGAGGGGGACGCGGAGGGTGCCGTCGTCGGGGGCGGGGATGTTGTGCTCCCGTACCCAGCAGCGCAACAGGTTCTCGATGGCGGCCGCTTGGGCTGCGGTGTGCGCGTCGGGGTGGTTCAGCGGGTCCGAGGGGGTGGTGTGTCGGCGTTCGGCTTCCTGGAGCCTGTTCTTCTGCTGGGGGAACGATTCGGTTCCCCGGCGGGGCGCCGGCGGGGGGCCGACTTCGGAGCGGGCATCTCGCTCTTGGGGGC
>NZ_VJZE01000706.1 GCF_009377205.1 Streptomyces phyllanthi
GAGGTGACCAGGGGTATGCGGGACGGGGCTGTGGCGGTGGCAAAGAAGGCCGCGGGGGCCGCAGGGGCCGAGTGGGCGGCTGGTACGGCGCTTCGAGCCGAGGGCGTGCACGCGCCCGTGCCCGTACGGCTCGCGGCCGTCTTCCTGCCCGCGCCGCTCCCGCGCCAGGGGAGGGTGGCTTTCTGGGACCCGGAGGACGCCTACGGGCAGCCACCTGGTCCTGGTCCTGGTCCTGGTCCTGGCCCTGGTCCTGGCCCTGGCTCTGATACCGGGCAGTCCGTCCGCGACACCGAGCTCACGGTCGTACGTCGGCACGGCGCCGGAGTCCGCAGGGCCACCGTCCCCGCGGTGTCCCTGCCGGTCGGCGAGGCCCTGCCGCTGCTCGCCCGGGCCCGCCACGATGCCGCCGCGCACCCCGCCACGGCCTGCTGGGGCGCGGCCGCGCTGCACGCCCTGCGGCTCGTCGCGCGCGGGCGGCTGCTGCCAGGGCTGACGGCACAGGGACACGACGCCTGGCGGGCGGGCCCCCTCGACCCCGACGACATCGCGCACCTGAGAGCGGTGGCGGCGGCCCTCCCGTACGAGGGCCACGCCGTCCCGCTGCCCGGCAAGGGCCCCCTGCGGCTGCCCGAGCCCGAGGCGCTGATGCGGTCCTTCCTGGACGCGGTCGCCGACACCCTGCCCCGCACCCCGGCCGCGCCGTACAC
The DNA here is from genome assembly GCF_009377205.1 of Streptomyces phyllanthi. GTDB lineage: Bacteria > Actinomycetota > Actinomycetes > Streptomycetales > Streptomycetaceae > Streptomyces > Streptomyces phyllanthi. The sequence goes on from NZ_VJZE01000706.1 coordinate 708, forward strand.
CTCCGGGAAACCCTTCGCCGCGGCCGCCGCGCAGCGTCTGCCCGGCGCGCGGGACTGGGCCGCGGAGGTCGCCGCGGGCATGGACGCGGGCGTACGGATCTCGCTGCGGCTCGACCTGTCGGCGTACGACCTCTTCGACGACGACGGTGAGGGCGCGCGGCGGGCCGGTGCGGCCGTCGTCCAGGTGCACAGCCTCGCCGACCCGACGCTCGTCGTCGACGCGGCGGCGCTGTGGGCGGGGGACACCGGGGGCGCCGACACGGCCTTCGGCCCGCGCGCGCGTGTGGACGCCGCCCTCGCCGTACGCCGGGCGGCCCGCGTCTGGGCGCCCCTGGAGCGGCTCTCGGACCAGGACGTGCCGGACGTCCTCGCGCTCTCCGAGGAGGAGCTGTCCGACCTGCTGGGCGTCGTCGCCACCCGGCTCGGCGCGGCCGGTGTCGCCGTGCACTGGCCGCGGGACCTGGCCCAGGACCTGAGCGCCACGGCCGTGGTGCGCCCCGCGCCCGGCTCGGCCAAGGACGGCACGGGCTTCTTCGAGAGCGAGGAACTGCTGCGGTTCAGCTGGCAGTTGGCGCTCGGCGGCGATCCGCTCAGCGAGGCCGAGATGGACGCGCTGGCCGAGGCCCACCGCCCGGTCGTACGGCTGCGCGACCAGTGGGTGCTCGTCGACCCGGCGCTCGTCCGCAAGGCCCGCAAACGCGAGCTGGGCCTGCTCGATCCGGTCGACGCGCTCTCGGTGGCCCTCACCGGCACCGCCGAGGTCGACGGGGAGACGGTGGAGGCGGTGCCGACGGGCGCGCTCGCGGCGCTGCGCGACCGGCTGACGACCGGCGTGGACACCGTGGAACCACCGCCCGGCCTGGCCGCCCGCCTCCGCGACTACCAGCTCCGGGGCCTGGCCTGGCTGGACCTCATGACCTCCCTCGGCCTCGGCGGCTGCCTGGCCGACGACATGGGCCTCGGCAAGACGGTCACGGTCATCGCGCTGCATCTGCGCCGCGCCCGCGGCGAGCCGACGCTCGTCGTCTGCCCGGCCTCCCTGCTGGGCAACTGGCAGCGGGAGATCACGCGGTTCGCCCCCGGTGTCCCCGTCCGCCGCTACCACGGCCCGGAGCGCACCCTGGAGGAGCTGGACGGCGGTTTCGTCCTCACCACGTACGGCACGATGCGGTCGGCGGCACCGCGGCTGGCCGAACAGCCCTGGGGCATGGTCGTCGCGGACGAGGCGCAGCACGTCAAGAACCCGTACTCGGCGACCGCGAAGGCGCTGCGGACCATCCCGGCCCCCGCCCGCGTGGCGCTCACGGGCACACCCGTCGAGAACAACCTCTCCGAGCTCTGGGCCCTTCTCGACTGGACGACACCGGGCCTGCTGGGCCCTCTCAAGTCCTTCCGCGCCCGCCACGCGCGTGCCGTGGAGACCGGTGAGGACGAGGAGGCGATCGAGCGCCTCGCCCGCCTCGTCCGCCCCTTCCTCCTCCGCCGCAAGAAGTCCGACCCGGGCATCGTCCCCGAGCTGCCGCCGAAGACGGAGACGGACCACCCGGTGCCGCTGACCCGCGAACAGGCCGCGCTGTACGAGGCGGTGGTGCGCGAGTCGATGCTGGCGATCGAGACGGCGGAGGGCATCGGGCGCCGGGGCCTGGTGCTCAAGCTCCTGGGCGCGCTCAAGCAGATCTGCGACCACCCGGCGCTGTATCTGAAGGAGGACATCCAGGGCCCGTCCCACGGCGGCGACGGCCTGGCGGCCCGTTCCGGCAAACTCGCCCTGCTGGACGAGCTCCTGGACACGCTCCTCTCGGAGGACGGCTCGGCGCTGGTCTTCACCCAGTACGTGGGCATGGCCCGCATGATCACCGCGCATCTGGCCGCTCGCGCGATTCCCGTGGAGCTCCTCCACGGAGGGACCCCGGTCAGTGACCGCGAGAAGATGGTGGACCGCTTCCAGAGCGGAGCCACCCCGGTTCTGGTCCTCTCGCTCAAGGCGGCGGGCACGGGCCTGAACCTGACCCGCGCGGGCCATGTCGTCCACTTCGACCGCTGGTGGAACCCGGCCGTCGAGGAACAGGCCACCGACCGCGCCTACCGCATCGGCCAGACCCAGCCCGTCCAGGTCCACCGCCTCATCACCGAGGGCACCGTCGAGGACCGCATCGCCGAGATGCTGGAGTCCAAACGGGCCCTCGCCGACGCGGTCCTCGGCTCCGGCGAGTCGGCCCTCACCGAGCTGACGGACCGCGAGCTGGCCGACCTCGTGTCACTGCGGAGGACGTCATGAACGGGGCGGAGGAGGAACTGCGGACCGGCCCGGGCCCCGATTCGGGCTCGGGTCCCGATTCGGGGTCGGGTGCGGATTCGGGGTCGGGCTCGGGGCCGGGTTCGGGTTCGGGTTCCGAGGGTGCGCGCCCGGCCGATGCCGCGCGCCGGGCACTGCGGGCGG
>NZ_VJZE01000707.1 GCF_009377205.1 Streptomyces phyllanthi
GGCTCTCCCCGTCCCCGCCCCTGATCTCGGACTCGGCCACCAACGCCTTCCTGTGGCACTTCGCCTTCAACCGCTTGCAGGACATCAACGAACGCATGGTCGCCGGACGCGAGGAGATCTACTTCGGGCACCAGTTCACCTCCAAGGCCGCCCGGCCCGACGCCATCCCACAGCACATCGTGGACGTCTACGTCGACCTGCTGCGCGACCCGGCCGCCCTGCACGCCGTCTTCGAGTACTACCGCACCCTCGACGAGTGGCCCGAGCAGGTCCAGCGCTGGCGCGACGAGGGCCCGCTGAGCATCCCCGTCCTGGCCATCGGCGGCGAGTACGCCACCGGCACCGGCCCGGAGGAGGTCATGCGCCTGCTCGCGACAGACGTCACCGGACTAGTCATTCCCGGGGGCGGTCACTTCCTGGCCGAAGAGGCTCCGGAAGCCCTGACGAAGGCCCTGCTGGACTTCCTGCTCTGACCCGGCAGGGCAGGAGCCAACCCAGCTGACACCGCCGTGGCTGGTGGCCGCAGCCGCATACGCAGGCGGCCACCACCCGCGCCTCATCTTCTCAACGAAGGATGCACTCCCATGAATCTCTTGATCCTCGGCGCGACCGGTCCCACCGGCCGCCACGTCCTCGACCGGGCCCTCGCGGCCGGCGACACGGTCACCGTCCTGGCCCGCCGGCCCGAGGCACTGGCGGACCTGGCAGACCAGGTCACCGTGGTCGCCGGAGACGCCACCTCGCACAAGGACGTCGCAAAGGCCATGATCGGGCAGGACGCCGTCATCTCGGCCCTCGGCAGAAGCACCTCCGTGCGCGCAGACGACTTGTTCACCCGCGCCGCAGCTGCCGTGATCGCCGCGGCCGAGGAGCAGGGCGTGTCGCGCCTGGTGTGGATGTCCTCGTTCGGCGTGGGTGACACCTACAAGTCGGCGAGCGCCCTGCAGAAGCTCATGTACAGCACGTTCCTGCGGAACATCTACGCCAACAAGGAACTCTCCGAGAAGGCGATCCGCTCCAGCGGCCTGGACTGGACGCTGGTCTACCCGACCCTGCTGACCAAGGGGCCCGCCAAGGGCACCTACCTCGCCGGCAACTGCCTCCCGATGAAGGGCAACCCGAAGATCAGCCGCGCGGACGTCGCCGCCTTCATGCACAAGGCGGCACACAGCACCGAGTGGATCCAACGCGACGCCGTCATCACAGACTGACGACCTCTGATTCCCCGGCTCACGGCGGGCTCAGCCGAGCCCCGGACGGACGCTGGCGGAGGCTGGCCCAAGGGCGTCGTCGAGGCCGTTGGGCTCGTAGCCGCACCCGAAAACGTTCAGCCCTCGCCCTTGGACGGCCGCCGCGGTGGAGCCGCGTGCAGTCAACCCTTTCACCCGGACTTTGGTCGGCTGCGCGGTGACCACATGTGCACCACGGCCTGCCGACGAGACCACAACGTTCAAGAGCCAGCGTTCAGTTGACCAAAGGAGTTCACATGACTGAACACGTCGGCACACCCGTCTTCGCCACCACCCCGCCCCGGCCCGCCTTCGACCCCGAACTGGTTCCCGCGCTCGAGGCGATGGGCATGATGCGGGGCGGGTCGACGCCGGTCCGCGCAGACCCTGCCAGCCATGCGGAGCATGCTCGGTGAGACTGTCGTTCCGGGCCAGCCGAAGCCGGATCTGACGGCCGGCGGCCTGGTCACCGTAGAGGACCGTCAGGTGCCAGGTCCCGCAGGTGAACCCGACATCACCATGCTCATCCTCCGCCCTGCTGAGACCGCGGGACCGGTCCCGGGCATCTATTTCGTGCACCCGGGCGGCATGGTCATGGGAGACCGCAGATTTCACGTCGAGCCGCTGGTGCCCTACGTCGCCGAGGGCAAGGCCGTCGTAGTCTCCGTGGAGTACCGGCTGGCGCCCGAACACCCCGACCCGGCCCCGATCCAGGACTGCTACGCCGGACTGGTGTGGGCCGCGGACCATGCGGCCGAACTCGGGATCGACACGGACCGGCTGATCATCTTCGGGGCCAGCGGGGGCGGAGGGCTGGCCGCCGGAACGGCGCTGCTCGCTCGGGACCGTCACCATCCCGTCCTCAGCCACCAAATCCTGCAATGCCCCATGCTCGATGACCGGATGACCACGCACAGCAGTCAAATGCTCGACGGTGAGGGACCCCGGGACCGCAACAACAACCTCTTCGCATGGACCGCGCTGCTCGGTGACCGGCGGGGCGGGTCGGATGTCTCCCCCTACACCGCGCCAGCGCGCGCAGGACCTGACCGGGTTGCCCCGCACGTACATCGACACCGGCTCGGTCGAGACCTTCCGGGACGAGGTGCTCGACTATGCCTCACGTTTGTCGGCCACCGGTGTCAACGTCGACCTGCACATGTGGGGAGGCGCCTTCCACGGGTCCGACGGCTTCGTCCCCCACGCGGCCATATCGCAGGCATCCGCGGCCACACGCGACGAGTTCATTCGAAGTGCCACGTCGGCACGCAGGTTGGCGACGAGTTCGCCGGTCGGCAGTTCGGCGTCCCGGCTTGCAATGTGGTTGGACAAAAGGGTGAAGTCGAAGTCGCAGTGGCGCAAGTCGGCCATGAACTCCTCTTCGGAGTAGCGCGCCGCCATGGTCAGGTGCGCGATCACTTCGCGAACCCGCCAGCGCTCACACAGAGTTGGGGTGTCCCACTGCGCATCAGAGGCGGCGCCGAGCAGGTCGGCAAGGGCAATGAACTCGGCGGCTACAGCTGGTTGGAGGTCGGCTTCATTCGTCAAGGTCAGCTCCATGTCGCTCGTACGGTCGACGATCGTCACCAGGTCAGACCAACCGCCGGCGCCAAACTCATCGGTCCACGGTGCAAGCAGCTCCTAGCTCATTACCAGCAGGATCATCCTATTCATGGCTTAATCGCTGGAATTTCACTGGGCAGGTGCATAACACGGCAGAATCCGCCCAGCAGGGCATGGGATGGGGTGCACGCTGAAGCCGCCCCGCCTGCCCCTTCCTCAGTCCAGGAGGAACTCATGCCGGACAACCACTCGCCGTTACCGGACTCACCAGAGCCACCGCGGGCAGGACAGTCGCCAGAGCCGTCAGGCCGGCCGAACCCGACGTCCCCCCTGCCCACACC
>NZ_VJZE01000708.1 GCF_009377205.1 Streptomyces phyllanthi
GTCCCGAAGGAACCGCCCCATCGGCGTCCGCCCGAGGGCCGGTTCCTTCGGGACAATCCGAGGCACCCCCGTCCGTCATGACCGTATAGCGATACGGGCATGACAGGCGGGGGTTCCCGGCGTTACCGTCGTCGAGGCCGTGCCGCTGCGGCCCTGCGAGGAGGAGGGGCCGTTGACCGGGCAGTCAAAGCGCGAGCACCGAACAGGCCTGCTGAACGGTTTCGCCGCGTACGGCATGTGGGGCGTCGTCCCCCTGTTCTGGCCTCTGCTGAAGCCGGCCGGGGCGGTCGAGATCCTCGCCCACCGGATGGTCTGGTCCCTCGCCATCGTCGGCGGCGCACTGCTGGTGCTGCGGCGCTGGGCCTGGGCCGGCGAGTTGCTGCGGCAGCCGCGAAAGCTGGGACTGGTCGCGATCGCGGCGGCCGTCATCACCGTCAACTGGGGCGTCTACATCTGGGCCGTGAACGCCGGGCAGGTGGTCGAGGCGTCCCTCGGATACTTCATCAACCCCCTGGTCACCATCGCCCTCGGCGTGCTCCTGCTGAAGGAGCGGCTGCGGCCGGTGCAGTGGGCCGCGGTCGGCATCGGCTTCGTGGCCGTCCTCGTACTCACCGTCGGATACGGGCGGCCACCGTGGATCTCCCTCTGTCTCGCCTGCTCCTTCGCGACGTACGGCCTGGTGAAGAAGAAGGTCGCCCTCGGCGGTGTGGAGTCCCTGTCGGCCGAGACCGCGATCCAGTTCCTTCCCGCGCTGGGCTATCTGCTCTGGCTGGGGTCCCAGGGCGACTCCACCTTCGGGGCGGAGGGTGTGGGGCACGCCGCGCTGCTCGCCTCGACCGGGGTCGTCACCGCGCTGCCGCTGGTCTGCTTCGGCGCGGCCGCGATCCGGGTGCCGCTGTCCACGCTGGGGCTGCTGCAGTATCTGGCGCCCGTCTTCCAGTTCCTGCTCGGCGTCCTCTACTTCCACGAGGCCATGTCGCCCGAGCGGTGGGCGGGCTTCTCTCTGGTCTGGCTGGCGCTGTCGCTGCTCACGTGGGACGCGTTGCGCACGGCGCGCCGGGCGGCACGTAGGCCCGGCGGCGAGATCGGCGCGGCGCGCACCTCCGTGAAGGCAGCGGGCGGGGACGCGGCCCAGGACGGGGAGGGCGGCTCCGCGCCCGCGGCGGCCGCTGTGGGCGAGCCCGTGCCCGGTCCGGTGGACGCCGGTCCGGTGGACGCCAAGCCGTAGGGCCGTCACGCCCAGCCGTAGGGCCGTCAGCCCAAGCCGTAGGGCGGTCAGCCCAACCGCAGGGCCGTCACGCCCAACCGTGGAGCGACGGGCCGAAGGGTGACGGGCCGAAGGGTGACGTGGCGACAGACGGCGGGCCCGCCAGGCGACGTGGCGTGGAGTGGAGTGTTCAGTGGAGTGTCGGTCCGTGGCGTGCCGCACCGATATGTGAACTCCGTGACCGGATAGCACTCTTGACGGATAGTCAGTCACACCAGCACCATCCGAGGCACCTCATTCACTGTGGATTCGGTACGGGTCCGTCATGAGAACCCATGGCGCTCCCGGAATCCCTACGGAATTCGGAGCCCCCCACTCATGAAGCTCTCCGTTCCAGGGCGTGCCACGGCGGCTGCCGTCGTCGCGGCCGCCACCCTCCTCACCACCGGGTCCATAGCCGGGGCGGCCCCCGCCTCCGCCCCCGAGACGGCGGCCGCCGCACCCGACCTCCCCGTGGCGAGCGTCAAGGCCCACCTCACGCAGTTCCAGTCCATAGCCGCCGCGAACGGTGGCAACAGAGCGCACGGACGCGCGGGCTACAAGGCGTCCGTCGACTACGTCAAGGCCAAGCTGGACGCGGCGGGATTCACCACTACCGTCCAGCAGTTCACGTCCGGTGGCCTCACCGGCTACAACCTGATCGCCGACTGGCCGGGCGGCGACACCAACCAGGTGATCATGGCGGGATCGCACCTGGACAGCGTCGCCTCCGGCGCCGGCATCAACGACAACGGCTCCGGCTCCGCGGCCGTCCTGGAGGCGGCGCTCACGGTCGCTCGGACCAACTACCAGCCCACCAAGCATCTCCGGTTCGCCTGGTGGGGCGCGGAGGAGCGGGGTCTGGTCGGCTCGCGCTACTACGTCAACAACCTCTCCTCCGCGAACCGCGCCCGCATCAGCGGCTATCTGAACTTCGACATGATCGGCTCGCCGAACCCCGGCTACTTCGTCTACGACGACGACCCGGCGATCGAGAAGACGTTCAAGGACTACTTCGCGGGCATCGGTGTCGCCACGGAGATCGAGACCGAGGGCGACGGCCGCTCCGACCACGCCCCGTTCAAGAGCGCGGGCGTCCCGGTCGGCGGCCTGTTCACCGGAGCGAGCAGGGCGAAGACCGCCGCCCAGGTGACCAAGTGGGGTGGTACGGCCGGGCAGGCGTTCGACCGCTGCTACCACTCCTCCTGCGACACGACGTCCAACATCAACGACACGGCACTGGACCGGAACTCCGACGCGCTGGCGTACGCGGTGTGGGAGCTGTCGTCGTAGTCAGAGGTCATCAGTAGGGGTTGTCGTCGACGGCGTGGGCGCCGGCTCGTTCGGCGAGGCGGCCCATACGGGTGCGCGCTGACTCGAGCTGCTCGATGTCGTCGGCGGCGGGACCGGGCTCGGCCACGAGTCCGGTCCACACTCCGAGCAGATCGCGGCCCAGGTGCAGTCCCTGGAGCGGGTCGCGTACGGCTCGCCAGGCGGCCGCCGCGCTCTGGACGTTGCCGTACGCGGCCCGGGGATCGCCGAGACGGTGATGGAGCCGGGCGAGGTCCAGTGAGAGGTGGAAGGACCTGAGGGCGTCTCCGGTCAGGTAGGCGATGTACGCGGTCAACTCGCGCAGCCGGAGAACCTCCGGGTGCTCCGGGCCGAGGGCACCGGTCGCCTGGGCCGTGGTCAGCTCGGCCTGTTCGGCGGCCTCCTGGATCCGGCCCGTCTTCACGGCCTCGTTGATCCGGCCGACGGGCCCAGCGAGGGGCGATGGCACCGTCCCGTCCTCCTCCACGGCGCCCATCACGGTCTCGGCGACCTCGAACTCCCTTACAGGGGCGGGCTTGGGCGCGGAGTCGTCTTCTTCCGGGACGGGGTGGGCG
>NZ_VJZE01000709.1 GCF_009377205.1 Streptomyces phyllanthi
GGGGCTCACCCGGGTGGGGCCCGACGTTCGGGCCCGAACCGTCACCCGCCACCGCGCCGTGCTGCCGGCGGGAGCGCGAGGGCCGGGCCCCGCACACCGTTGTACGGGCCCCGGTTCCTCCGGGTGACGTACCGCGGCCGGCCATGAGTCGCAGGTCAGGGCATCCCGGGGCCGGCCGCGGAGCAGGGGTTGGGCAGGGGTTGGGCAGGGGTTGAGCCGCTCTGGTCAGCCGAGGCGCTGGACCAGGGCGTGGTACTCGTCCCACAGCTCCTTGGGGGTGTGGTCGCCGAAGGTGTTGAGGTGCTCGGGGACGAGCGCCGCCTCCTCGCGCCAGACCTCCTTGTCGACGGTGAGCAGGAAGTCCAGGTCGGACTCGGACAGCTCCAGGCCGTTCGTGTCCAGGGCCTGCTTCGTCGGCAGGACGCCGATGGGGGTCTCCACGCCCTCGGCCCTGCCGTCGAGGCGGTCCACGATCCACTTCAGGACGCGGCTGTTCTCACCGAAGCCCGGCCAGACGAACTTGCCCTCGTCGTTCTTCCGGAACCAGTTGACGTAGTAGATCTTCGGCAGCTTCGACTGGTCCTTGCCCTTGGCCACGTCGACCCAGTGGCCCATGTAGTCGCCCATGTTGTAGCCGCAGAAGGGCAGCATCGCGAAGGGGTCGCGGCGCAGCTCGCCGACCTTGCCCTCGGCCGCCGCCGTCTTCTCCGACGCCACGTTCGCGCCGAGGAACACGCCGTGGTTCCAGTCGAAGGACTCGGTGACCAGGGGCACGGCCGTGGCGCGGCGGCCGCCGAAGAGGATCGCCGAGATCGGCACGCCCTTCGGGTCCTCCCACTCGGGCGCGATGATCGGGCACTGGGCGGCGGGCACGGTGAAGCGGGCGTTCGGATGGGCGGCCGGAACCTCCGAGTCCGGCGTCCACGCGTTGCCCTTCCAGTCCGTGAGGCGGGCCGGGGACTCCTCCGTCATGCCCTCCCACCAGATGTCGTTGTCATCGGTGAGCGCGACGTTGGTGAAGACCGAGTTGCCCCACAGGGTCTTCATCGCGTTGGCGTTGGTGTGCTCGCCCGTGCCGGGTGCGACGCCGAAGAAGCCGGCCTCGGGGTTGATGGCGTAGAGGCGTCCGTCCTCGCCGAAGCGCATCCAGGCGATGTCGTCGCCGATCGTCTCGACCGTCCAGCCGGAGATCGTGGGCTCCAGCATGGCGAGGTTCGTCTTGCCGCACGCGCTCGGGAAGGCCGCGGCGACGTACTTCGACTCGCCCTGCGGCGGCGTGAGCTTGAGGATCAGCATGTGCTCGGCCAGCCAGCCCTCGTCGCGCGCCATGACGGAGGCTATGCGCAGGGCGTAGCACTTCTTGCCGAGCAGCGCGTTGCCGCCGTACCCGGATCCGTAGGACCAGATCTCGCGGGTCTCCGGGAAGTGGGAGATGTACTTGGTGGAGTTGCACGGCCACGGCACGTCCGCCTGGCCCGGCTCCAGCGGGGCGCCCAGGGTGTGCACGGCCTTCACGAAGAAGCCCTCGGAGCCCAGCTCGTCCAGGACCGGCTGTCCCATGCGCGTCATGGTGCGCATGGACACGGCCACGTAGGCGGAGTCGGTGATCTCGACGCCGAGCGCGGAGAGCGGCGAGCCGAGCGGACCCATGCAGAACGGGACGACGTACATCGTCCGGCCCCGCATCGAGCCCCGGAAGATACCGCCGCTGCCGTCCGCGCCCTGGAAGCTGTTTTTCTCTCCGGTGAAGATGGCCCGCATCTCGGCGGGGGCTTTCCAGTGGTTGGTCGGGCCGGCGTCCTCCTCCTTCTCGGAGCAGATGAACGTACGGTCCTCGACCCGGGCGACGTCGGTCGGGTCGGAGGCCGCGTAGTAGGAGTTGGGGCGCTTGATCGGGTCGAGCTTCCTGAAGGTGCCCTTGTCGACGAGCTCCTCACAGAGCCGCTCGTACTCGGCTTCGGATCCGTCACACCAGACCACGTTGTCCGGCTGCGTCAGTTCGGCGATCTCGTTGACCCACGAGATCAGTTCCTGGTGAGTGGTGGGGACGGTATCGAGGGGAGCCGCGATGTCCTGCGCCACGATTGCTCCTAAATGAGGGATTTTCCGTTGATTCGCCCCGTGGGGGCCGCGACCCGGACGCTTCGCAGGTGCCTCTTGGCGCTCATCCGGTGTCGACCGCACTCATTTGATCATCCGACGCATCCGCGCATATGTCCAGAGGGGGTCACAAGTGAGCGGCGTGACCATCACCACTCGGTAGAATTCGCCCAGCGTGTTTCCCTGCGTCACCGATGCCGCACCACGCGTATCCCGGTTTCACACGGGCAGTGAGACCATGGCCACTCTTCGGGACTCAACCCGTCCGACTGATACGTCACTTACGGTCGCGTAGGTACGATGCGGGTCATGACTGCGTCCGCCCCCGACGCGCCCATGGACACGCCGGTCGCCGACCGCGGTCCCGTAGCGCTCTCCCTGCCGCACCCGGTCAAGCCGCGCCTCCGCGGCTGGCTGCACGCCGGCATGTTCCCCGCCGTGATCGTCGCGGGCCTGGTGCTCACCGCGCTCGCGAACTCGACCCGGGGACGCATAGCGTGCGGTATCTACGTCCTCACGGCCTGTCTGCTCTTCGGCATCAGCGCGCTCTACCACAGAGGCGACTGGAGTCCGCGGATGGACGCCGTCCTACGCCGTCTCGACCACGCGAACATCTTCCTGATCATCGCGGGCACCTACACCCCGCTGACGCTGCTGCTCCTGCCCGACAGCAAGGGGCAGTGGCTGCTGTGGAGCATCTGGGCCGCCGCGCTGGCGGGCATCGTCTTCCGCGTGTTCTGGATCGGGGCCCCGCGCTGGCTCTACACCCCCTGCTACATCGCGATGGGCTGGGCCGCCGTCTTCTTCCTCCCGGACTTCCTGCGCACGGGCGGGATCGCCGTGCTCGTCCTGGTGATCGTCGGCGGCCTCCTCTACAGCGCGGGCGGCGTGATCTACGGGATCAAGCGCCCCAACCCGTCGCCGCGCTGGTTCGGCTTCCACGAGGTGTTCCACTCCCTCACGCTCGCGGCGTTCGTGGTGCACTACGTGGGCATCTCCCTGGTGGCCTACCAGCACGGCTGACC
>NZ_VJZE01000070.1 GCF_009377205.1 Streptomyces phyllanthi
CGGTCCGATCGACGACCCCGGGTCCCCGGTCCCGGTGACGCCGTCCCCGGCCGCGTACAGCCTGCCGCCCGCGGCGACCCGCCCCAAGGACGCGGATCAGGGGTAGCACCCGGGCCACGGGCGCTATCAGGGGCAATGCCCCCTCCCCCGGCGGCCCGGTTGCTTTACTTCCCTCCCCTTCGAACGAAATATCCCTTTTATTGCCGCCGCGCTGAAGGGATACGCGATGAGAGCTGTCGTGCTCTACGGAACCGCCGGGTCCTTGGTCCTGACCGCCCTGGTCGCCGCCCCGGCGGGCGGTGACGACCGGTGGCCCGCCGTCCGGGCCGCCGTCCGGCCCGCCGCCGAGACGCGCGGCACCGTGCTCGCCGCCCAGCGGGCCGAGGACGAGGGCATCCGGTTCGGCAGGTGCCCCGGGCACCAGGAACTGCCCGCCGGTCTCCGGTGCGGCACGGTCACGGTGCCCCTCGACTACGCCCGTCCCGACGGCAGGAGGATCAAGCTGACCGTGAGCCGGATCAAGGCCACGGGCAAGGGCCCCGGCGGGAAGAAGGTGGCGCGGCAGGGCGCCCTCGTCTACAACCCCGGCGGGCCCGGCGCCTCGGGCATGGCCTTCCCCCTGGCCGGCCGCGTCCCGGAGTGGAAGCGGCTCGCGGCCGCGTACGACCTGGTCGGGTACGCGCCCCGCGGGGTGGGCCGTTCGGCACCGCTGTCCTGTCAGGACCCGCGACGCTTCCAGCAGGCGCCCTCGAAGTCCCCGACGCACCCCTCGAAGGCCTACAAGAAGGAGCGCGCCGCCCAGGCCAGGGCGTACGCGCGCGGCTGCGCGAAGCGGAGCGGCAGCAAGCTGCGGCACTACCACTCGCTCAACAACGCGCGTGACCTGGACGTGTTGCGGGCCGCGCTGGGCGAGCACCGGCTGACGTTCCTGGGTGCCTCGTACGGCACGTACTTCGGCGCCCTGTACGCGGCGATGTTCCCTTCGCACGTGCGCCGCATGGTCTTCGACTCGGCGGTGAACCCCTCGCCCCACCAGGTCTGGTACCACAACAACCTCGACCAGTCGGCCGCCTTCGAGGGCCGCTGGGCGGACTTCCGGGCGTGGGTGGCCCGGCACGACCGGGCGTACGGGCTCGGGAACACCCCGAAGGAGGTGCTGAAGAGCTACGAGCGGGCGCGGGCGCGGCTGGCGTCCAGGCCCGCGGGCGGCAAGGTGGGGCCGGCGCAGCTGCACGGCGCCCTGCTGAAGGCCGCGTACTACGACGACGTCTGGCCCTCGCGGGCGCAGGCGCTGTCCGCGTATCTGAAGGGCGACCCGAAGCCGCTGGTCCGGCTGGCCGCTCCGCAGCCGGGGGCCGCCGTCCCGGAGGAGAACGCCCAGGCGGTCTACACGGCCGTCGAGTGCAACGACGCGCCCTGGCCGACCGAGTGGCGCGTCTGGGACCGCGACAACACGCGGCTCGCGCGCACGGCGCCCTTCGAGACCTGGGACAACGCGTGGATGAACCTGCCGTGCGCGTTCTGGCCGGTGCCCCGGCAGCAGCCACTCGATGTCCGCACGGGCCCCGGTGAACTGCCGCCGACACTGATCATGGCCGCCGAACGGGATGCGGCGACACCGTACGAAGGGGCACTCGAACTGCACCGGCGGCTGTCCGGCTCGGTGCTGGTGACCGAGCGGGAGGCGGGCACGCACGGCATCGGGGGCGGGGAGAACCCGTGCGTGAACGGCTATATGGAGGCGTACCTCCTGGAGGGCCGCCTCCCGGAGCGGCACGCGGCGTGCGGCCCGCACCCGGAGCCCAGGCCGAAGGCCCGGGGCGGCCGCTCCCGGTAGGGCCTGTCAGGCGAGTCCGGAGACCAGCTCGGCCACCGACTTGCGGCGGCCCGTGTAGAACGGGACCTCCTCGCGGACGTGCATACGGGCCTCCGAGGCACGCAGATGGCGCATGAGGTCGACGATGCGGTAGAGCTCGTCGGCCTCGAAGGCCAGGATCCACTCGTAGTCGCCGAGGGAGAACGACGCCACCGTGTTGGCGCGCACGTCGGGGTAGCCGCGGGCCATCTTGCCGTGGTCGGCGAGCATACGGCGGCGGTCCTCGTCGGGCAGCAGATACCAGTCGTAGCTGCGCACGAAGGGGTAGACGCTGACGTAGTCGCGGGGCGTCTCGTCGGCGAGGAACGCCGGGATGTGCGAGCGGTTGAACTCGGCGGGGCGATGCAGCGCCATGTTCGACCACACGGGCGTGAGCGCGCGGCCCAGCCGGGTGCGGCGGAAGAGGTTGTACGCCTCCTGAAGCTGGTCGCTCGTCTCGGCGTGCCACCAGATCATGAGGTCGGCGTCGGCGCGCAGCCCCGACACGTCGTACGTGCCGCGGATCGTCACGTCCTTGGCGGCGAGCTGGTCGAAGAGCTCCTGGACCTCGTCGGCGTATCCCGCGCGGTCCTCGGGGAGCACGTCCTTCAGCTTGAAGACCGACCAGAGCGTGTAGCGGATGACCTCGTTCAGGTCCTTGGCCAGCTTGCCCTTGTTCGGGATCCGGGCCGCGTCGGTGGTGGGGGCGTCGTCACTCATGTGCCTATTCTCCCGCTCCGCCGTGCAGGCTCTGCACCGGGTCGGCGGTGAGCTGCTCCACACCGGCGAGATCACCGCGCAGCTGGTCCACCGCGGCGTACGCGCTCGCGACGCAGGCCGGGATGCCGACACCGTCGTACGCCGCGCCGCACACGGCCAGGCCGGGCAGCTTCGCCACGTGCTCGCGGACACGGGCCACGCGCGCGTGGTGGCCGACGGGGTACTGGGGCAGCCCGTCGTTCCACCGGGTGACGCGGGTCTCGACGGGCTCGGCGGTCAGCCCGGTGGCCTCGCGCAGGTCGTGCCGGGAGACGGCCACGAGGTGCTCGTCGTCGCGGGTGAGGATCTCCGTCTCGCCGTACCGCCCGACGGAGGTCCGCAGCACGAGGACACCGGGGTCCTCGTCCGCGATCCAGCCCCACTTCCGGGAGGCGAAGGTGGACGCCTTGATGGTCCGCCCGTCGACCGGGGGTACGAGGAAACCGCTGCCCTCGGGGAGGGCCGTGCCGGCGCGGCGGTAGGCGAGGGTCACGAGGGCCATCGAGGCGTACTCGACGGCGGCCAGCTCGGCCGCGGCGGCGGGCGCCTCGGCGCGCAGCAGCACGGCGGCGACCGGGGCGGGGACGGCCACGACGACCGCGTCGGCGTGCAGCACCCGGTCACCGGTGACGACACGCCACGACTCGTCCGCCCTGCGCAGCCCGGTCACCGGTGTCCCGGTCAGGATCTCGCCGCCCCGCGCGCGCACCGACTCGGCCACGGCGAGCGGCAGTCGGCCCACTCCGCCCTCGATGCCCATGAAGACCGGCCCGGTCTGCTGGGCGGCGGCCCCGGCCTGGATCTCGCGGACGGCCTCCGTCAGGGACGCGTGGGTGCGGGCCGCCCTGAAGAGCTGGGGGACGGCCGAGCGCATCGAGATGCGGTAGGCGTCGCCCGCGTAGACGCCCCCCAGGAGGGGTTCCACCAGGCGGTCGACGACCTCACGGCCGAGACGGGCCGCCACGTACTCCCCCACCGCCACGTCGTCGCCGAACTCCGTGCGGGGCAGGTCCGCGTCGCGCTCGATGCGCTTCAGACCCTCGTCGGAGAGCACCCCCGAGAGCGCGGACGCGGTGCCGGGCACGCCCATGACGTGGCCCTTGGGCATGGGCCGGAGGGCGCCCCGGGTCCAGATCGAGGCGGTGGCCGTGGCGGGGGGCTGGAGCCGGTCGGTGAGGCCCACCTCGCGCGCCAGTGCGACCGCCTCGGGGCGGCGTGCCAGCATCGACTCGGCGCCGAGGTCCACCCGTACGCCCGCGATCTCGCCGGGCAGCAGCTTGCCGCCGACCCGGTCCGAGGCCTCCAGGACGGTCACGCGCGCACCACGGTCCAGCAGCCGGTGCGCGGCTGCCAGCCCCGCGATCCCGCCTCCGATAACGACGACCTGTCCCGCGTCCGCAGCTGATCCACGCATGGCTCCACCTTCTCAGACCGCACCGACGGCCGGACGGGCGGCCGTACGTCCCGCTGCTCCAGCCGGTGACCGGTGTCCTGGGCGAGTCCCGACCGTGACCACATCGCGACCGGAACCGGCCAACGTCCCGGCCCGCTCCGGCGTCGAAGGAATGTCAGTCACGACGACCCTCGGGGGGTAAGCCGACATGGCCGATACGCGCGTACGACGTTCCGGGCGACCGGTGCGGATCCTGGCGGCGGTGTTCCTCGCCGCCGCCCTGGGGCTCACGGGGTGCAGCGGCGCCGCCGACGACGGCTCCGCCGGTTCGGGCGTGGCCGACAAGGCCGCGGGGCATGAGGAGGCGGCGCAGGGCGCCGGTGCGGGCGCCGCCGACAGCGCCAAGAGCGGGCAGAACCAGGCCCAGGCCACCAAGGCGCCCGACATCACCGCGAGCCACATCATCCGCACGGCTTCACTGACCGTGCAGGTCAAGGACGTACCGGAGGCCCTGGACGAGGCCCGCACCGCCACCGAGAACGCGGGCGGCTTCGTCGGCAACGAGACCACCACCCGCGACGGCGACGGCCGTGAGCGCACCCGTGTCGTCCTGCGCGTGCCCACCGGCGAGTACGACGAGGTCCTCGCCGACCTGGAGGGCGTGGGCAAGCTGATCGACCGCAGGAAGAAGGCCGAGGACGTCACCGAGCAGGTCGTCGACGTGGACAGCCGTATCAAGTCGCAGCGGGCCAGCGTGGTCCGTATCCGGGAGCTGATGGACCAGGCGACCAAGCTCAGCGACGTGGTCACCCTGGAGGGCGAGCTGAGCCGCCGTCAGGCCGACCTGGAGTCCCTGCTCGCCCAGCAGCAGTCCCTGAAGGACCGCACGAGCCTCGCCACCATCACGCTCTCGCTCTCCGAGACCCCGGTGAAGAAGGCCGACAAGGACGAGGACCCGGGCGTCCTGGACGCGCTGGCGGGCGGCTGGAACGCCTTCGTCGCCGCGCTCCGCTGGCTGGTGGTCGCGGTCGCCGCGGTCCTGCCGTTCGCGGTGTCCCTGGCCCTGCTGGTGGTGCTGTGGGTGCGGGTCGTACGGCCCCGGCTGCAGCGGCGGCCGGCCACCACGTCCCCGATGCCCCCGCTGGGGCCGCTGCCGACAGCCCGTCCGGCACCGGAGACCGGGCGCTCGCAGCCCGACAGCGAACAGGACTGAACCAGGGCTGAACCAGGACTGACCGAGACGGGACGACGAACGGGCCTGAAGCGCCCCGCCCCCGTAGCGTGTTCGCATGAGCATGAGCCGTACGAGGGACACGCGGGACAGGCGGGAACGACTGGTCGTGGTCGGCGGTGACGCGGCGGGCATGTCCGCCGCGTCGCAGGCACGCCGGCTGCGGGGACCGGACGAGTTGGAGATCGTGGCGTTCGAACGCGGCCGTTTCACCTCCTTCTCGGCGTGCGGCATCCCGTACTGGGTGGGCGGCGAGGTCACAGAACGGGACCAGCTCGTCGCCCGCACGCCGGAGGAGCACCGGGAGCGCGGGATCGACCTGCGGCTGCGTACGGAGGTCACGGAGATCGATGTCCCGGGAGCGCGCGTCCGCGCGCGGGACCTCGACTCCGGGGCCGAGTCCTGGACGCCGTACGACCAACTCGTGATCGCGACCGGCGCCCGCCCGATCCGCCCGCCGCTGCCCGGGGTCGACGCCCCCGGCGTCCACGGGGTCCAGACCCTGGACGACGGCCAGGCCCTCCTCGACACGCTGTCCGCCACCGAGGGCCACCGCGCGGTCGTGGTCGGGGCCGGCTACATCGGCGTGGAGATGGCCGAGGCGCTCATCAACCGCGGGTACGAGGTGACGGTCGTCAACCGCGGCGCGGAGCCCATGTCCACGCTCGACCCCGACATGGGCCGTCTGGTGCACGAGGCCATGGAGGGCATGGGCATCACCATGGTGAACAACGCCGAGGTCACCAAGCTGCTGACGGGCGGTGGGGGCACCTCCCTGCTCGAGCGAAGCCGAGAGCTTGGGGGAAGCCGCGTACGGGCGGTCGCCACGGACGACGCCGAGTACCCGGCCGACGTGGTGGTCCTGGGCATCGGCGTACGCCCGGAGACGGCGCTCGCCAGGGCGGCCGGGCTGCCCCTGGGCGAGCACGGCGGCCTGCTCACCGATCGGGCGATGCGGGTACGCGGCCACGAGAACATCTGGGCGGGCGGCGACTGCGTGGAGGTCCTGGACCTGCTCTCCGGGCGCGAACGGCACATCGCCCTGGGCACGCACGCCAACAAGCACGGGCAGATCATCGGCACCAACGTCGGCGGCGGGTACGCCACGTTCCCCGGGGTCGTCGGTACGGCGGTGAGCAAGGTCTGCGACCTGGAGATCGCCCGCACCGGCCTGCGCGAGAAGGACGCGCGCCGGGCGGGCCTCCAGTACGTGACGGTCACCATCGAGTCGACGAGCCGCGCCGGCTACTACCCGAACGCCGCCCCCATGACCGTCAAGATGCTTGCCGAACGACGCACGGGCCGCCTCCTCGGCACCCAGATCGTCGGCCGCGAGGGCGCGGGCAAACGCGTCGACATCGCCGCGGTCGCCCTGACGGCAGGCATGACGGTGGAACAGATGACAACCCTGGACCTGGGCTACGCACCCCCGTTCTCACCAGTGTGGGACCCGGTACTGGTGGCGGCGAGGAAGGCGGTGGCGGAAGTTCGGCGCCATGCCGAGTAAGGTGGCGCCCCACCCACCCAGGGGCGCGGGGAACTGCGCGCCCAGCCACATCGAACCCGCAGCCGCAAACCCGCAGCGCCCCCCACGGCGCCCAACCGCCCAACCAGCGGAGCTAAGCCGTTCCGTTGATCCGCTCGATCGCCTGCCGGGCCTGCTCCGCCGGCGGCCGCGACGGCAGCGACGACACGGAGGCGCTCGCGGACATCGCGGGCGGCTGCTCGGCCGACGGCTTCGCGTGGGCGGCGGCCGCGCGCGCGGAGCGCAGCCGGTGGCTGACGGCCTCGTCGAGGGTCACCGGCCGCTGCATCTGCGCGGCGAGTCGGCCGGCCTCCTGGCCGAGCCGGGCCACGTCCTCCCAGGGCAGGCGCAGCACCAGGGCGATCTCGGCCTCACCGTCGGGAGTGGCGTGCATCGAAGGGTTGACTCGGTCGTTCATCGCCTGTTCCTCACGTAGTTCTCGCTTCGTGGGCGTTGAAGGGTCATACGCACCCGGGGACGGGCGTGTTCACCGGTTCGCCCACCCTTTCCGGGGCACACGTCCCTTGTGGTCATCCCCGTCCATGACGTGAACCCCGTGCGCCGCACGCCGTACGTGACGTACACGCTGATCGCCGTCAACGTGCTCGTCTTCCTCTTCATGCCGGGTCTCGCCGGCTCGGTGGCGGGCGACAGCGGCGTGACGCAGCTGTGTCACCTCCACGCCTTCCTGGAGCAGTACGCGGCGGTGCCTCAGGAGCTGATCCACCAGCGGCTGCCGCGGGCGGTGCCCACGGGCGAGGCGTTCGTCGGACAGCAGGGCCCCGGGTGTGTGCTGGGCCCGCCGGACTACGACAAGTCGCCCCCGCTGTCAGTGCTCACGGCGATGTTCCTGCACGGCGGCTGGCTGCACCTGCTGGGCAACATGCTCTTTCTGCTGATCTTCGGGAACAACATCGAGGACCGGCTGGGGCATGTGCGGTTCGCGCTGTTCTACGTGGCGTGCGGCTACGCGGCGGCGTACGGCTACGCGCTCGCGAACGCCGACTCGAGCGACCCGCTGATCGGCGCGTCCGGTGCGATCGCCGGGGTGCTGGGCGCGTATCTGGTGCTGTATCCGAAGGCCAGGGTCTGGGTCCTGGTCCCGTTCCTGATCTTCCTGCCGCTACGGCTGCCCGCGTGGATCGTGCTGGGCTTCTGGTTCGGGCTCCAGGCGGTGTACTCGTCGGGCGAGGGCATCTCCGCGGCCGGAACGGTGGCGTACACGGCCCACGTCGTCGGCTTCGTCGCGGGCATGCTGCTGGCCTGGCCGCTCCGGCCCGGCACCCCGCCGCCACCGGAGCCACGGGGTCTGCTGTTCGGCAGGCGGGCACGGCCGCACTGGTGAGACGGCGAAGCCGGCCTCGACGCGAGTCCCGCACATGCCGACGGCCCGAAAGCAAGCCATCTCCCGGGAGGCTCACCTCCCCGGATCGGTTCGATCGCCGTGCTGGGTCCAGGCACGTCGCCCACGGTCGGCCGTGGTGGTCCACGAAGAAGTTGTCGTGGCCTGCGCCGACACCCGCGGTCCACCGCTGGGAGTACGGGCCCTCGAAGGTGTCCGAGACGGCGACGACCGCGTCGTACTGGTGCTGCCGACGCCCCGGTCCGGGCTTGTCGCAGGCGTACCGCCTGGTGCCGTCGGGACGGGCCGACGTCCGGTCCCAGGCGGCCTGGAGGAGGTAGTACCTGCCCTCGTACTTGAACACGTAGGCGCCTTCGAGGTACGGCTCGGGTGAGTAGGGCTTCTGCTGGAACCTCGGGAGGTTCGTGGTCGGGACGATGTCCTCCAAGCGGGGAGCGACTCGGCTCCATGAAGCCCGCGAGCGCGTCGCCGATCGCGCTCATCGACATGGCCGTCCACGGAGCCCAGCACAAGGCGCACGGCTCCTGGTTCATTGTGAGAGAGCCCGGTCATGAGCCGGGACCACCACGCTCGGCCTCCTCACCGAGCGGCCTTGCGGTCCGGCCGCCGACGCGAGTTCTCCCGGGTGTACGCCTTGACCGAGTCGATGGGCGGACGTATTCCAGGGAGACCCGAATAGTCGGGCACACCGGCACTGCCGGAGAGGCGGCACGACACAGCGCAGGTTGGGGGGAAGCGCGCTACGGAGGATGAGGCCGGGCATGCGACCGAGATGCTGATCGACTCTCATTCCACCGCTCCTTGGGCTTTCGTGGCTGTCGCCTGCCGCCGGAAGGGAGGGACACATGTCCCCGAAGGGCACGGCACAACCAGGCGCGGAGAAGTATCAGGTCCCCGCTGAGTCGACGCCCGCCGAGCTGCTGGAGCGGGCACGCGGCCGGTTCTACTCGGACCCCAACGTCATCGGGGTCGGCATCGGGCAGCGACGCGTGGGAGGCCAGGCACAGTCCGGTCAGGTCGCGCTGATCGTCTACGTGAAGGAGAAGCTGGAGGAAGCCCAGCTGGCGAAGGAAGACCAAGCGGTACTGGTACCGCGCGAGTTCGAGGGCATCGGCACCGACGTGGTCGCGCCGTACGGCCCCGACTCTCCCGCGGAAGCGCTGGGCGTCAGCGACAGCCACCGGCACTCCGTCGACATGATGAACATCGACCGGGTACGCCTGCACGAGCAGTGGACGGCAGGGCAGAACGGACAGGAGCTGCCCTTCCAGGGAACCATCCACGACTACGGCGACATCGAGGTCATCCAGGACGACGGCACCCTCGTGCAGACCGTCAACGGCCTGCCCGAGGTGGACTTCGTCCGGGCGTACAAGCTGTTCCGGCTCAAGAACCCGGACATCTACGACTTCGTGTCCTTCTTCACGGACACGGCGAGCGGCATGCCCCCGCAGGGCGGATCCTCCTGGTACTGGCCGATCCACAACGACACACAGGGCATCGGCTACCCGGTCTTCAGCAGCCGTCCGGCTCTCGGCACGAACAAGCTCCAGGGGATCCTCTTCCTCAATCAGGGGCACTTCCCCGTCTGGCGGTACGTCATGCTCCAGGAACAGGGGCACCGCTGGAGCAGCTTCGTCCCCTACCGCGACAGCCAGAACGGCCCCAACCTGACCGACCACATGCTGGGCGGATTCGCCCACTGGGCGGCCGAGTTCGACGACGACCGCTCCCCCATGGACTACGACGTCCACGACTGGGTGGACATCGGCGGAGGGCAGTGGCAACGCGTCTCGCTCGCGTCGGACCAGCGTGAGTACTGCGAGCTCGACCTCTACCTCATGGGTGCGATCGGGCCGGACGAGGTCGGCGACATGAACCTGTTGTCGAACATCACCAACGTGTCCGGCAACACCTTCAGCGCCAACAACAAGCGCCTCGAGATCGACAACTTCCTCTGGGCCAACGGGGCGCGGGTTCCCCACGCCAGTGCCTCCCAGAAGCAGTTCAAGCACGGCTTCTGCCTGCTCACCAAGGACTTCAGCAGGGCCCACGACCTGGCCGACCGTATCGATCAGCTGCGTCGCCGGTTCGAGGCGGACTTCCGTGCCGCCACCAAGGGGCTGCTGTCGGTCGACACCACCATCGGCCCCCTGCGCCGCGAAGCACAGCCCGGGGAGATCACCGAGCTCACCGGCGGCGGTTACACCTCGCTGCACCGCCACCAGGTGACGCCGTACGACCTGAACGTCACCGGCGTGCAGTACAACGGGTCCGTCCAGCCAGGGCAGACGCAGTACCTGTTCACGTACGGCTGGTCGCCCGTATGGCACATCGACTGGTCGGCCCGGCCCACGACGGCCGGTGGGAAGGTCACCTCCTCCGTGGAGATCGAGCGCGACGGCAACGGACTGTTCACGTACTGGATCACGGTCAGGAACACCGGTTCTGTCGCCACCGGCTACGAGCTGCGTTTCGCGCGGCTGCGCTGACCCACAACCGGAGAGTGATCATGCGACTGACCATCGAAGTATCCGAGGGACCAGCCGACATCAGGGTCGGACATGCGGACACCGCAGGGCCTCGCTCGCCAGGTGAGGTGGCGGTGCCGACGTCCGTCCCCGCCGGAGCACTCGACGCCGGAGCGGACAGCACCCCTCGGCCGCCGGAATCGACGGCCACCGCTTCGCCGCCACAGCAACGCGGAGTCGGGCCCGCGGGACAGGGCGTCCCCGGAGTGCCGGCAGGCGTGATCGCCCTACCAGGTCCGGGCATCCCGGCTGGTCAGGCCCGGTCCGCCGGCCCCGGACCTGAGGTGTACGACACCGGAGCGAGGCGCCCCTCCCCCGGCCTCGCGGTCGACATCGTGCCGGGCGCGGGCCCGGTCATCAGCTGACCGCATATCACGGCGGGCGGACCGAAGGACATGCTCCGCCCGCCGCAACCCGCAATGGACCGGACGTACCCACCGTCGGCCGATGGGCCCGCCCGGACGGCGCGAGGGGACGGTCAGGCCGGTGCAAGGGGACGGTCAGGCCGGATAGGCCACGTTCGCCATCATCCCGGCTTCGCCGTGGTAGGCGTTGTGGCAGTGCAGCATCCACTGGCCCGGGTTGTCTGCGTCGAAGAAGACGGACAGCTTTTTCTTGGGCAGCACGATCGCGGTGTCCTTACGGGGACCGGAGGTGCCGATCCGGTACGTGTGGCCGTGCAGGTGCATCGGGTGCCACATGTCGGTGTCGTTGGCGAAGTCGAGCCGTACGCGCTGCCCCTCCTCGATGAGGATCGCATTCGCCTCGGGGTTGTCCATGTCGAAGGGCTTGCCGTTGATGGCCCAGTTGTACTTGTCCATGCCCCCGGTCAGTTGAATCCGGTGCGTCACGTCCGTCTCGGCGGACTTCAGGCGCACGTCGTCGGCGGCTCGCAGCTGGGAAGCCGTCATGATCACGCCGTCGAGTTCCTTCGGGCGGACGGTGGCCTTCGGGGCACTGCCCGAGCCCGTGCGCACCAGGGCGAACCCGTTCGCGTCCTTGCCCTCGGCGACGGCGACGAGCGGGAAGACCCCGTCCCCGAGGGTGACGAGCACGTCGTACCGCTCCCCCATGCCGACGAGCAGGGCGTCCACCTCCTGGTGCCGGACCGGGAAGCCGTCGGTGTGGGTGATGGCCAGCCTGTGGTCGCCGAGGGCCACCCGGTACGCGGTGTCCCCGCCCGCGTTGATGATCCGCAGCCGCACCTTCCTGCCGGGCTTGCCGGTGTAGACGTCCGGATCGGCCGCCACCCGGCCGTTGATCAGGTGGTGGGGGTACTTCACGTCGCCGGCGTCGCCGCCGAGCAGGTCGCTCTCGGCGCCCATGAGCATGAACTTCATCGACATTCCGCCGGATGAGGAGGCGGAGGCCGAGGGGGACTCGGAGTCCCCCATGTCCATCCCGCCCATGTCCCCCATGTCGTGGCCCGCCATGCCACTGGAGCCGCCGCTCTCCCCCATGTCGTGGCCCGCCATGCCGCCCATGCCCTGCCTGAGCTCGGTGAAGACCTCGTCGGGTGTGCCGGTGAGGCCGTCGACCCAGTCGTCGAGGACTACGACCCACTCGTCGTCGTAGGCGAGGGGCTCCCTGGGGTCCTCGACGATCAGCGGGGCGTACAGGCCGCGGTCGAGTTGGACGCCGACGTGCGGGTGGAAGAAGTACGTGCCGGGCGCGTCGGCGATGAATCGGTACGTGAAGGTGGAGCCGGCCCGGACGGCAGTCTGGGTGGCGGGCGGCACACCATCCATGTCGTTGCGCAGCGCGATGCCGTGCCAGTGGATCGACGTGGCGGTCTTGTCCGGCAGCTGGTTCGACAGCTCGGCGACCAGGGTGTCGCCGGCGGAAAGCCGGACCTCCTTGCCGGGGGAGCGTCCGTCGAAGGCCCAGGTCCTGGGCATGACACCGCCACCCAGATCGATCGTGGCCGGTGCGGCCGTCAGGGTGACCTTCTGCAGGCGTCCGGTGCTCCTGCGCTTCTTCTCTGTCGCGGCGACTGCTGAGCTGGAGGGGTCGACCAGGGCGTTGCGGCCGGAGCCACTCGCATCGGTGCAGGCAGCGAGTACTCCGGCGCCGACGGCTCCCAGTCCGGCGAGCAGGACGGATCGGCGATTGATTCCGTTCATTGTGTTGTGTCCTCTGTTTCGAAACTGCCGATGTGGTCACGGAGGGACGGCACATCACGCGGTCACGCGCCGTCCTGCGCGGCCTATATGCGCAGTTGCGAGAGGACGGACAGATCAGGCGGGGCACGGCCGACCGCACGGGCAGGGGCCCGGCTTTCCGCGGTCGGCTCAGGGTCCGCGGGCGGGGCGAGCGAGGTCTGGCCCGGCGCAGCCAGTTGCACCGAACCGACGCTCGCCGTGGTGCAGTGCTGCATGCCGGGCATGGCACAGCCACCGGAATCAACGCCGTGCGCGGGCGAATCCGAGGCGGAGGGCGCCTCGTGGCCCACCGCCGCGTGAGCTTCTTCGGGCATCGCGTGAGCCGCTTCGGGCATCGCGTGAGCCGCGTGGGCGGGAGCCGGCATGGGCGGCGGGGCCGTCATGGACGTCATGGACGTCATGGACGTCTCGTGGTGGACGAGCACGGCCAGCGCAACGCACAGGGTGAGGAATACCCCGTACGCCCAGCGGACGGCTATGCCGCCGCCGTGTGCTGCCCGTATCTCCATGGGTTCCCCTGTGCCGTGCCGACTGGTCATCGGAATCGCATCTTACCCCCAGGGGGTATCTATGGGAGACCTCCCCGCCCCATGAGATCTTTACCGGGTCGGCATCCCTCCGCCCGGCACGACGCATGCCGCGGCTCACGCGGGGCCCTCCGACGGGTCCGGCTCTCTGTGTCGGTTTCGTGATCGCGGCTCTCGCCGTGACAGGGCCCCGCGCGGCACCCCGGCTCACACCAGCGCCGTTTCGTGTTCATCGCGCGGGACGGAGACAATGGGCATACGCGATCCCGCGCTCGGGCGGCCTCGGTCTCCGTGTTCCCCGGCCCAGGCCACGTACGGGCGCCCGTCCGAAGGGTCCGGTCCGATGTCGCCTCCACGCCCGCGCAGGCGTACCGTCCCGCTGGCGCTCGGAGCAACAGGCGTCCTGCTGCTCGCGACCGCTTGTTCCGGCGGGGACGACGAACCCGCCTCGACCTCGCCCAGCGTCACGATGGAGAACTTCGCGTTCAGCCCGGCGAACCCGGAAGCGCAGCCCGGAGAGAAGATCACCGTGGTGAACAAGGACTCCGCCGCCCACACCGTCACCGCCGCGAAAGGCGAAGCCTTCGACACGGGCAACATCGCCGGTGGAGATTCCGGGTCGTTCACCGCCCCCTCGCAGGCCGGCCGATACAGCTTCGTCTGCACCCTCCACCCGAACATGACAGGCACGTTGATCGTCCGCTGAGCCGTCGGGAGAGCAGGCCCATGGGCGCTGCCGAGAGCGCCCCGGGGTCCGGGTCTCCATGAGCGTGACGGCGGGGCAGGCACCGCGCCAGGGTTGTCCGGCAGTGCGAACAGCGAGTCGGAGCCGAACGTGCGGCCGGCACCCGGGTACCGGAATACCCCTAGGGGGTATAGTGTTGGTGTCACGGACGGGACGGGATACAACGCCCCTCCCGAAAAGCGATCCACGCACCCACACTCCGAGGATGTAGCCCATGACCACCCAGGCGAACTCCAGCTCCGGCTCCTGCTGCGGCTCTTGCGGTTCCGGTGACCCGGTCGACGTCCAGGGCGTCGGCGTCACCACCGTCTACAAGGTGTCCGGCATGACCTGCGGCCACTGCGAGGGCGCGGTCGCGCAGGAGATCTCCGCGCTGGACGGGGTCACCGCGGTCAGCGCCGTGGCCAAGACCGGCGAGGTGACCGTCACCTCTGCCGCCCCGCTCGACGAGGCGGCCGTCCGTGCCGCCGTCGACGAGGCCGGCTACGAGCTCGTCGGCCGCGCCTGACAGCCTGATCCGGGGCCACGGCCCCGAACACGCGAATTCCTCCCGCGCCGGGATGTACCGCTCCGCTGATACGGACGCCGCACTCCCCCGGCCTCCCCCTGGAGACACGCCCATGACCAGCACGGCTCCCGAGAAGGCCGTTCCCGACACGGCACCCGCGCCGACCTCCGAGGTCGAGCTCTCCATCGGCGGCATGACCTGCGCCTCCTGCGCGGCCCGCATCGAGAAGAAGCTCAACCGGATGGACGGCGTCACGGCGACCGTCAACTTCGCCACCGAGAAGGCGAAGGTCGCCTACACAGGCGGCATCGAGGTCGCCGACCTCATCGCCACCGTCGAGAAGACCGGCTACACCGCCCAGGAGCCACCGCCGCCCGCCACCGCCGCGGACGGGCACGAAGGCGAAGCACAGACGCCGACAGCACCGGCGGCGGACGGGGAGCTGGCCTCCCTGCGGCAGCGTCTGTACGTGTCGCTGGTGCTCTCGGTGCCGGTCGTGCTGATGGCGATGGTCCCGGCGCTGCAGTTCGACAACTGGCAGTGGCTGTCGCTGACACTGGCCGCTCCCGTGGTCGTCTGGGGGGCGTTGCCCTTCCACAGGGCCGCCTGGACGAACGTCCGGCACGGTGCCGCGACCATGGACACCCTGGTGTCCATCGGTACGCTCGCCGCGCTCGGCTGGTCGCTGTGGGCACTGTTCTTCGGGCACGCCGGGATGCCCGGCATGCGGCACGGCTTCGAGTTCACCATCTCCCGCTCCGACGGCTCCTCCGCCATCTACCTGGAAGCCGCAGCCGGCGTCACCGCGTTCATCCTCGCCGGGCGCTACCTGGAGGCGAAGTCCAAGCGCAAGGCGGGCGCGGCCCTGCGGGCGCTGCTGGAGCTGGGCGCCAGGGACGTCTCGGTGCTGCGAGGCGGCCAGGAAGTACGTATTCCCGTCGCGCAGTTGACGGTCGGTGACCGGTTCGTCGTACGGCCGGGGGAGAAGATCGCCACCGACGGGACCGTCGTCGAGGGCGCCTCGGCGGTCGACGCCTCCATGCTCACCGGCGAGTCCGTGCCGGTGGACGTGAGCGTGGGCGACGCCGTCACCGGCGCAACCGTGAACGCCGGCGGCCGCCTGGTCGTCGAGGCGACCCGCATCGGCGCCGACACCCAGCTGGCCCGCATGGCGAAGCTGGTCGAGGATGCCCAGAACGGCAAGGCCGAGGTCCAGCGCCTGGCCGACCGAATCTCCGCGGTCTTCGTTCCCCTGGTCCTGCTGATCGCCGCGGCCACCCTCGGCGCCTGGCTCGGCATCACCGGCGACGCCACCGCCGCGTTCACCGCCGCCGTCGCGGTCCTGATCATCGCCTGCCCGTGCGCGCTGGGGCTCGCCACCCCCACCGCCCTGATGGTCGGCACCGGCCGCGGCGCCCAGCTCGGCATCCTCATCAAGGGCCCCGAAGTCCTGGAGTCCACCCGCCGCGTCGACACCATCGTCCTGGACAAGACCGGCACCGTCACCACCGGCCGGATGCAGCTTCAGGACGTGATCCCCGCACCCGGCGTGGACAAGGACGAACTGCTCCGGCTGGCAGGCGCCCTGGAACACGCCTCCGAGCACCCGATCGCCCAGGCCATCGCCGCCGGCGCTGCTGAGCAGGCCGGAAGCCTGCCCGTGCCGGAGAACTTCGAGAACGTCGCCGGCCTCGGCGTCCAGGGCGTCGTGGACGGTCATGCCGTACTCGTCGGCCGCGAGAAGCTCCTTGAAGAGTGGGTCATCGAGCTGCCGCGGGAGCTGGCCGAGGCCAAGGCCGCGGCGGAGGCCGAGGGGCGTACGGCGGTGGCCGTCGCCTGGGACGGCGAGGCGCGCGGTGTCCTCACCGTCGCCGACGCGATCAAGGAGACCAGCGCCGAAGCCGTGGCCTACCTGCGCGCGCTCGGGCTGAAGCCCGTCCTGCTGACCGGCGACAACCAGCTCGTCGCCGAGTCCGTCGCCCGCTCCGTGGGCATCGACGAGGTCATCGCCGAGGTCCTGCCCCAGGACAAGGTCGACGTCGTCAAGCGGCTGCAGGCCCAGGGCCGCACGGTCGCCATGGTCGGCGACGGCGTCAACGACGCGGCCGCCCTCGCCACCGCCGACCTCGGCCTGGCCATGGGCACCGGCACCGACGCCGCCATCGAAGCCGGCGACCTCACCCTCGTCCGCGGCGACCTGCGAGTGGCAGCTGACGCGATCCGCCTCTCCCGCAAAACCCTCGCCACCATCAAGGGCAACCTCTTCTGGGCCTTCGGCTACAACATCGCCGCCCTGCCACTCGCCGCGCTCGGCATGCTCAACCCCATGATCGCCGGCGCCGCCATGGCCTTCTCCTCGGTCTTCGTCGTCACCAACAGCCTGCGCCTGCGGTCCTTCAAGTGACCGCGAGGGCATACACCTTTCGCTGATGAGGCGCCCGGCCCCCCATGAGGCCGGGCGCCTCGGTGTCGACACAGCGAAGCGTCGTCCCCCTGTCGCTGCCCGGCTCTCGTCTTCGGGCGCGGCTCTACCGGAGGAACAGGGAAACTGGTTGCACCACCGAACCTTCTGGTTGTACGGTCGAACCATGTCCAGGGATCAGAGGGCTGATGACCCGGCCGCCCTTCAGGAGGCGCTGGGGAGCTTCGTTCGCGCCTTCGGGCTGCACCAGCCGGAAACAACCCCTTGTGGCCGGCCGATCTCGGTCTCCGAGGCACATGCCTTGAGCGAGCTCGAACAGGAAGGCGAGCTGCGGCAGGTCGAACTCACGCGTCGGCTGCGGCTGCAGAAGAGCACCGTGAGCCGACTGGTAGGTCAGCTGTCCTCCCGTGGCTGGGTGGAGCGTGCCCCGGCTCCCGACGACGGGCGCGGCGTTGTCCTGCGGCTCACCCCTGCGGGACAGCGCGCGGCGCGGAACCTGGCTGAGGCACGACGGGAGCGGTTCTCCCGGCTGCTCGGTTCGATCCCGGCCCATGAGCGAGCGGGCGTACTCCACGCCCTCGATGTGATGGTGGAGGCACTGGATGAGTAACAGCAGACACAGGGCCCTGGTGGCCGGAGCGGGCGTGGTGGCCGCCGGCGCGGTGACAGCTGTAGCCCTGGCGGCCGGCGGCTCCCAGCAGGACCCGGGCGAGGGCCGGACCGAGCGGCAGGCGTTAGTGGCCGAGCGAGGCAGAACCGTGATGCCCTTCGACCTTGAGCAGACCACCCACCGCTTCAGCCCCACGGCAACGGGGGGCATCCAGGATGTCGTGGCCGACCAGAGCGGCGACACCGAGCAGATCGAACTGATACGCGCTCACCTGCGCGAGGAGGCCGCGGCGTTCAGCCGGGGAGACTTCGCCGACCCGGCCCGGATCCACGGCACCGACATGCCCGGCCTCGCCGAACTACGGGACGGGTACGACCGCATCAAGGTGCGCTACGAGGACCGGGCCGACGGGGCCACCCTGACCTACACCACGCAGGACTCCGCACTGGTCGACGCCCTGCACGACTGGTTCGAAGCTCAGCTCGGCGACCACGGCGCGCACGCCGAGTCCGGCCATTGAAAGCCGTCGCCCGGACGTCGCGATGCAGCGCCGAGCGGGAGGCACACGCCATGGAGATCCTGCCGGCCTGGCCGCTCCGGCCCGGCATCCCGCCGCCGCCCGGGCTGCCCGAGCCGCGCGGGCTGCTGTGGGGCAGGCGGGCGCGGTCGAGCTGGAGACGTGCGGGGAGAGAGCGGCGGGATCCGCCGGACAGGCTCAATACGTCCGGCGCTCGGTTCGGGTGTGGACGTAGTCGACGAGCCGGGTCAGGGCGTCGGGGTCCGTGGCGGGCATGACGCCGTGGCCCAGGTTGAAGATGTGGCCTTCGAGCCCCGTGGCCGCGTCGAGCACGTCGCGCGTCCTGGCCTCCACCGCCTCCTGGGTAGAGAAGAGGACCGTCGGGTCGAGGTTGCCCTGGAGCGCCTTGCCGGGGCCGACGCGGCGGGCGGCCTCGTCGAGGGGGACGCGCCAGTCGACGCCGACGACGTCCGCGCCGGCCTCGCCCATGAGGTGCAGCAGCTCGCCGGTGCCGACGCCGAAGTGGATGCGCGGGACGCCGTACCCCTTGACGGCCTCGAAGACCTTGGCGGACGCGGGCATGACCGAGCGCCGGTAGTCGGCGGGTGCGAGGGCGCCCACCCACGAGTCGAAGAGCTGCACCGCGCTCGCGCCCGCTTCGATCTGCACCTTGAGGAACGCGGCGGTGATGTCGGCGAGCCGGTCGAGCAGGTCGGCCCACAGCTGCGGGTCGCCGTACATGATCGCCTTGGCGTTCTCGTACGTCCGCGAAGGGCCGCCCTCGACGAGATAGCTCGCCAGGGTGAAGGGGGCGCCCGCGAAGCCGATGAGCGGGGTCTCGCCGAGCTCGGCGGTGAGCAGACCGATGGCCTCGGTGACGTAGGTGACGTCCTCGGGGGTCAGATCGCGCAGCCGGGCGAGGTCGGCGCGGCTGCGGATCGGGTTCTCGACGACCGGGCCGACGCCGGGCTTGATGTCGAGGTCGATACCGATGGCCTTGAGCGGGACCACGATGTCGCTGAAGAAGATCGCCGCGTCCACGTTGTGCCGCCGTACCGGCTGGAGCGTGATCTCCGTGACCAGCTCCGGGCGCATGCACGACTCCAGCATCGGGATGCCCTCGCGCACCTTGCGGTACTCGGGGAGGGAGCGCCCGGCCTGCCGCATGAACCACACCGGCGTGTGCGGGACGGGCTCGCGCCTGCACGCCTTGAGGAAGGCTGATTCCCTGACTGCGTCGCGCGGGGTGGTCGGCTGGGGGCCCGAGGGGCTGGCGTTGGCACTCACGACGGAAAGTCTCGCACGATCGGCACCGCCCCTGATTCCGGGTACCGCCGCTTCCCGGGAACGGTGTGTGAGCCGAAGGGGCGCGCACCGTAGGCGGACCGAGCCCCAAAAAGGGGATGTCTCTCCCTGCGCTCGGGCTCCGTTCCCCTTACTCTTCCCCGCATGGCTGCGGCACAGGGACGACTGTCGGACGGCGCTGGCGGAATGGACGACGCGGAGGAGGGGGACCGGGATGCGATGGAGGCGGCTCCGCTGCCGTTCCGCGCGGCCGTCGAGGCGCTGAGGGCCGCACGGCTGCGGCCGGAGATCGATATCGAGCCCACACGCGCGCCCCAGCGGCTCGCCCCGTACGCGTTCGCCCTGGAGGCCTCGGTCCTCGACGGCGACGAGGACCTGGCGGACGGCCGCCTGATCCTCCTGCACGATCCGGCGGGGCACGAGGCCTGGGAGGGATCCTTCCGTCTGGTCACGCTGATCCGGGCCGAGCTGGAACCGGAGATGGCCACCGACCCGCTGCTCCCCGAGGTCTGCTGGGCGTGGCTGACGGGGGCGTTCCAGTCCCGCGGACTGGCGTACGGCGAACCGAGC
The DNA here is from genome assembly GCF_009377205.1 of Streptomyces phyllanthi. GTDB lineage: Bacteria > Actinomycetota > Actinomycetes > Streptomycetales > Streptomycetaceae > Streptomyces > Streptomyces phyllanthi. The sequence continues at coordinate 20,024 of NZ_VJZE01000070.1, forward strand.
GGCACCGTCACGCGGGCGAGTTCCCACTACTTCGGCGGCCTCGCGACGCGCCCGGCCGCCTCCCAGATCGAGATCCGGGCCTCCTGGAGCCCGCGCGACGGCCTCGGCGGCGTCCCCGACACTGCCTCGCACCTCGCCGCCTGGTGCGACCTGCTCTCCCAGATCGCGGGCCTGCCCCCCGCGGTACCGGGCGACGCGTCCGTGGTGACGCTCCCCCAGCGGCGGGGTCCGCAGTCGCGCTAGCCGGACACAGCACGCGACGGGCCCCGCCGACCCATTCACCCCACGGCCGGGGCCCGTCGGCGTGCCGGGGCCGTTGGCATGCCGGGGGCCGTCGGCATGCCGGGGGCCCACCGGTGGCCGCGGGGCCCACCGGCGCCGTGGGGGCCACGGGCAAGCACGGCCCAGGACCACATCCGCAAGCCAGCAGCGGCCCGCCGTGAGCGGGGCCGCGCCGCGGACGGCACGGGGGCACGCAGGACGGCACGGGGGCCCGCCAGCGAGCCCCGACGCCCGGCACGGCCGCCCCAGCGGGCACAGCCAGAGCCGCGTCCACGAGCGGGGCAGCGGCCGCGCGCGGCAGGGCGCCGTACCGGCGGACACAGCCGACCACAAGGCAAGCCCGGCGCGGGAACCACCGGCGAAGCCGCCACACAGGCACGGCCCGAGCCAGATCCCCCACACAGCACCGTCAGCGAGCAACGGGCCGCACCGGCAAGCCACCCGAGACCACAGCCGCAAGCCCGGCGCGAGAACCACCGCGCTCGCCGCTACCCGCCCGCAGGGCGCCACACCGGCGGACACAGCCGACCACAAGGCAAGCCCGGCGCGGGAACCGCCGACGAGGCCGCCACGCAAGAACGGCCAAAGCCACACCCCCACACACAGCGGTCCGTCAGCAAGCGGAGGGCCGCACCGGCAAGCCACCCGAGACCACAGCCGCAAGCCCGGCGCGAGAACCACCGCGCTCGCCGCTACCCGCCCGCAGGGCGCCACACCGGCGGACACAGCTCCGCAGGCGAGCCCGAAACAGGGGACCGCCCGAGGCACCGATACCCCCGGCACGACCGCCCCGCGGCACAGCCCGAGCCGCGTCCGGGAGCACGGCAGCGGCAGCGGCCCGTCCGCCTACGCGCGGCGCAACCGCTCGACGCCCCGCACGACCACACCCGGCACCCCAGCACCGCCGCCCCTCGGCACGACCAGGGCGCCATCGAAACCGCAGGAGCCCGTCAGCGCGTGCGGTGCCGCGCACTCCCCCGGCGCCCTCCACCCACGGTTTCGGCGCGATCATGCCACCTGTCGCTCGCGTCACCCTTTTGCCGCTGACTCTTTGTCGATACGGCCACTTTCGGACCCGTATCGACGCGGAGCGACCCCGTTCGATCCCTGGATGATCGACAGCGTGTCCGAATTGCACGGATTGTTACTCACCAAATCGTGATCACTTCCTAAAGAAGCACGCGCCGGGTGCCGAAGACGACTGTGACCTTGAAAGCACGGTTCGTCCCGTTCACCCCCCACGAGCCGGCCCCGTCCCGCACCCCAGGAGGCCTGGTGTCCGTTCTCCTCGAGCAGCCCGCAAGCCTGGTCGCCTACCGCCCGAACAAGCCGACCGCGATGGTGGTCGTGGCCGATCCCCGCGTCCGCTCCACCGTCACCCGCCATCTGTGGGCGCTCGGTGTTCGCGACGTCATCGAGGCCTCGTCCGTCGCGGAGGCTCGTCCCCGCATCGGCAACCCCCGCGACATCTGCGTCGCCGACGTCCACCTGCCGGATGGCTCCGGCCTCACACTCCTGTCCGAAACCCGCGCCGCGGGCTGGCCCAACGGCCTCGCCCTCTCCGCCGCGGACGACATCGGCGCCGTCCGCAACGCCCTCGCCGGCGGCGTGAAAGGGTATGTCGTCACCGGCACGCGAACCAATATCGGGCTCCCCACCCGACCGGGCGCCGCCCCCATCGGCGCCGCCGCAGCCCGTATGCACCGCCGCCCCCCGGGTGCCCCGAGCCACCCGGGCGGCTACCGCGAGCTGTCGGGCCGTGAGGTCGAGGTGCTGCGCCTGGTCGCCGAGGGCCAGTCCAACAAGGCCATCGGCGTCTCGATGGGCCTGTCCGCACTCACCGTCAAGAGCCACCTCGCCCGAATCGCCCGCAAGCTGGGCACGGGTGACCGCGCCGGGATGGTGGCGGTGGCCCTGCGCACGGGGATCATCCACTGAGCACCGCCGGACGGGAACACGGGGCAGGGGTGCGCGACAAGTGCCCCGGCCCGGCACGGGAATCGAGCGGTTCCGTCCCACCGGACGAGCCCGCTGACACGTGTGACTCGTGCACGTCTGGCACATGACCGATTTACGACCCTCGGACGCCCGTCGGCGGAACGTTCCGCCGACGGGCGTCGTCCATACACGGATACTCTTGACAGGTGACCGACGCCCAAGAGACCGCAGCAGACAGCTCACTGCGAACCACCGGAGGCGCCCCTCCGGACGACGGCGGATCTTCTGAGGGGGCGCCGATCCCTTTGCTGGAGCCTCAGGACGGCATTCCGCCCGTGATCGCCGACGACGCCTCGCTCGCCGAGGTGATCGCCGCGTTCGCCGCCGGTTCCGGCCCCGTCGCCGTCGACGCCGAACGCGCGTCCGGGTACCGATACGGCCAGCGCGCCTATCTGGTGCAGATGCGCCGTGAGGGTGCCGGTACCGCGCTCATCGACCCCGTGGCCTGCCCCGATCTGTCGGGCTTCGGCGAGGCGATCTCCGGAGTGGAGTGGGTGCTGCACGCGGCCACCCAGGACCTGCCCTGCCTGCGCGAGATAGGCATGGTTCCGACGCGGATCTTCGACACCGAGCTGGCCGGGCGCCTCGCCGGGTTCCCCCGGGTCGGCCTCGGCGCGATGGTCGAGGGCGTCCTCGGCTACGTCCTGGAGAAGGGCCACTCCGCCGTCGACTGGTCCACCCGCCCGCTGCCCGAGCCGTGGCTGCGGTACGCGGCCCTCGACGTCGAACTGCTGGTCGACCTGCGGGACGCGCTGGAGAAGGAGCTGGACCGGCAGGGGAAGCTGGAGTGGGCCCGGCAGGAGTTCGACGCGATCACCTCGGCGCCGCCGCCCGAGCCGCGCAAGGACCCCTGGCGCCGTACGTCGGGAATGCACAAGGTGCGGCGACGCCGGCAGATGGCCGTCGTGCGGGAGCTGTGGGAGGCCCGGGACCGTATCGCGCGGCGCCGGGACGTGTCACCGGGCAAGGTGCTCAGTGACGCGGCCATCGTCGAGGCCGCTCTGGGCCTGCCGGCCAACGTGCACGCGCTCGCCTCGCTGAACGGCTTCGGGCACCGCATGGGGAGGCGCCAGCTGGAGCAGTGGCAGGCCGCGGTCGACCGGGCGAAGGCCCTGCCGGACGCGCAACTGCCGCAGCCCGGGCAGCCGGTGACCGGGCCTCCGCCGCCGCGGGCCTGGGCCGACAAGGATCCGGCCGCCGCGGCCCGGCTGTCCGCGGCGCGGGCCGCCGTGTCGGCGCTGGCCGAGCAGCTGAACATGCCTCAGGAGAACCTGATCACTCCGGACACCGTGCGGCGGCTGTGCTGGGAGCCTCCGGCGGTTGCGGACGCGGGCTCGGTGGGGGTCGCGCTGGCCGGGTACGGGGCTCGGCCGTGGCAGGTCGAGCAGGTGACCCCGGTGCTGGTGGGAGCGCTTTCCGTCAAGGGTTCGTAGCCGTCGTACGAGGGTGCGCCCCTTTCGGGGGCGCGGCCCCCGCCGACCGGTCACCTCACTTCGTCGCCCCCCTCATGAACCCGTTGTAGATGTACCGCTGCAGGAACAGGAACACGACCAGCGTCGGCACGATGACGAGGACCGCGCCCGCCGAGATGACCTCCCAGTGGGCGCTGAAGGGGCCCTTGAAGCGAAAAAGGGACGTCGAAATCACGCCAAGATCTTCGGAGGGCATGTAGAGGAAGGGGATGTAGAAGTCGTTGTAGACGGTGATCCCCTTCACGATCACCACCGTGGCGATCGCGGGCCTGAGCAGCGGGAAGATGATCTTCCGGTAGATGGTGAAGGCGTTGGCACCGTCCAGGCGGGCCGATTCGTCCAGCGAGACCGGGATCGACCGTACGAACTGCAGGAAGATGTAGATCGACACGATGTCCGTGCCCATGTAGAGCACGATCGGCGCCCATAGCGAATCGAACATGCCGAAGCTGTTGACGATCTGGAAGGTCGCCACCTGGGTGGTCACGCCGGGCACGAGCGCGGCGACCAGGAAGAGCGCCACCACCAGCTTCCGGAAGCGGAAGGTGAAGCGGTCGATGGCGTAGGCCGTCATCGAGCCGATGAGGACGGTCCCCGCGATGGCGACCAGCAGGATGACGGCCGTGTTGGCGAACGCCGAGAGCATCCGGCCGTCCTGGAACGCCGTCATGTAGTTGCCGAGGTTGAGCAGGTCGTCGGGGAGCGAGAGCGCTCCGCCGTCGTTCGCCATCTCCTTCGAGGACTTCAGGGAGATCAGGAAGACGACGCCGAGCGGGAGCAGGACGACCGCGGCGGCGCCGATCAGCGACAGGTACACCAGGGTGCGGGCCACGGTGCGGCGGGTCATACGGGCTCCACCTTGTCGTCGGGGACGAGGCGCCGCTGCACCCAGGTCACCGCCAGGATGATCAGCAGCAGCACGACCGCGGCCGCCGAGGCGAGCCCCGTCTTGTTGAACTGGAAGGCGAGCTTCACCGTCTGGATCACGAAGGTCTCGGTGCCGGTGGCGCCGCCGGTCATGATGTACGGGATCTCGAAGACCGACAGCGAGCCGGAGACGGACAGGATCACGGTCAGGCTCAGTACGGGCTTGATGCTCGGCGCGATGAGGTGGCGGAACTGGTGCCAGCGGTTCGCGCCGTCCAGTTCGGCCGCCTCGTACAACTCCCCCGGGACGGACTGGATCGCGCCCAGGAAGAGGACGAAGTTCAGGCCCGTGTAGCGCCAGACGGACACCCCGGCGAGGGAGATGTTCGCGGAGGCCGGAGTGCCCAGCCAGGCGTGGTCCGGCTCGTACCCGAACAGGCCCAGCACCGAGTCGAGGGTGCCGCCGTCCTGGAAGAAGTAGAGGAAGACGAGACCGATCGCGACCCCGTTGATCAGGTACGGGAAGAAGAGCACGCCCTTGAAGAAGTTCCGGAAGCGGACGTTGAAGCTGAGGACCGTGGCGAAGTAGAGCGCGAGGCCGATCTGCACCACCGAGGCGGCGAGGTAGTAGCCGCTGACCAGGAAGACCTGGAAGAGCTCCGCCCGCGTGAAGATGTCGGCGTAGTTCCCGACGCCGGTGTAGTGGAGTTCGGGGCTGACGCCGTCCCAGTCGGTGAGGCTGTACGCGACCATGTTGGCGACCGGCGCGTACGTGAAGGTGATCAGCAGGGCGAGCGGGGCGGCCAGGAAGAGCCACGGGGTGAGCCGCTGCCACACGCGCACCTTCCGCGGGGGCCCGGACGTCTCGGCGGCCGGTGGCGCGGTCTTCGTCGGCCGCGCCACCTTCTCCGTCGTGGGCGTCATCAGGACCCCAGGGACTTTTCCGCCTCGGTCCAGCGTTCGCCGAGGCCGTCGAGGAAGTCGCCGAGGTCGCCGTCCTTGGCGCCGCGGGCGATGTCGACGAGGTCCTGGCGGTACTCGGGCCCGTAGATGCCGACCTCCGAGGCGTTGTCGATCTCCTTGACCAGTCCGCCCTTGCTGTCGTCGACCTCGATGAGCTTCACCCCGGCGTCCTCGTACGGCTTCAGCACCTCGGGCAGCGGGGCGTCCTTGAGCGGGGACATGGCCAGGTTGTCGTCCGCGTAGGTGGACTTGTCGGTGAACCAGTCGATCCAGGCGCGGGCGGCCTCCTTGTGCGGGGAGTGGACGTTCACCGCCTGGTTGTAGTCGGGCGCCACGACCGCGCAGAAGGTGCCGTCCACCTGGGCGGGGAACGGCATGAACCCGATGTCGTCGGGGTCGGCCCCGGCCTTCTCGGCGGCCTGCTGGAACTGGATGATCGCCCAGGTGCCGAGCCACTGCGTGGCGATCTCGCCCTTCGCCAGCCGGGGCTTGGACTCCTCCCAGTTGGTGGTCGTCGGGTCCTTCTCGGCCAGGCCCTGGTCCACGATGTCGTACAGGAGCCGGTCGGCGACGCGCAGGTCGGCGCCCTCGGCCCACGGGTTGCCCTCGGCCATCTTCGCGGTGGCCTGGGTGTCGCAGTGCACCGAGCCGTTGACGTACGTCCAGGAGGTCAGCGGCCACCCGGCCTTGAAGTTGGTGTAGTACGGGATCGCGTCCGTCCGGGACTTGATGGCCTTCAGGGCGGTGAGGAACTCGTCCGGGGTGGTGGGCCAGTCGGTGATGCCGGCCTCCCGCCAGACCCGCTTGTTGTAGAGGAAGCCGGGCATTCCACCGTTCGTGGTCTGGCCGTAGACCTTGCCGTCGACCGTCGTGAAGTCGGTGAAGCGGTACTTCTTGCCGCGCTCGGCCGCCGTGCCCAGCGAGGCGAAGAACTTCGGGTAGTCGTTCTTCTTGATGACGGCCGGGATCATGAGGACATCGCCGTAGTTCTCCGTGTTCATACGGATCTTGACCTCGGCCTCGTAGTCGGTGATGGCGTCGAACTTCACCGTGACCTTCGGGTAGGTCTTCTTGAACTCGTCGGCGTACTTCTGCATCGTGCCGTCCTGCACGATGTCGGTCCGCGGGGTGAGGACCGTGATGGTTCCGGTCACCTTCGACGGGTCGTCGGGGGCCTTGGCGTCCGCGCCCTTCGACGTGCCTCCGCTGCCCGTGCAGCCCGCGGCCATGAGCGCGGCGGCCAGCAGCGTTCCGACGATCGTTCTGCGGTGGTTCATGTGCACCAGCTCCGTTCGGGGACGGATGAGCACGAGTGGGTTGGCTGGTTCGGCACTCTGACAGCCCCGAACTGAACCGGTAAAGTCCCTATTTCGCCAAGGGTGTCGAAATATTTCGCATCCCACTTTCGGATGATGGGCTGGACCGGTTTAGGGAGTGCGCATGCTGGAGGCCACACCGCTCACCGAGGGATGGACCCTGCGGCACGACGGCCGGGCGCTGCCGGCCGCGGTACCGGGCTGTGTGCATACCGACCTGCTGGCGGCGGGCGTGATCCCGGACCCCTTCCTCGGGCGGAACGAGACCGAGGTGGCGTGGGTGGGGCGCCGGGAGTGGACGTACGAGTCCGACCTCGCGGCCGCCTCCGGGCACGAGCAGACCGATCTCGTCTTCGAGGGCCTCGACACGGCCGCCGAGATCCTGCTGGACGGCCGGCTCCTGGGCCGGGTACGGAACATGCACCGCTCGTACCGCTTCGACGTGACCGGCGTGAGCGGCCGGCTCGCGGTGCGCTTCGCCTCCGCGTACACCGAGGCCGAGGCGGTGCGGCAGCGGCTCGGCGACCGGCCGAACGCGTACGCCGAGCCCTTCCCGTACCTCCGCAAGATGGCCTGCTCCTTCGGCTGGGACTGGGGGCCCACGCTGGTCACGGCCGGGATCTGGCGGCCGGTGCGCCTGGAGCACTGGTCGACGGCGCGGATCGCCCGGGTGCGCCCGCTGGTGACCGTCGAGGGCGGGCCGGGGAGGGTCGAGCTGGCCGTCGACGTCGAGCGGACCCGGGTCGAGGCGGATCTGACGCTGGAGGCGCGGATCGGTGACGTACGGGCGCGCGCGGAGATCGACGGGACCAGCGGGACCGTACGGCTGGAGGTGCCGGACCCCGACCTGTGGTGGCCGCGGGGATACGGGCGGCAGCCGCTGTACGACGTCGAGTTGACGCTCGGCCACAACGGCTCGGCCCTCGACGTGTGGCGGCGGCGCATCGGGTTCCGGAGCGTGGAGCTGGACCGGAGCGCGGACGAGCACGGCACCGGTTTCACGCTGGCCGTCAACGGGACGCGGCTCTTCGCGCGCGGGGTCAACTGGATCCCGGACGACGTGTTCCCGTCCCGGATCACCCGCGAGCGCTACCGCGAGCGGCTCACCCAGGCGGCCGACGCGGGCGTGGACCTCGTAAGGGTCTGGGGCGGCGGGATCTACGAGAGCGAGGACTTCTACGAGGCGTGCGACGAGCTGGGGCTGCTGGTCTGGCAGGACTTCCCGTTCGCGTGCGCGGCCTACCCCGAGGAGCAGCCGCTGCGGGGCGAGGTGGAGGCCGAGGCGCGCGAGAACGTCGTACGGCTGATGCCGCACCCGTCGCTCGTGCTGTGGAACGGCAACAACGAGAACCTGTGGGGCTTCCGGGACTGGGGCTGGGAGGAACGGCTCGCCGGGGACTCGTGGGGCGAGGGGTACTACCTGGGCGTGCTGCCGCGTGTCGTGGCCGAGCTGGACCCGACGCGGCCGTACACGGCGGGCAGCCCCTGGTCCGGGTCCTGGGACCACCACCCGAACGCCCCGGCGCACGGTACGCACCACTCGTGGGAGGTGTGGAACCGGGAGGACTACGCGGAGTACCGCGGATACGTGCCGCGCTTCGTGGCCGAGTTCGGCTGGCAGGCGCCGCCCGCGTACGCGACGCTGCGGCGCGCCCTGCCCGGCGAGGAGCTCGCCCCCCACTCCCCCGGCATGCTGCACCACCAAAAGGCCGCCGACGGCAACGGGAAGCTCCAGCGGGGGCTCGCCCGCCACTTCGCCGTACCCCAGGAGGGCTTCTCCGCGCGGGACTTCGACCGCTGGCACTATCTGACGCAGGTCAACCAGGCCCGGGCGATCGCCGCCGGGATCGAGCACTGGCGGTCGCACTGGCCCGTGTGCGCGGGCACGATCGTGTGGCAGCTCAACGACTGCTGGCCGGTGACCTCGTGGGCCGCCGTCGACGGCGACGGACGGCCCAAGCCGCTGTACCACGAGCTGAGGCGGCTGTACGCGGACCGGCTGCTCACGCTGCAGGCAGGGGACGGCGGGGGGCTGGTGCTGGCGGCGGTGAACCAGGCGGGCGAGGACTGGGCCGCCGTCCTCAGGCTGCGGCGGATGTCCGTGGACGGCACGGTGGTGGCCGAGACGGACAGGGCGCTGTCGGCCGCCGCACGGACGGTCGCCCGCCTCGGTGTGCCGCCCGAGCTGGAGCCCGTGGGTCCCAAGGAGTTCCTGGTCGCCGACGCATGGGGGTCCCCCACGAGTGGAGGCGAAGCCGAGAGCGGGGGAGGACTGCGCGCGCTGCACTTTCCGGTGCCGGACCGCGAAGTGCCGTATCCGCGACCGGAGTTCGACGTCACCGTGGCGCCGGGCGCAGTGACCGTGACGGCCCGTACGCTCGTACGGGATCTGCTGCTCCAGGCCGACCGGCTGGCCCCGGAGGCACGGGCCGACACCGGGCTCGTCACCCTGCTGCCCGGCGAGCGGGTCACCATGGGCGTACGCGGCTGGAAGGCTTCCGGCGATTCCGCCGCGGAAGCCGCCCGATCCGCCCTGTACTGCGTGGAGCCGACCCGATGACGACCCCCTCCACCCCGCCGGCCCCCCGGGTCACCATCAAGGACGTCGCCGCGCGCGCCGGGGTGTCCAAGGGGGCGGTGTCGCTGGCCTTCAACCACAAGCCGGGGCTGTCCGACGCCACCCGGGACCGGATCTTCACGGCGGCTCGCGAGCTGGGGTGGGCGCCGAACCTGACCGCGCGCTCGCTGTCCAGTCAGCGGGTGGACGTGGTGGGGCTCGCGATCTGCCGGCCGGCGAGGCTGCTCGGCCTCGAACCGTTCTACATGGAGTTCGTCTCCGGGGTGGAGAGCGTGCTGACCGAGCGCTCGTGCTCGCTGCTGCTGCGGCTGGTGCGGAACCTGGAGGAGGAGGTGGGGCTTCAGGACGCGTGGTGGCGCGGGAAGCAGGTCAGTGGCTCGATCCTCGTCGACTTCCGCGCGGATGATCCCCGGGTGGCGGCGGTGGAGCGGCTCGGTATGCCGGTCGTGGCCGTCGGCCACCCGTCCCTCACCGGCGGCCTCACCTCCGTGTGGACCGACGACGCCACCGCCGTGACCGAGGCCGTGCGGTATCTGGCCGCGCTCGGGCACCGGCGGATCGCCCGGGTGGGGGGCGCTGCGGCCTTCGGGCACACGTCCATCCGTACGGCCGCCTTCGACGAGGCGGCGAGGGCGCTGACGCTGGCCGGGGCATGGCAGGTGGCGACGGACTTCTCGGGGGAGGCGGGGGC
>NZ_VJZE01000710.1 GCF_009377205.1 Streptomyces phyllanthi
CGCCCGCGCCGCAGCCCCAGGCCGCGCCCGCCGTCGAGAAGCCCGATGTCGCGGGCGCCGTCGACGAGGTCAAGCGGCTCCTCGGCGAGGGCCGCATCACCCAGGCCGTCGACATCCTCGGCCAGATCCTCCCGGCCGCCGCCGCCCAGCACGGAGAGCACTCACCCGTCGTACGGACCCTGCGCAAGCAGTACGCGGCCACGCTCATGGACGACGGCCAGTACCGCCGCGCCCTGCCCGAGCTGCGCCGTCTGGCCGACGAGCGGGCCAAGGAGGCGGGCCAGGCCGACCCGCAGTCCCTGCGCTTCCGCTACGAGTCCGCCCAGTGTCTGGAGCAGCTCGGCGAGCCGGCCGCCGCCCTCGCCGAGTACCGCTCCCTGCTGCCGTACTACGAGAACCAGTACGTGGCCGGCGACCCCGAACTCTCCCTGGACGTCCGCCGCCGCATGGGCCACCTCCTCCTCGCCCTCGGCGACCGCCCCGCCGCCCATGACACCCTGGCCCGCCTCCTGCACGACGTGGAACGGCTGAGGGGCCCCGGCCACCCCCTGGCGACGGAGGTGCGGCGGACGCTCCAGTGGCTGGGGCAGATGCACGGCTGAGAAGCGGCCCGCGGGCGCGGCGGTGCCGGAAGTCGTGATGAATCGTTGGTCGAATCACTGGCCGAGAGCAGGGCCACTGCCTACCATCGATCACCGCAAGACTTTGTGCACCGTCGCACAATCTCCTCGGGAGGCCAACTTGCACCGCCGCCGTCGTACCGTGCTCGTCCTCTCCGCCGCGCTCGCCGCGGCGGCACCCGTTCTCACCGCCTGCGGAAACGACGCGCATCCCGGCGCGGCGGCCGTCGTCGGCGACCAGCAGATCACGGTCGCGCAGCTGGAGAACCGGGTGAACGAGGTGCGCGCGGCCCAACGGGCCGCCATCGCGGACGACGCCCAGTACCAGCAGGTCGTCGCCCAGAGCGGCGGTCTCACCCGCGACACGCTGCACAGCATGGTCCTCGACCGGGTCATCGACCGCGCGGTCCAGGACGCCGGTGTGACGGTCTCCCGCAAGGAGGTCCAGACCTTCCGCTCCACGCTGGAGCAGCAGGCGGGCGGCGCGAAGGCCCTGGAGACGGCCTGGCTGCAGCGGTACGGCGTCGCCCCGCAGTACCTCGACGACAGCCTCCGCACCGAGATCGAGGCCCAGAAGCTGGGCACCGTCCTCGGCGCCGACATGAACACCGAGGCGGGCAAGGCGACCTTCTGGAAGGCCCTCTCCGAAGCCTCCGGGAAACTCGACGTCGACCTGAACCCGCGCTACGGCACCTGGAACGTCGAGGAGAGCACCCTCGACGACGCGAAGACGCCGTGGCTGCGGAAGATCACGCCGGAGGCACAGCCGCGGACGGCGTAGGCGAGGACGGCGTACGCGAGGCCGGCGCGGGCGAGGAGAGCGCAGCCGAGGAGGGCGCAGCCGAGGAGGGCGCAGTCGCCGGTGAGTCGGCCGCCGGGCCTGTGGACGACTGTTTCCGGCTGTGACGGTGGCGTGGGTTACGTTCGGTCTGTGAACGCAACCAGCCCCGACCGCGCCCCCGGCCGCGTCATCCTGCTCACCACCAGCCACCGCGTCGCGCCCGGCCTGCTGTCCTGGCCGGCCTGGCAGGCGCTGCACGGCGCCGACCGCGTCCTGTGCGCGGACGGCACGCATCCGCAGCTGCCGTATCTGCGGGAGGCGGGCATAGCGGTGGAGGAGGCGAGCCCCACCGCCGAGGAGCTGGTCGACGCCTGCGCCGGCGGCCGCACCCTGGTCGTGGTCGCGACGGGCGAGGGCGACCCGCACCTCACCGACGGCCTCGCCCGCCTCGCCGGCTCCGGCCGCGTCCGGATGCCCGAGCTGGAGCTGCTCCCCGCCTCGTACGACCTGCCGGGCGCCCGCCTCCTCGACCTCGTCCAGGTCATGGACCGTATCCGCGCCGAGTGCCCCTGGTCGTCCCGCCAGACCCACAAGGGCCTCGCGAAGTACGGCATCGAGGAGGCGTACGAGCTGGTGGAGGCGATCGAGGAGGGCGACCGGGACGAACTGAGGGAGGAGCTGGGCGATGTCCTCCTCCAGGTCGTCTTCCACGCCCGTATCGCCGAGGAGGGCGACCCGGAGGACGGTTCCGCCCCCTTCTCCATCGACGACGTCGCGGGCGGCATCGTCACCAAGCTCATCCACCGCCACCCCCACGTCTTCGGCGACGAGACGGCCGCGACCCCCGAGGAGGTCAGGCAGCACTGGCTCCGCACGAAGGCGGTCGAGAAGCGGCGCGAGTCGGTGACGGACGGGATACCTCTGGGCCAGCCCGGCCTGGCCCTCGCGGCCAAGCTCTCCTCCCGCGTCCGCACGGCCGGCATCGAGGTGCCGCTCCCCGAGGGCGAGGGCGTCGGCTACGAACTGCTGGCCCTGGCGGCACGCGCCGAGGCCGACGGCGTGGACCCGGAGGCGGCACTGCGGGCGGCGGCCCGGGCGTACCGGGACGCGATCCGGGTGGCGGAGAGCGCAGGGGCGGCCCAGGGATGAGCAGTCCCGCCGACCACCCCGTCCCGACCGCGCCCGAACTCTTCACGTGGGAGTTCGCCACCGACCCGTACCCCGCCTACGCCTGGCTCCGTGAGCACGCCCCCGTGCACCGGACCCGGCTGCCGAGCGGTGTGGAGGCCTGGCTGGTCACGCGCTACGCCGACGCCCGGCAGGCCCTCGCCGACGCACGCCTCTCCAAGAACCCGGCGCACCACGACGAACCGGCGCACGCCAAGGGGAAGACCGGTATCCCCGGCGAGCGCAAGGCCGAGTTGATGACGCATCTGCTCAACATCGACCCGCCGGACCACACACGGCTGCGCCGGCTGGTCAGCAAGGCCTTCACCCCCCGCCGGGTCGCGGAGTTCGCGCCCCGGGTCCAGGAGCTCACCGATCAGCTCATCGACCGGTTCGCCGGGACCGGTCACGCCGACCTCATCCACGAGTTCGCGTTTCCGCTCCCCATCTACGCCATCTGCGACCTGCTCGGCGTCCCCCGCGAGGACCAGGACGACTTCCGGGACTGGGCGGGCATGATGATCCGGCACGGGGGAGGGCCCAGGGG
>NZ_VJZE01000711.1 GCF_009377205.1 Streptomyces phyllanthi
CCCCAGGGGCAGGTCCCGACGCCTCCGGGGCAGTACCCGCCGCCCGCGGGGCCGGGGCAGCCGTACGGGGCGCCGGGTCAGCCGTACGCCCACCCGTACCAGCCCTGGGGGCAGGGTTACTCCCCTTACCACCACCCCGCGCCCGTCAACGGTCTCGCGATCGCCGCGCTAGTGCTCGGGATCCTCTGCTTCCTGCCCCTCGTCGGCCTGGTCCTCGGGATCGTCGCGCTCGTGCAGATCGGGAGGAGGGGCGAGCGGGGCAAGGGGATGGCCGTCTCGGGGATGGTGCTGTCGGTGATCGGCGCCCTCCTGATGACCGTCTCCCTCGCCACCGGCGGTGCGCGCGACTTCTGGGAGGGCTTCCAGGAAGCGGCGCGCGACAACGGCAGCACCTTCTCGGTGGAGAAGGGTGAGTGCTTCGACGCGCCGAACGGTTCCCTGGAGGGCTACGCGTACGACGTCGACACGGTGCCCTGCAGCGGTGAGCACGACGCCGAGGTGTTCGCCAACTTCGATCTGCCCGACGGCGGCTGGCCCGGCGACGACGCGGTCACCGAGGTCGCCGACGACAAGTGCTACACGCTGGCGGACTCGTACGCGATGGACTCCTGGGCCATGCCGCTCGACGTCGACGTCTACTACTTCACGCCCACGCGGCAGAGCTGGGGGCTCGGCGACCGCGAGATCACCTGCATGTTCGGCAGCACGGACGAGAAGGGCAGCCTGACCGGCTCGCTGCGCAAGGACGGGACGACGCTCGACGAGCACCAGGTCGCCTATCTGAAGGCGGCAGCCGTCCTCAACGAGGCGATGGAGTCGGGGCCGGAGGAGGAGTACGTCGAGGAGAACCTGCCCGGCTACAAGAAGTGGGCCACCCGTGTGTCGGACGCGCTCGCCCGGCAGGTCGGCATGCTCCGCGGCCACGAGTGGCCCGAGGGGGCCGAGAAGCCGGTCGCGGCTCTCGTGAAGGACCTGGAACTGGCGCGGAAGGAGTGGGCGAAGGCGGCGAAGGCCTCCGACGAGGACACCTACTACGACCACTACGACGAGGGCTGGGACCTCACCGACCCCCAGAAGACGGTCACGGCCCGCAAGGCTCTGGGCCTGGCCACGACCCCGCCCTCCTATGACGTGGAGGACGGTGCCGGGGACGGAGGAGGGGACGGCTCCGCTCAGGAGGTGTGAAGGCGGCCATAGCGGGGAGAAAGTGCCTGCGTAAAGCCCCCCTGCGGCAGCTGTCATCACATCGGGTGATTGTCTGGCCTTCACTTGCAAGAGACAACCCACGGTTGCCAGGCTGTTGCTGTCTGTACAACCTGATGGGAGCGGCCAGTGACTTTCGGTGAGCAGCCGGCGTATCTGCGTGTCGCGGGTGATCTCCGCAAGAAGATCGTCGACGGTTCGCTGCCGCCCCGCACCCGGCTTCCCTCCCAGGCGCGCATCCGCGAGCAGTACGGCGTCTCGGACACGGTGGCGCTGGAGGCCCGCAAGGTGCTGATGGCCGAGGGGCTCGTCGAGGGCCGCTCCGGATCGGGGACGTATGTGAGGGAGCGGCCCGTGCCCCGCCGGGTCGTCCGCTCCGGGTTCCGGCCCTCCAGTGGGGCCACGCCGTTCCGGCAGGAGCAGGCCGACGCCGTGGCGCGCGGCACGTGGGAGTCGCGCAGCGAGCAGACCGAGGCGAGCCGCCTCGTCGCCGAGCGGCTGTCCATCCAGCCCGGGGAGCGGGTGATGTGTACGAAGTACCTGTTCCGGGACGCGGGCGAGGTGATGATGCTCTCCACGTCCTGGGAGCCGCTCGTGGTGACCGGCCGTACGCCGGTGATGCTCCCCGAGGAGGGGCCGCTCGGCGGGATGGGTGTCGTCGAACGCATGGCGGCGATCGATGTGATCGTGGACAACGTGACGGAGGAGGTCGGGGCCCGGCCCGGTCTCGCCGAGGAGCTCCTGCTCCTCGGGGGTGTCCCCGGGCATGTCGTCATCGTCATCCAGCGCACGTACTTCGCGTCCGGTCGTCCGGTGGAGACGGCCGACGTGGTGGTGCCGGCGGATCGGTACCGCGTGGCGTACCACCTCCCGGTGAAGTAGCGCGGCGGCCCGAGGGATCCGGCCAATCCGTGCGCCTTGAGGATGATGTCCGGGGTGTGTCCAAGCGTCTTTCGTCGAGCCGTAGTTCGAATCTGGCCGTTCTCGTGGCTGTGCCTCGGGGTATGCCCTTCGCGCCCCGTTCCCGCCTGAGCTGCTGGATTGCTGCTTGTGAGAGCGCACAGGGGCGCGCGCGGGGCGGTCGGCGGCGCGTTCGACGGGATGCCGGCCCTGTGGGGTGGCTGGTTGCGTACCTCGTTGTGAAAAGCCGTATTCGCTGCGTGAAGGTTAGGCGTACGCTCGGGCATATGCGGATTGCGGTTTCCCTGGGTGGGGCGGCGCGGCGTGAGCCGGGGACGGGAAGTGGAGGGGCGCGATGAGCGACGGCACGATCACTCTCCCCTGGCTCGTCATACGGCAGGACGACAACGGCAATCGCTATCGCGTCGGAAGGTACGCGACCAGGGCCGAGGCGCAGGAGATCGCGGACAGCCTCGACAGCCGTGGGCACAAGCAGCTCTACTGGGTCGAGCAAATCGGCCAGAACGGGCACGGCGGGGGGAGCTGACTGGCTCCGCCCGGCTTCCCCTCCCGCTCCCGTAGGCTCCCGCGCATGACCGAACCGATCGTGGTGGTGGGAGCCGCTCTGCTGGACGGCGGGCGTCTGCTCGCCGCGCGCCGGAGTGCGCCGCCTGAGCTCGCTGGGCGCTGGGAGCTGCCCGGGGGCAAGGTCGAGCCCGGCGAGACCCCTGAGGACGCGCTCGTGCGTGAGCTGCGTGAAGAGCTCGGCGTCGAGGTGGAGCCGGCGGAGCGGGTCCCCGGCGAGTGGCCTCTGAAGGCCGACTACGTCCTGCGCGTGTGGACCGCGCACCTTCTCTCCGGTGATCCGCGGCCTCTGGAGGACCACGACGAGCTGCGCTGGCTGAGCCCGGATGAGATCTGGGACGTCGAGTGGCTGGACCAGGATGTCCCGGCGGTCATGGAGACGGCGCGGCTTACGTGGGGGAGGGACCTGTCTCTTATA
>NZ_VJZE01000712.1 GCF_009377205.1 Streptomyces phyllanthi
CGCACCACCCCGCCCCCGCTCCCGGAACTGGCCAAGCTGGCCCAGCACGGCACCCTGCCGGGCATCGTGCACCAGCTCTCCGGCCTTGGCGGCTGCACCAACCCGATCCGGCTCGACGGCCACCGCACCGAGTACGACGTAGACACGGGCACCGGCGAGATCGGCCGCGTCCTCCAGCACCTCGACTCCACCGACCTCCCGGCCGGACAGCTCCTCGTCCGCTGCAACAACCGCCGTACGACCCGCTGCGCGGCCTGCGCAGAGGTCTACCGCCGCGACACCTTCCACCTGATCACCTCAGGCCTGCGCGGCGGCAAGGGCACCCCCGAACACGTCGCTGCACACCCGCGCGTCTTCGCCACCTTCACCGCGCCGAGCTTCGGCCCGGTTCACAACCGCCCCACGGGCCCGGCCGGAACACCCCGCCCCTGCCGCTGCGGCCTCCGCCACGACCAGGACGACGCGGCACTCGGCACCCCGCTTGACCCGGACACCTACGACTACGAAGCGGCCGTTCTCTGGAACGCGCACGCTGGTCCGCTCTGGCGGCGCTTCTCGACCTACCTGCGCCGAGAGGTCGCCAAACGCGCGGGCCTGTCCCAGCGCCGCTTCCGCGAACACGCCCGCGTCTCCTTCGCCAAGGTCGCCGAGTACCAGAAGCGCGGCGCCGTCCACTTCCACGCCGTCATCCGCATCGACGGCCCCAACGGCGGCGACACCCCACCCCCGGCCTGGGCAACCGCCGAACTGCTCACCGACGCCATCGGCACCGCCGCCGCCAAGGTCCGCGTGGGCGGCCCGGTCACCGACGGACGAGCCCACACCTTCGCCTTCGGCCGCCAACTCGACGTACGCACCATCCGCTCGGCCGACTTCAACAACGGCCAGGAACTCACCGAACGGGCCGTAGCGGCGTACATCGCCAAGTACGCCACCAAGGGCGCCGAGACCGCCACCGGAGCTCTCGACCGGCCGCTGAAGTTCGCCGCCGAGCTGGCCCAGCTCGACATCAGCGACCACGCCCGCCGCCTGGTCCGAACCGCCTGGACCCTCGGCGCACGCAAGGACCTCGAACACCTCCGCCTGCGTGCCTGGGCCCACATGCTCGGCTTCCGCGGCCACTTCTCCACCAAGTCACGCCGCTACTCCACCACCCTCGGCGCCCTCCGCGACGCCCGCGCCGAATGGCGCCGCGCCCAAGCCGCAGCGGCCAACGCACCCGCGCCCGACACGACGTACGTCCTCGCCCACTGGGTCTTCGCCGGAACCGGCCTGTCCGCCGCCGAAGCCTGGCTTGCCGCATCCCTCGAACCCGCCCCCGGAACGGAAGGAGAGCCCACCCATGCCTGAGCAGCACGCCACAGTCACTGTCTTGGAGCCTGCCGACTCCTCGGCGGTCCTGCTGACCGTCGAAGAAGCCGCCTGGCGGCTCCGCATCGGCCGTACGACGTGCTTCAAGCTCGTGCTCGCGGGCGAGATCGAGTCGGTCATGGTCGGTCGACTCCGCCGGGTTCCGCCCGAGGCTCTGCGTGCGTACGTCACCAAGCTCCGTCGTCGTCCCGCCGCGGCGGCCTGAGGGAAGGCCGGACATGGCAGAGAAGAAGCC
Organism: Streptomyces phyllanthi; assembly: GCF_009377205.1. Lineage (GTDB taxonomy): Bacteria > Actinomycetota > Actinomycetes > Streptomycetales > Streptomycetaceae > Streptomyces > Streptomyces phyllanthi. The sequence goes on from NZ_VJZE01000712.1 coordinate 1,607, forward strand.
GGAGAAGCGCACTCGTCAGCCCAACGGGGCCTCGTCCATCTACCTCGGCAAGGACGGGAAGTGGCACGGCCGGGTGACGGTCGGCGTCCGCGATGACGGCAAGCCGGACCGCCGCCACATCGAGCGGAAGACCAGGGCTGAGGTCACCAAGGCAGTTCGCGAGATGGAGCGGGCGCGGGACTCCAAGAAGCTCACGAAGCCCGGCAAGAGCTGGACCGTACAGAGCTGGCTTGAGCACTGGGTCGAGAACATCGCCAAGCCGTACGTCTCCGAGAACACGTACGACGGCTACGAGGTGGACGTGCGCGTTCACCTCGTGCCCGGCCTGGGCGCCCACCGACTCGAACGGCTGGAGCCCGAGCACCTGGAGCGCTTCTACCGGAAGATGCAGAGCTCCGGCAGTTCGGCCGGCACCGCTCACCATGCCCACCGAACCATCCGGGTCGCCCTCGGCGAAGCAGTACGGCGCGGGCACGTGCCCACCAACGCCGCCGAGATCGCCAAGGCTCCGCGCCTCGAAGAAGAGGACATCGAGCCGTACACGATCGAGGAGGTGCAGAGCCTGCTCGTCGAGGCGGCCAAGCTCCGCAACAGCGCCCGCTGGGTCGTCGCCCTGGCGCTCGGGCTGCGGCAAGGGGAAGCGCTCGGGCTGCACTGGGAGGACGTCGACCTGGACGCGGGGTACGTCCGCATCCGTAAGAACCGGCTCCGGCCCAAGTACGCGCACGGCTGCGGAGACAACCCGTGCGGCCGGAAGGCGGGCTACTGCCCCAAGCGGGAGCAGACCCGGCGCGAGCACAAGTCCACCAAGTCGCGTGCCGGGCGGCGCACCATCGGTCTGCCCGATCCGCTGATCAAGATTCTCCGGCTGCATCAGGAAGCCCAGGAGCGGGAGCGGATCGCGGCCGGTGGGGACTGGGAGGGCAAGGGGTACGTCTTCGCCTCGCCGGTCGGCGGGCCGCTGAGCCCGAACACCGACTTCCACGTCTGGAAGCGGCTGCTTCGGGACGCGGGCGTCCGGGACGGCCGTCTCCATGACGCTCGCCACACCGCCGCGACCGTCCTCCTGATCCTCGGCGTCCCTGACGTCGTGATCGACTCGATCATGGGTTGGGAGCCCGGGGGAGCGGCCCGGATGCGCGCTCGGTACATGCACGTGACGGGGACCATGCTCCGCAAGGTCGCGCAGCAGGTCGGCGACGCTCTGTGGGAGCTCCCGACAACGAACTGAGACGGAAACTGAGACGGAGCACGTCGAAGGGCCCCACCGCGAACGGTGGGGCCCTTCGACATCGTGCCCGGTGAGGCACTGGCGGAGGATACGAGATTCGAACTCGTGAGGGGTTGCCCCCAACACGCTTTCCAAGCGTGCGCCCTAGGCCTCTAGGCGAATCCTCCGCCGGAAACATTACATGACGGCGGGGAGTGCTTGCGAACTCGTTCGGGCGCGGGGGAGAGGACCGGAGGAGTCCGGGGGATCGGGTAGGCTGGGGGCAGCCC
>NZ_VJZE01000713.1 GCF_009377205.1 Streptomyces phyllanthi
CACCCGACGAGAGCAATGCCCGGCAGAGCAGCGCACCCGCACCCGCACCCGCACCCGCACCCGCACCCGCACCCGCACCCGCACCCGCACCCGCACCCGCATGCGTACCTCACGCCACGCGTGCCCTGACCGGACCGCCTCAGCCGTCGCAGCCGTCTCCGGGGTCCGAGGGGTTCGGCGGTGCGGGCGCCGGGTCGACCGGGGCGGGCGGCTCGGAGCCCGGGTCCTCCGTCTCCGGGTCCTCCGTCTCCGGGACCTCGGGCTCGGGAACCTCCACCTCGGGGACTTCGGGCTCGGGAACCTCCACCTCGGGGACTTCGGGCTCGGGAACCTCCACCTCGGGGGTCTCGGTCTCCGGAACCTCAGGCTCGGGAGCCTCCTCCTCGGGAACCTCCACCTCGGGGGTCTCGGTCTCCGGCTTCTCTGCCTCGGGAGCCTCCTCCTCCGGGGCCTCCGGCTCCGGAACCTCGTACCCAGGCCCCGCCGGCTTCTCCTCCGCCGGCTTCTCCTCGGCGGGCTCTTCCTCTACCGGTCCGCCCACAGGCTTTTCCGCCACCGGTGCCTCCACGACAGGCCGCCGGGAGTCGTCCACCGGACGCTCGGCCACCGGTCCGGCCACCGTGGGCGTGGACTCGTCGGCCACCGCGGGCACGACCTCGACCACCGCGGGGCCGGCCGCGGACACGACCTCCCCGTTCGTCGAGGCCCGCTCGTCCTCCCGCGTCTCCGCCGCGCCCCCGGAGGTGCGCTCCTCGGGCACGTGCACGCCGGGTCCCTGAGACGGCTGCATCACCGGCACCTTTGCCAGCTGTGACCCCTCCGGGCGGAGCGGGGAGGCGTCGAACGCGCCGAGCGCGATCACGGCCGCGATGGCGGCGCTCGCCACGGCCGCGCCGACCGCGACAGCCGTCGGCTTCGCCGCACCGCCACCGGTCACGGCCTGGCGTGCGGTGTCCAGCAGCCCACCCCCGTGCCCGCCTGCGGCTCCCGCCGCACCCGCCGCGGTCACCGCCCCGGCGGACCCCGCGGTGAAGGTGAGCAGGAACTTGCCCGCGCCGCCCACCGCGAAGACCAGCAGAGCGGGTCCGACGAGCGCGGGCAGCCGGTCGTTGGCGCGCATCAGCTCGACGAGCCGCCCCCGGCAGTCGTCGCACCCGTCCACGTGCCCCAGCACCTGCTCGGACTGCCGGGACGTCGCCGTACCGCGCACATACGCGGGCATGCGCTCCCAGTGGGCCTCGCACGCGGGGTCGTCCGGAGCGCCGGGGTGGGCACGCAGGAACGCCTGGCGCATGCCCTCGCGGGCCCGGTGCAGCAGTACCGCCGTGGCGCCCTGCTTGGCACCGATCCGCTGCCCGACCGCCTCCAGCGGCTGGCCCTCCGCCTCGGCGAGCCACAGCGCCTGCACCCAGCGCTCGGGCAGCTGGCCCAGCACGCGCACGAGCAGGTCGACGGAGGAGACCCGCTCGGCGGGGTCGCCGTCGTGGGTTCCGATCTGGACCCGTTCGGGGCTCTGCGGATCCTGCGGATCCTGCGGGGTCTCGCGCGTGGCGCTCCCGGCCGCGGCCGCGAGATGGCGCAGCGTCGTCATCAGATACGCCGGCACGTTGTCGATCTCATGGCCCGCGGACAGCCGCCGCCACACGCGGAAGTGCGCCTCGGCGACGAGGTCCTCCGCCGTCCAGGAGTTCCGGGTGAGCGAGCGCGCGTACGCGACGAGGCGAGGCTGCTGCTCCTCGAAGATCCGGGTGTACTCGGCGGTGGCGGTGGCCGTGGCGGACGCGGACGCCGGTTCTGAAAGGGCGACGGGACCGTCGATCATGGCAGGACGCTCCAGTTGCCTGCGGGTAGGGACGAGGACGATTTTGTAAGTCTCAATGACAAAATCATCGGCAATAGCGAAAAAGTGACGCACGTCACGGTAATTGGTCTGAACATCCGCGTAATCCCTGAGCCCTCCACGAGGTCGAGAAGACGCAGCGGCCCAGCCGGCCGCCCTCTCGACCGATTCGGAGACCGACGATGACCGTCACCGTGAAGCAGTCCACCCGCGCCTGCCTGATCACCCCCGACTACCGGGAACTCCCGGTGGCCGCCACCCTGCGTTTCACCTCCGCCGACCCGCTCGCCGTGCACGTCGACTTCCCTGCCGACGCCTCGGCCGACGACCAGGGCGTGACCTGGACGTTCGCCCGCGTGCTCCTGGAGGAGGGGATCGGCGCCCCGGCCGGGATCGGCGACGTGCACATCTGGCCGTGCGGGCCGGCCACCACGGTCATGGAGTTCTACGCGCCGCCGGGCATGGTCATGATCCGGTTCGGCACAGCCGCCCTCCATGAGTTCCTGGTCCGCTCGTACGCCGTCGTCGAGCCGGGCACGGAGAACCTGGAACCGGCCCTCGACGACCTCACCTCCCTGCTCGGCAGGTCTGACGCACGAGAGCCACGGCACGGACGACGCGCGAGGGCGAAGGCACGGACGCGCGCAGACGCGAGAGCGAAGGCGTGGACGAGGCGCAGACTCGGGAGTGAAGGCACGGACGACGCGGGAAGGTAAGGGCATGGATCACGCACGGGCACGAGCCTGGCTCGCCACCGCCGTCGCCGAGGCCCGCGCCGGTCTCGCCGAGGGCGGCATCCCCATCGGCGCGGCCCTCTACGGCGCGGACGGCACCCTCCTGGGCCGCGGCCACAACCGCCGCGTCCAGGACGGCGACCCCTCCACGCACGCCGAGACGGCAGCCTTCCGCGCGGCGGGACGGCAGCGGTCGTACCGCGGTACGACGATGGTGACCACCCTCTCGCCGTGCTGGTACTGCAGCGGTCTGGTCCGCCAGTTCGGCATCTCCCGCGTCGTCGTGGGCGAGGCCGCCACCTTCCACGGCGGCCACGACTGGCTCGCGGAGCACGGCGTGGAGATCGTGCTGCTGGACGACCCCGAGTGCGTGGAACTGATGCGCGCCTTCATCAAGGACAACCCGGACCTGTGGAACGAGGACATCGGTGAGTGAGCCCGTGACACCCCGCGACCCCGGCACCCGTATCCCGGCCGTCGGCTCCCGCCCGCGCGTCCCGGCCGTCGGCTCCCGCCCCCGTAC
>NZ_VJZE01000714.1 GCF_009377205.1 Streptomyces phyllanthi
GCCCCCGTGCTCCCCGTGCCCGTGCCGGTCCCCGCGCTCCCGGTGGGCGCGGTCCGCGCGCAGGGCCATCGGGCCCGACATGTACGCCAGGATCGCCGCCGAGGCGATGAACGCCATGTGGATCACCGTGCCCCACAGCAGCGCGTGGCGCGAGGTGTGGTGGACGTCCACGAACATCTGGAGCAGATGGACGGAGGAGATGCCCACGATGGCGGTGGCGAGCTTGACCTTCAGGACGTTGGAGTTGACGTGCGAGAGCCATTCGGGCTGATCGCGGTGGCCCTGGAGACCGATGCGCGAGACGAACGTCTCGTAGCCGCCGACGATCACCATGATCAGCAGATTCGCGATCATGACCACGTCGACCAGCTTCAGCACGGCGAGCATCACGTACGTCTCGGTCGCCTGCCCGGTCACGCACTGGAGGATTAAGTTCCACAGCTCCTTGAAGAACTTGTAGACGTAGACGCCCTGGGCCGCCACCAGACCGACGTACAGCGGGGCCTGGAGCCAGCGGGTGGCGAACAGGGCGTAGCCGAGTGTCGCCGTCATCGGCGTCATCGGGGAGGCTGGGGACGTGAGGGGCTGGCGGCGACCGGACAAGGGCTCACTCCAGGGCTGCGGCGCGGGCGATGACCTGCACGGTTCGCCATTCTTCGCAGCCACCGCCGCATATCTGAATTCCGGCCACTCATTGGAGTGGATAGACATTCAATACGACGGGACGCGGACGTCAGCCGGACCGTCCAGGACGTGACGCGGACGTCACCCCCGATCCATGCCGTCCGCACCCTCCGGTCGGGCACACTGGACGTTTGGCCGAGCCGGAGCCATGTCATCAAGCGTCATCGAGCCAGAGCCATGCCCCGGGATCCCGAAAGGCAGCCGCGTGTGAACGGTCCACTCATCGTCCAGAGCGACAAGACCCTCCTGCTCGAGGTCGACCACGAGCAGGCCGACGACTGTCGTCGGGCGATCGCGCCCTTCGCGGAACTGGAGCGGGCGCCGGAGCACATCCACACCTACCGGGTGACCCCGCTCGGCCTGTGGAACGCGCGCGCCGCCGGACACGACGCCGAGCAGGTCGTGGACGCGCTGGTGCAGTACAGCCGCTACCCGGTGCCGCACGCGCTGCTGGTGGACGTCGCCGAGACGATGGACCGCTACGGCCGCCTCACCCTCACCAAGCACCCCGCGCATGGTCTGGTCCTCACCACGACCGACCGCCCGGTGCTGGAGGAGATCCTGCGGTCGAAGAGGATCATGCCGCTCGTCGGCGCACGGATCGACCCGGACACCGTGGCCGTGCACCCGTCCGAGCGCGGGCAGATCAAGCAGACGCTGCTGAAGCTGGGCTGGCCGGCCGAGGACCTCGCCGGGTACGTGGACGGTGAGGCGCACCCGATCGAGCTGGCCGAGGACGGCTGGGCGCTGCGCCCGTACCAGAAGCAGGCCGTGGAGAACTTCTGGCACGGCGGGTCAGGGGTGGTCGTACTCCCCTGCGGCGCGGGCAAGACGCTGGTGGGCGCCGGTTCCATGGCCCAGGCGAAGGCGACCACCCTGATCCTCGTCACGAACACCGTCTCCGCCCGGCAGTGGAAGCACGAACTGGTGCGGCGGACCTCGCTGACCGAGGACGAGATCGGCGAGTACAGCGGTACGAGGAAGGAGATCCGCCCGGTCACCATCGCCACGTACCAGGTGCTGACGACGAAGCGGAAGGGCATCTACCCGCATCTGGAGCTCTTCGACTCCCGCGACTGGGGTCTGATCGTCTACGACGAGGTGCACCTGCTGCCCGCGCCGGTGTTCAAGTTCACGGCGGACCTGCAGGCGCGCCGTCGGCTCGGGCTCACGGCCACGCTGGTCCGGGAGGACGGCCGCGAGTCCGATGTCTTCTCCCTGATCGGACCGAAGCGTTTCGACGCGCCGTGGAAGGAGATCGAGGCGCAGGGGTACATCGCGCCCGCCGACTGCGTCGAGGTCCGCGTCAATCTCACGGAGAGCGAGCGGCTCGCGTACGCGACCGCCGAGACCGAGGAGAAGTACCGCTTCTGCGCGACGACCGCGACGAAGCGGAAGGTGACGGAGGCGCTGGTGCGCCGCTTCGCCGGTCAGCAGACCCTCGTCATCGGCCAGTACATCGACCAGCTCGACGAGCTGGGCGAGCACTTGAACGCGCCCGTCATCAAGGGTGAGACGTCGAACGCCCAGCGCGAGAAGCTCTTCGACGCGTTCCGCGAGGGCGAGATCAGCGTGCTCGTCGTCTCCAAGGTCGCGAACTTCTCGATCGACCTGCCGGAGGCGACGGTCGCGATCCAGGTGTCCGGCACGTTCGGCTCCCGCCAGGAGGAGGCCCAGCGACTCGGCCGGGTCCTCCGCCCCAAGGCCGACGGCCACCAGGCCCACTTCTACTCGGTGGTCGCCCGAGACACCATCGACCAGGACTTCGCGGCCCACCGGCAGCGGTTCCTTGCGGAGCAGGGGTACGCGTACCGGATCGTGGACGCCGACGAGTTGCTGGCCGAAGAGGCCTGAGTGCCGCTCAGGTCGTTCTGCGCAGTGAGTCGGACCGAGCCGCCTGAATTCCTGACGCCCACGAGCATCCCACGCCAAGATCCACTTTCTGGAGGCGTGCCGGGCGTCGCGAGGCGGTGCGCGAGAGTGCGAGAAGCGCGCCGCCTGCGGCTCCGCCCGGTGACCAGGGAATCACGCATCGTAGTGTCACGGGCCGCGAACTGCTGTTCCACGGGGTTCGGTTACCCCGCGGCTCACCGGCTCACGGAGGCGGGCTGTGGCTCACCGGCGGTGTACGCCCGCCTCTTCCGCGTACTCGCCCAGGACGACCACCTCGAACGCGGCGCCCGCGAACACCTTGATCGCGCGCATCGCGTCGCCCATCCAGTGGCGGTGGTGGTCGACGTCGAGGGCGGTCGCGCCGGGCGGCGGACCATGCCGGGCGGGTACGGGGGAGAAGGTCGCTGCACTCATATCTCCATGATGGGAAGTGGACACCCGAATGGCGTCGGTCCGGAGAGGGAATCTCCCCCTCCGCCCGATCCCCCTCAGGTC
>NZ_VJZE01000715.1 GCF_009377205.1 Streptomyces phyllanthi
CCGGCGGGCCGGTGGGCCGGTGGGCCGGTGGGCCGGTGGGCCGGTGGGCCGGTGGGCCGGTGGCCGCTCTGCCGTCACGCGGTCAGGGCCTCGACCCTGCGGATGACGTCACGACAGAAGGCGCCGACTCCGGCCGGGTCGTCGATGAACTGGTTCGGCTTGACGCAGAACGTCGTGAAGCCCTGCTCCAGCTGTTCCGGGATCGACGCCAGGGCCGCCGCCAGGTCCGCCGTCGAGTGGTCGTCGTGGAAGACGCCCTGGGTGCCGCCGATCATCTCCAGGTCGGCGACGTCCCGGCCGGCCTCGGCCATGGCGTCCTTGAGCAGGTGCATGTCCTGCGGGGACGGCCTGCCCAGGGGGTGGAAACCGTGGCCGTACCGGACGAGCCTGCGCAGGACCGGACCGTGGAGGTGCTGCCCGCCGAACCACAGACGCGGGCCTTCCGGGCGGTACGCCTTGGGCTCGAAGTAGACGTCCCGGAACGGGTAGTGCTCGCTGTCGTGCGAGATCGGGGAGGGCCCCCATGCCTTCGCCCAGATCTCCAGGTGTTCGTCCAGCAGCCGCCCCCGCCGGCCGAAGGGCACGCCCAGGGCGTCGTACTCGTCCTTGCTCCAGCTGACCGTCGGCTGCACCAGCAGCCGCCCCTCGCTGATCAGGTCGAGGGTGCCCAGTTCGCGCGCGAGGAGCAGCGGATGGCGCAGGGGGGCGAGGACGGCCGCGGCGGCCAGTCGCAGGCGCTCGGTGACGGAGGCGATGGCGGCGAGCAGGAGCAGTGAGTTGGGCCAGGGGGTGTACGGGTCCTGGTTGCCCGGGAGGGCGTAGTCACGGGGGTTTCCCATGATGCCGTCGGCGGCCGCGTCGGGGCCGAGCACGATGTGTTCGCTGACCATGACGGAGTCGAAGCCCGCGTCCTCGGCCTCGCGGGCCCATCGGACGACCGCGGGCAGATCGGCCCGGCCGCCGGTCAGAGTCCAGTTCTCACTGAGGACGAGCAGCATGCGTGGCGTGTGGGTCATCGTCGGTACGTCCCTCTCGGCCCCCGGACGGGCAAGTCGTTTGATCCCAAACGTATGCGCGGGGAGTCCGCCCCCACAACCCCCTCGGCCGCGTCAGTCGAGACCCCGGGCCCGCCTGAACCTGGCGGTGGCCTCCGTGAGGTCCACGATCGGGGGCGGATAGTCCAGCTCGGCGCGGGCGGCCTCCGGGAGCCCGGAAAGACGGTGGACCTCGGCACCGAGGCCGCCGAGCTCCGGGAGCCAGCGGCGGACGTACTCCCCCCGAGGGTCGAACCGGCGTGCCTGGACGAGCGGGTTGAGGACCCGGCCGGGGCGGGTGTCCGTGCCGGTGCCGGCCGCCCACTGCCAGTTGAGCTGGTTGTTCACGAGATCCCCGTCCACCAGCAGGTCGAGGAAGTGGCGGGCCCCCACCCGCCAGTCCACGTACAGCGTCTTGGTCAGGAAGCTCGCGGCCAGCAGGCGGGCCCTGTTCGGCATCCAGCCCTCGTACCGGAGCTGCCGCATCGCGGCGTCGACGACCGGGTAGCCCGTGCGGCCCTCCTTCCAGGCCCTGATCTCCTCACCGTCGCCGCGCCAGCGGTCGTTCCGCGGGCGGTAGTCGCGGTGGGCGGCGTCGGGGCGGGCGGCCAGGACCTGGTGGTGGAAGTCCCGCCAGGCCAGCTGGCGTACGAAGGCCCGCGCGCCGGGGCCGCCGTGGGCACGGGCCCGGTGCAGCAGTTCGGTCGCCGACAGACAGCCGAAGTGCAGGTAGGGGGAGAGCCGGGAGGTCGCGTCGGCGGCGAGGTCGTCGCCGCGGTCCTCGTACTCGGCCAGGGGGCCGGCCAGCCAAGCCCGCAGCCTCCGCCGCGCCTCGGACTCCCCGCCGGCGGGCAGACCCGGTGATACGGGCCCCTGGTCCGATCCCGGCCCCGTCGGCGTGAGGGACTCCGCGCGGGGGATGCCGGCCGAGCGCACCTGCGGTACGGGCACCGCCCCCGGAGCGGGCAGGACGTCCCGTACGGAGAAGTTCTCCCAGCGGCGGAAGTACGGCGTGAAGACCGCGAAGTGGTCCTTGCCCCCGGGCGTCAGCGCCCCCGGCGGTACGGCGGTCACCGACGCGTCGTGGAGCCGGAGACGGCGGCCGTCGTTCCCCAGCTCCGTACGCAGCCGGTCCTCGCGCCGTACCGCGTAACGGCTCACGCCCGCCGCGATGTGCACCACCTCGGCCCCGGTCTCCGCCGCCACCCGGCAGGTCTCCTCGACGACATCGCCGGTCCGCACGACCAGCCGGCCGCCTCGGGCACGCAGGGACGCGTCGAGGTCGGCCAGGCTGTCGGCGAGGAAGGCCGCCCGGTTGGGCACGGCGAAGCCGGCGCGGCGGATCCCGGTGTCGGCGACGAAGAGCGGCACCACGCGTTCCGCGTCCATCAGGGCGGCGTGCAGGGCCGGGTTGTCGTGCAGCCGCAGGTCCGCGGTGAACAGGGCGATCGAGACGCGCACCTTGACTCTCCCTCTGCCTCTTCTCGGCTTGTCCCGGCTTCTTCCGGCTTCTCGTCGGCCTCTCGTCGGCCTCTCGTCGGCCTCTCCTCAGCGCGTACGGAGCGTACGGCGTATACGGCGCGTATGGCGTGTACGGGATGAGGGGGACGTGCCGGACTCCGCGGCGGAGGCGACGGTGCGGGCCATGCCGCCGAAGACCGCGGAATGGAAGGGCGCCGCAGCCCACCAGGCCGCGTGACCGGCGAGGCCGTGCGGATGGAACAGGACGCGCTGCCGGTACGTCGCTCGGTACGCCGCCCGCGGGTCCCGGACGTCATCCTTCAGGTTCCGGAGGTCCCCCGGCTCCCCGTCACCGTCGCCGTCGCCGTCGCCGTCAACCGTCAGCTCCAGCCACGCCACGCCCGGCAGCCGCATCTCCGCCCTCAGCCGGAGCCGGCGCTCCGGTTCGATCTCCTCCACACGCCAGGAGTCCAGGTGGTCCCCGGCCCGAAGCCGCCGGGGCATGGCCGCGTTCCGGCGGCCCGTGCGCCCCCGCAGTCCCCCGTGCCCCAGTCGGCCCACAAGCCCCACACGC
>NZ_VJZE01000716.1 GCF_009377205.1 Streptomyces phyllanthi
GGGTGCGGCTGAACGGCCCGCTGCGGCCGGCGGGCCCGGTGCGACCGATGGGCTGGGCGCGCCCGGCGGGTCGGGTGTGACGGGCGGGTTGGCGACGGACGGGCCGAGCGCGACGGACGGGCCGGTTCCCTTGCCGTGGGGTACGACGGCGCCTGTTCGGGGGTCGTAGGTGGAGCCGGTGGGTGTCACGGGACGGTCTCCCTGCGCTGTCGGTCTGGTTCGGCGGTGGCCGGTCACGGCGGTCCTGGACGGGGTTCCCATCGTCGGCACTCCCGCCGCGCGCTCCCGGAGCCCCGTACCCGACGCGGCAAAACCACCCTTGCGCGCCGAGCGGTGCCGCCAGGCGGCGGTATGGGCGGTGCACCGCGCCGGATCGCCGGATACGAAGGGGGTACCCCCGCGTTCCCGGTTCCCCCGGTTTCCTCCGGTTTCTCCTGGTTCCGGTTCGCTCCGCCTCCCGTGACGAGGTGACCATGCGTGTGCTGCTCGTCCACCCCAGCGCCCTGATGTACTCCGAGATCTTTCTGCGGCTCGAACCGCTGGGACTGGAGCGCGTGGCAGGGGCCGCCCGGGACGCGGGCCACGAGGTGCGCGTCGTGGACCTCCAGGTGCTCGGCAGGGACCGGCTGACGAGGGAGCTGAGGTCGTTCCGGCCGGAGGCCCTCGGGATCTCGCTGAACTACCTGGCCAACATCCCCGAGGCGATGGACCTGGCCGCGGAGGTCAAGCAGTCCGTGCCGGGCTGCTTCGTCTTCTTCGGCGGCCACAGCGTCTCCTTCGTCGCCGAGACGGTGCTGGAGCAGGCGGAGGGCACAGTGGACGCGGTGGTCCGCGGCGAGGGGGAGCCGGCGATCGGCCCGCTGCTGGAGGCGGTCCGCGACGGCGGGGTGGACGCCGTCCCCGGGATCGTCACCGCCTCCGGACGCGGCCCCGCGCCCCTGATGCTGCACAGCATCGACGACCCGCTCCCGGCACGTGACCTGATGAGCGGCCGCCGCCGCTACTTCATCGGCGAGCTCGACCCGTGCGCCTCCATCGAGTTCACCCGCGGCTGCCCCTGGGACTGTTCGTTCTGCTCGGCCTGGACGTTCTACGGCCGCAGCTACCGCAAGGCGTCACCCGAGGCCGCGGCCGAGGACCTGGCGCGTATCCGCGAGCCCAACGTGTTCATCGTCGACGACGTCGCCTTCATCCGGCCCGAGCACGGCGACGCCATCGCCGCGGAGGTGGAACGCCGCCGTATCCGCAAGCGCTACTACCTGGAGACCCGTAGCGACGTGCTGCTGCGCCACCCCGAGGTCTTCGAACGGTGGGCGCGGCTGGGGCTGCGCTACATGTTCCTCGGGATGGAGGCCATCGACGCCGAGGGACTCGACCTGTACCGCAAGCGGGTCAGCCCCGACGAGAACTTCCGGGCGCTGGAGACGGCACGTCGTCTGGGCATCAGGGCCGCCATCAACCTGATCGTCGACCCGGCGTGGGACGAGGAGCGCTTCCGGGTCGTCCGCGAGTTCGCGCTCGCCGTACCGGAGATCGTGCACTTCACCGTGATGACGCCGTATCCCGGTACGGAGATCTGGCACACCGAGTCGCGGCGGCTCACCACCCGCGACTACCGCCTCTTCGACATCCAGCACGCCGTGGTCCCCACGAAGCTGCCGCTGGAGCGCTTCTACGAGGAGCTGGTCCGTACCCAGGCGGTGATCAACCGCAAGCACCTGGGGCTGCGGACGGCGTTCGGTGCGGCCCGTGTCCTCGGCCGCAACCTGCTGCACGGCCAGACCAACTTCGCCCGCATGCTGTGGAAGTTCAACCAGGTCTACAACCCGCGCCGGCAGTTCGCCGACCACAGCATGCCCGTCCGCTACGAGCTGCCCCTGCCCCAGCCCATGGACGTGAGCGACCGGCGTCTGCTGTACGTGCACACGCGGGCGGACGGCCGGGGAGCGGCGCCGGACCGGAGCCGGACGAGCACCGAGTAGCGTGTGGGTCGCCGTCCTCGCCTCGCTCGCCGCAGGTGTCTGCTTCGCCGTCGCGGGGGTGCTGCAGCAGCGGGCCGCCAGCGCGCGGCCGGACGAGGAGACGCTCTCCCCGCGTCTGCTGGGCCATCTGGTACGGGACCGGCTCTGGCTCCGCGGTATCGGGCTGGCCCTGGTCGCCTACGGCTTCCAGTCCCTGGCCCTGGCGTTCGGCCCGCTCAGTCTGGTGCAGCCGCTGATCGTCAGCGAACTGCTCTTCGCGGTCCCGCTGTCCGCCCGGCTGCACCGTATGCGGCTGGGGCCCCTGGAGTGGTTCGGCACCCTCGCGGTGGCCGGCGGTCTGGCCATGGCCCTCGCGTCCGCCCGTCCGCACGGAGGCCGCCCGGGAACGGCGGGCCTCTCCACCTGGCTTCTGGTTCTGGGCGCGACCGGCGCCCTGGTCTGTGCCGCACTGGCGGCCTCGCGGTTCCTGTCCGGTCCGTGGCGGGCCTCGGCGGTGGCGCTGGCGGGGGGAGTGGTCATGGGCATCCAGTCCGTGCTGCTGGCCGCCACGGTCGGCCGGTTCCGGCACGGGCCCGGCGCGGTGTTCTCCGCCTGGCAGACCTACGCGCTCGTCGTTGCGAGCGTGGGCGGTCTGCTGCTCATCCAGAGCGCCTTCCAGCAGGGCCCGCTGGCCGCGAGCCTGACGGTGATCGACGCCACGGAGCCGGTGGTGGCGGTGACCGTGGGCACGGCGGTCTTCGGCGAGACCCTCCACACCGGCTGGCCCGCCACGGCCTTCACGGTCGCGGGCCTGGCCCTGGCCACGGCCGGGATCGCGAGCCTGGACTCGTCCCCACTGATCGCGGCACTGCACGGCCGGGGCCGGGGGGCGGGCGGCAGCACCTAGGCCGCACCTGGGCCCTGGTGTCGAACTCCCCACCACACCGGCAGCAGGTCCTCGGCCAGCACCCGGTCCCACGAGGGGTGCGCGTCCCGGGCCGTGGCCGCCGCCCGGCGACGTACCGCGTCGAGCAACCGAGGCTGATCCACGAGCTCGCACAGCGCGTCCGCCCAGCCCCGCGCGTCATCGCGCCGTACGACGAACC
>NZ_VJZE01000717.1 GCF_009377205.1 Streptomyces phyllanthi
CCCCGGATCCCTGCCGCTCAGGCCGATCACCCGGTCCAGCAGGGGCGCGTCGTCCGGTACGGGAACCACCGGGCCGAAGATGCCGCCGCCCCGGGTCGGGTCCTCCGCCGCCGCGAGGAGGAAGCCGTGTGCCGCCTCCAGGGCGGTCGGGTCCGGGGCGTACTCCTGGCCGGTGGCGCGGGCGAGGTCCCAGCCGTGTACGACGAGTTCGTCGGCCGCCACCGCACCGGCGACGGCGCCCGGCAGGGTGATCCCGCCCGCCCTGGTCTCACCGGTCCAGGCGGCGGGGTCGTGCCAGGCCCCGGCCAGTTCGTCGAGGACTCTCGGCAGGGTCTCCCGCCAGCCGGGCCCGAGGTCCGGCACGTCGGCGCCAGGGCTGGTGTCGGTCGTGACGCCCAGGTCCTTGCGGCCCGCGTCCCGGAACGCGGTGGCCAGCCCCACGAGGTGGCCGAGCAGGTTGCGTACCGCGTACTCGGGGCACGGGGTCGGGGCCGCGAGCTGCTCCTCGCTCGCTCCCTCCACGAGGCGGGCGACGACTCGGGTCTGCGGCCCCAGGTCCGGGACTCTCACGGGGCCGCCTGGAAACTCGCTCATCGACTCCTCCTCGGATCCTCGGAACGAACTCGGACTGCCCGGGTACCGCGGTCTTCGGATACGTATCCGGAGAGCCGGTACCCGGAGAGCCGGTATCCGGAGAGCCGCAATACCTCCGGAACCGAACCGCACGCTTCGGATTTCCCCGTTTCCCGCTCTCGCGAAGGCCCGGCAGCGTGAACGGCTCATCTCAGCAGCATGGCGCTTCCCGCCGCGGCCACACCGATAAATCCCGCCACTCCCGCGATCACGGCTCTGGATTTGCCCCTCATGTCACCGCCCGCCAAGGCGAACATAACGATGAAGACAAGAACCAGCCCCACCACGAAAAAACCGGATAGGATCCCGTCAAGTCCGTTCGGGTACGCTTCCGTGCTCGCATGACCGGTATCTCCGTGACCGCGCGGACCTTCGGGAGCGAGCCGGTCGTACGCAGGCATGTCGTAGGCGGGCGAATGAGCAAGGGCATCCCTTCGGCCCATGCCGTCCGTCGCCTCGATGTGAGCCGGAATCGGAGGATCCAGAAGCAGAGGATCCGGAACGGACGCCGTCATCGAGGGCGATACCGCACGCTCGGCGGAAGGCCCGTCCGCCATGAACACCGCACCCGTGAAGGCGAAAGCCGCACAGAAAATGACCATGGCCGCCAGCCCTAGGGCCCGAAAGGGCGACTCTTTCTTTCTTCCCTTGCCGAACACCCGGCACTTGCGGCGCTCGCGTTCCTCCACCATCGCTTTCTCGGGAACCATGCCGCCGGTTTCCAGCTCGACGACCTCCGCGTCATCCCGCATACGGTCGGCCAGCGCCTCGATCCGGCGGCGCTTGAGCTCCAGCTCCTCATCCGTCGGCGCCGGTGTCACAGACGCACGGAACGCCTGCTGGATGGCCTGGTACCGCTTCCTGCTCCCCAGATCTCCCAGCTCACCCAGGGAATCCTGCGCGGGGACGTGGGCCGTCAGCGCCTGCGTCGGGACGGCGGCCACGACCGACGGCATGCGCGGCGACCGCGCCGAAAAGCCGCCGACGAAGATCCGCACGCCCGCCCGGAGCAACCGCAGCAGCACGTCGAAGCAGCCCCGGTATGCCACTTTGGGATCGGTCCTGGATTCCATCAGCTGACCTCCTTGATCTGGTGACGGCTAATACCAATCTCTTCTTCCTTCAGTGCCTTGAGCAAAGAATTTTTCGCACGGTGAAGGCGCACACGTGCGGCACTCGAACTGATGCCCAGGATCGCTGCGATCTCCGCCGGCCTCATGCCTTTCAATGTCATCAGCAGGATTTCCCGTTCAAGGGATGTGAGTGTCCGAATGACGGCCATTACCGCTTCCCTGGTTTCCTTCTGGATGACCTGGTCCTCAGGTCCCGGACTGTCATCTGACGGGACATTCGAAACTTCGGTTCCATCACTCGACATGTACTCCAGAGGGACACTTGGGAGCTCACGGTTCCGTTTGCGATGGAAATCCGCGAGAGCGTTGTTCACCATGGTGCGCACATACGCCTCAGGTGGCCCCTTGAACTCAATGGCGTCATACCTGACCTTGAGTTTGGCGAAAGCCTCGTCCACGGCTCCCTCATAGTCGAAGCCGTACCCGGCGGATGCCGACCCTTCGTCCATGATCCGCGCCCAGCGGCACAGTCGTGGATAGCACTGGATGAAGAACTCGTCCCACGTGGGCGGGGCGCCCTTGCGCTGGGTCATAGACGGGCTGCTCCTCGACTGGGCCACACTTCAACCCCCTATCTGACGTAGAGCGGGGAGAAGCGTTACCGGGTATCGGGGTCCGTTCACCCGAAAGGGGGGCGCGCGTCTGATCCGACTTGACCGCGTTCCGCCGCGAGGGCCGTGCGGCCACAGCGGGCGGTCGAAGCGGTGCGCCGGGGCGGGACGGCCCTGTAACGCTCGCCGGGCATCCGACGTCACTGGTGGCAGCGCGCTTCTCATGCCAGGTGGCCGGGAGACCCCGCTCCCCCCATGGCACTCGCGCGACTCCGCTCAGTACCGACGTCCACCACGAACCACGGAGGTGTCCACCGTGACATCGCACCTCTCACGTATCGCCCCCGAAGAGCCGGAGGAGCGCGAGATCGGGTCGGGGAGTTCCGTCGACGAGCCCAAGGATCTCTTCCGGGTTCGCCGCCTCACCTCGGCCCAGATCGGCGTCTACGGAGTGGGCGGAACACTCTCGGCCCATCTGCTGGGCTTCGTCGACGGACCGGTGGCGGGCGTGGTGCTCGCGGCCGTCCTCACCGGCGCGCTCATCAAGCAGAGCGTGTACCGGAGGCGCCGCTGACCATGCGGCCCGTCTAGGGCGTGTTTCGAAAGTCCCGTCGTCCGCCCGAAGGGCGGGCCCCGCGGCGTCTGGTGCGTGCGATCGCAAGGCGCCGGAGCGCCCTAATAGCGGAGCTATTCGGGCGTTTCGGCAACGCCGCT
>NZ_VJZE01000718.1 GCF_009377205.1 Streptomyces phyllanthi
CGGACGGGCAGTGGGGGCCGTAGCGGCACGACGGAACGTCACGCGATCGTCGTGGGAGGCAGCCTCGCGGGGCTGCTCACGGCCCATGTGCTCGCCGGGCACGCGGACCGGGTGACCGTCGTCGAACGCGACCGGTACCCGGAGGGGATCGGCCCTCGTCCCGGGGTGCCGCAGAGCCGTCACCCGCACGCCCTGCTGGAAGGCGGACAGCAGGCCCTGGACGCCCTGCTGCCGGGGTTCACGGACGAGCTGCGCGCGGCGGGCGCGCCCCGGGTCGGCTTCCCGGCGGACATGGTGCAGTGGCAGATCGGCCACTGGTTCCGGCGGGTCCCGGCGTCGACGCACGTCTTCACCGGCTCGCGCCCGCAGATCGAGGAACTGGTACGGCGCCGGGTGCTCTCCCATCCGGCCATCACCACGCTCCAGTCGACGGACGTCGTGGGTCTGCTCGGTGACGCGTCGCGGGTAAGGGGCGTGCTGGTGCGCGAGCGCGGCGAGGACGCCCGCACGGAGGAGCGCCCCTTGGAGGCGGACCTCGTCGTGGACGCCTCCGGGCGCGGTACGAAGGCCCCGCGGTGGCTCACCGCGCTCGGCGCCGAGGCCCCGCACGAGGAGACCATCGACACCGGGCTCGCCTACTCCTCACGGGTCGTCCGCGACACCGGCGGGACCCTGGGCGACGGCACACGGGGCTTCTACGTCATCCCCAACCCCGAGCAGACGTACGGGTTCGTCGTCCTGCCCCTGGAGAACGGCAGCCATCTGGCCACTTTCTCGGGCCTGCGCGGTGACGAACCGCCCACGGACGACGACGAGTTCGTGGCGTACGCCAAGCGACTGCCGCACCCCTTCCTGCACCACTGGATGCGCGAGGCCGAGCCCCGGTCGAAGGCGTTCGGCTTCCGGAACACGGCCAACGTGCGACGCCGCTACGACCTGCCCGGCCTGCGCCCCGCGGGCTTCCTCGCGACGGGCGACGCCCTGTGCGCGTTCAACCCGATCTACGGCCAGGGCATGGCCGTGGCCGCGATGACCGCCGTGGCGCTGCGCGACGCGCTCGCCGACCCACGCCGGACGCCGACGACACGCCGTGTGCAGCAGGCCCTCCTCGCGGCGTCCCGGCAGGCATGGGACATCTCGGCCGGGTCGGACAAGAACATGCCGGGCGCCATCGGCAACGCGGTCGGCGCACGGGCCGTGGACCGGCCCGTCCTCTGGTACCTGCGCCGGGTCCAGCAGCGCACACCCGGCGACCCCGTGGTGGGCGACGCCTTCCGCTCGGTCCTGTCGCTGAGGGCGCCGGTCACCGCCCTGTTCGCCCCGAGGGTGGCCCGGGCCGTCCTCTTCGGCCCGGCCGCGCCCACGCCCACCGAGCCCCCGATGACCCGGGAGGAGCCGGGCGCCTGACGGCGTTCCGTACGGATCCACCGGGACGTTCCGCACGGCCGGGGTACCCGCGCAGGTGACATGGCGGAGGGAGTGAGAGGAGCGCCCACGTGTTCTTCGTCGACACCATCGAGCTGGAAGGGCTCGGCAACCGCAGCTATCTCGCCGGCGGCGCGCACACGGCCGTGGCGGTCGATCCGCCCCGGGACATCGACCAGGTGATCGCGGCGGCCGTACGGCGAGGTGTGCGCGTCTCCCATGTGGCCGAGACACACATCCACAACGACTACGTCAGCGGCGGCCTGGAACTGGCCCGCGTCACCGGCGCCGCCTACCTGGTTCCCGCCGCCGCGGACGTGTCGTTCGAACGGGTCGCCGTGCACGACGGCGACACCGTGGAGATCGACTCCGATCTCACGCTGCGCGCCATCACCACCCCGGGGCACACACCGCACCACACCTCGTACGCCCTGCAGGAGGCCGGGGCGGGTGTCACGGCCTTCACGGGCGGCTCCCTGCTCATCGGCTCCGTCGGCCGGCCCGACCTCGTCGAGCCGCGTCTGACCGAGCGGCTCGCCCGTGCCCAGCACACCTCCGCGCACCGGCTCGCCGTGGAGCTGCCGGACGAGACGCCGGTCCTGCCGACGCACGGGTTCGGCAGCTTCTGCTCCTCCGGGCAGGCGGAGGGAGACACCACGACGATCGGCAAGGAGAAGGCCGGCAACCCGGCACTCGTGCAGGACGTCGACACCTTCGTCGCCGAGCTGCTCGCGGGCCTGGAGGACGTGCCCGCCTACTACGCGCACATGGGCCCGGCCAACGCCTCCGGCCCGGAACAGATCGACCTGACCCCGCCCGCGGTCGCCGACGCCGAGGGGATCGCCGCGCGGCTGGCCGCGGGGGAGTGGGTGGTGGACCTGCGCAACCGGGTCGCCTTCGCCGAAGGGCATGTGGCCGGATCCTTCAACTTCGAGGCCGGCGGCAAGGTGGCGACCTATCTGGCGTGGCTGATCCCGTGGGGCAAGCCGGTGACGCTGCTCGCCGAGTCGCCGGAGCAGCTGGCCGCCGCCCAGCGCGAACTGGCGCGCGTCGGCATCGACCGTCCGGCCGCCGCTGCCGTCGGCGGTCCCGCCTCCTGGCTGCGCGACGGCGAAACGCCCGCCTCCTTCCCGCGCGCCACCTTCGCCGACCTCGCCGGACGGCATGACGACGAGAGCGTCGTCGTCCTGGACGTGCGCCGGGACTCCGAGCGGGCGGGCGGCTATGTCGCAGGGTCCGTCCACATCCCGATCCACCTGCTGCACCGGCGGATCGGCGAGCTTCCCGCCGGAGAGGTCTGGGTGCACTGCGCGAGCGGTATGCGCGCGGCCATCGCCGCGTCGCTGCTCGACGCGGCGGGCCGCGAGGTCGTCTCCGTGGACGACGAGTTCCCCGCGGCGGCCGAGGCGGGACTGACGGTCAGGGCCGGCTGAGCAGCCCTGAGGGTCTGCTGGGCACGTACCCGGCCGACTCCCCGGGGCGCGGCCCGCGGAGGGGCCGTGTACGGGAGGGCCATGTACGGGAGGGCTATGTACGGTTGGCCTTCGGCCGACCGCGCTGGTCCGGGGTTCCGTGCGGGGGCGGGCTGTGGG
>NZ_VJZE01000719.1 GCF_009377205.1 Streptomyces phyllanthi
CCCGGGGGGGGGGGGGGGCGGCGGCTGCGCGGTACCGGCGAGGCCGTGGCCGCGTCGGCCTTCCTGCGCCGGAACGGCCTGCGCCTCGGCGACGAGCTCTGCCTGGAGAAGGGCGACCGGAGCGAGAAGGTGGTCGTCGTCGGGGAGTTCATGGAGGTCGACACCCGGCTCCTGGTCACCGACCGGTCGACGATGACGGCCCTGTCCCCGGGCGAGAAGCCCATCGCCTACCACGTGAAGCTGCGCGACAGCGCCGATCCGGACGCCTACGCGCGCGCGGCCAGGGCCGCCGATCCGGGGATCAGCCCGTCACCGCGGGGCCCCGACACCACGACCCAGACCATCGTCGGCTCCGCGGCGGTCCTCACCCTGATGCTCGCCGTGGTCGCGTCCCTCGGCGTCTTCAACACGGTCGTCCTCAACACCCGCGACCGCCGCCGCGACCTGGGGATGCTCAAGCCCATCGGTATGACGCCACGGCAGGTCACGGCCATGACGGTGACGTCGATGGCGGTACTCGGCGCGCTCGGCTCCCTGCTCGGTGTCCCGCTGGGTGTGGTGGGCCACCACCTGGTCGTACCGCGGATGGCGGAGGCGGTGGACCTCACCCTGCCGTCGTACATGACGGACGTCTGGCAGCCGCTCGCCCAGGCCGGGCCGGCCTCGGCCGGCCTCGTGATCGCGGTCCTGGGCGCGTACGTCCCGGCGCGGGGCGCCGCGCGGCTGCCGGTGGCGGAGGTGCTGCGCAACGAGTGAGGTCACGTAGCTCACTTCCCGGGGGTGGTGTCCAGCTCCACCCCCTCCACGAAGTGGTCGAACTCGCCCGCCTGTACGCCCAGTACGAAGGCGTCCCACTTGCGGCGGTTGGTCGTCACGACGTTGTCCGGGTCGCTCGTCTCCCTGATGTAGACGGGCGCCTCGGGGTCCTCGCTCTCGGTGAACGCGATCTCGATCCAGGGGCCGGGGCCGGTGGCGTCTTCGGGGGCGGCTCGGATCCAGTCGAGGTCGGGGGGGATGTCAGGCATGCGGGGTCCTTCCTGAGCTGGGTACGGAGGGTCCTTCTTGGGCTGAGCAACGGTATCGCCGCTCTGGAACCGCACCCTGCGTAAGCTGCTGTGGGCCTTGGTGCGGCAAGTCGTGACCGGATTCGGCCTTGCCGTTGAGCGTCCGTCAGCCATGCGCGGCGAGTGATCATTCCGCCATCGCCGGGCCGCCTCTACACTTCGTTCGATGGACTCCCGGACGGTGAGGAGCGGTTGACGGTGCGTAAGGCATGGATCGTGGCGATCGCCTTCCTCGGTGCCGGTCTCAGCTTTGTCATGCTCCTCGTCGTCGGTGTGTACCTGGTCGCCGGGAACCTCGCGGGCGGCGTGGGCAAGGGGGCCGTCGCGCTCGCCAAGGGGGCCGTTCCGGCCGCGTACAGCGCGCTCGTGCAGAAGTGGGGCAATCTGTGCGGCGCGATCAACCCGGCCCTGCTGGCCGCGCAGTTGTACCAGGAGAGCGGGTTCAACCCGAAGGCGCAGAGCCCGGCCGCGGCACAGGGGATAGCGCAGTTCATCCCGGGGACGTGGGCCACGCACGGGATCGACGGGGACGGTGACGGCGACCGGGACGTATGGGATCCGAAGGACGCGATCCCGTCGGCCGCGTCATACGACTGCACGCTCGCGAAGTACGTGAAGGACGCGCCAGGGAACCCCACGCACAACATGCTCGCCGCCTACAACGCGGGCGCGTACGCGGTGATCAAGTATGGGGGCGTGCCGCCGTACAAGGAGACCCAGAACTACGTGAAGACGATCACGACCCTGCAGGAGAGCTTCGCCGCGCCGGTGGCCAGGGTCGATCCGTCGGAGCAGGCCGCGGGGGCCATCTCGTTCGCGCAGGACAAGCTCGGGACGCCGTACCTCTGGGGCGGCGACGGGACGCCCGAGGACGGTGGGCGCTTCGACTGCTCGGGGCTCACCAAGGCCGCGTACGCGAGTGTGGGGGTCACGCTGCCCCGCGTCGCCAACGACCAGTACAACGCGGGGCCGCATCCCAGGCGGGACGAGCTGCTGCCGGGCGATCTGGTCTTCTTCTCCGACGACCTCACGAACTCGCGGGCGATCCGGCACGTGGGGATCTACGTGGGGGGCGGGTACATGATCGACGCACCGCGGACGGGTGCGGTGATTCGCTTCACTCCGATCGACACTCCGGATTACTTCGGGGCAACTCGGGTCACCGAAGATGGCGCGAAAGCGTTGCCCACCCGGGTGTGAGGCCGCGTAATCCTCTGTGAACCCCTGCCCTGAGCTGCACGGACGTATCTCTCTTCGATAACGTCTGAGTGATCATTCAGTGGAGTGAGGAACGAAGAGAAGAGGAATGTGCGTTCCTTTTCTCGTAGCGCTTCGACGCGTGACGACGCCTACGACCACGGGGGTGGCCACAGCGGCGCACGTACGGGTGCGGCCGCCGAGCATGGAACAGACGACGAAGGGGCCGCTGCACGATGGCTGCATTCGCCGAAGCCGGGGCGTACGTCGGAGCGCCTTCCGGGGTGTATCTCGCCGAGTCCGGGTCCAACCCCGACGTCAGTCTGCTCTACGACATCAATGGCCTGGCCAAGGCTGCCCCGACCTGGTTCGACCGGGTCATGGGGTTCGTGGGTGAGTACGGGCTGCTGTTCGCCATGGTGCTGCTGGTGCTGTGGTGCTGGTGGAGTGTGCGGCGGCGGGGCGGGGACGAGGCCGCGTCGTCCGTGGCCGCGCTGGTGTGGGCGCCGATCGCCGCGGCGATCGCGGTGCTGGTGAACGTTCCGATACGGGGCTTCGTCGAGCGGCCTCGGCCCTTCGTGGACCACGAGGGGCTGGAGGTGCTGGTCTCCGGGAAGACCGACTACTCGTTCGTGAGCGACCACGCGACGCTGACCATGGCCATGGCGGTGGCGTTGTTCGTCGCGAACCGGAAGTTCGGGCTGGCGGGGCTGGGGCTGGGGCTGCTCGAAGGGTTCTGCCGGGTGTACATGGG
>NZ_VJZE01000071.1 GCF_009377205.1 Streptomyces phyllanthi
CCCGCGTACTCCCCGTCACCCCCCACGCCCTGGCCGCCCTCCTCCGGGCCGTCCTGTCGCACCGTCCGTGTTCTTGACGGCTCCCTGCTCGGAGTGACCTCCGGGGACGCACGGGACATCCGATCGCGGCAGGGTCTTCCCCCCGACACGTGCGGTCCGTTAATTTCCGTGACTCACACGTCCCGTGCGACCGCCCGGGACCTCCGACAGCGGAGCATCAGCGCTCAGCGAGCCCTCGGGGGCGTCTGCCATGACACGCGCCATCTCTCTGCACCACGTCAGCAAGTCCTACACGCGAGGTGTTCGCGTGGTGGACCGCCTCTCACTCGACATCGCGCCGGGCGAGCTCCTCGTGCTGCTCGGGCCGTCCGGCTGCGGCAAGTCCACCGTGCTCAGGATGATCGCCGGCCTTGAGGAGATCACCGACGGCGAGCTGCTGCTCGACGGCGAGTACGCCAATGACCTGCCCCCCTCGGATCGGGAGATGGCGATGGTCTTCCAGAACTTCGCCCTCTACCCGAACATGACGAGTCGCGGCAACATCGGCTTCCCGCTGCGCATCGAGAGGCCCGGCGAGGACCCGGCCCCCCGCGTGGACGCGACGGCCCGCATGCTCGGCATCGAGGCCCTCCTCGACCGCTACCCCCGCCAGCTCTCCGGCGGCGAGCGCCAGCGCGTGGCCATGGGGCGGGCCATCGTGCGCAAGCCCACCGCCTTCCTCATGGACGAGCCGCTGTCCAACCTCGATGCCAAGCTCCGCAACCACCTGCGAGCCGAGATCTCCACGCTCACCCGGAAGCTCGGCGTCACGACGGTGTACGTGACCCACGACCAGGCCGAGGCCATGTCGCTCGGCGACCGGGTCGCCGTACTGCGCGGAGGCGTGCTCCAGCAGGTGGGCACCCCGCGCTCGGTGTACGCCCTGCCCCGGAACGTCTTCGTCGCCGCCTTCATCGGCACGCCGCGCATCAACCTGCTGCGCGGCCTGGTCCGCGCCCCGCTCGACGGCGCGATGTCCATCAGCCTGGGCCGCCAGTACCTGCGTCTGCCCGAACCCCTGTCCCTGGACCACCAGATGCTGCGCGTGCAGCAGGGCCGGGAGGTCATCGTCGGACTGCGCTCGGAGGCGATCCGCATCGCCGGGCCCGCCGCCGCACGTCCCGGAGAGGTGCCGATCGGCGGCCTGGTCGAGCACGTCGAGTACCAGGGGCACGAGGTCCTGGTCCACTTCAGCACCGGCTCCCAGCCCGCCGTCGTACCGGACCTGGAAGCCCCGACCCCCGTCCGCACCCTTCGTCACCGCCGTGAGGGCACGGTCCTGAACCGTATCCGGGAGCGCGCGGGCGCCCTGCGCGGCGGCCCGACGGTGGTCCTGGACCGCCCGCACGACGTGGAGCCCGACCGGCCGGCACCGGCCGCGCAGGAGAGCCGCCTCCCCGGTGACCTGGTGGTCCGCACCACCCCCGACATCGAACTCCGCCACGGTATGCGGGTCCCCCTCCTCGTCGACCTCGGCCACCTCTTCGTCTTCGACCAGCACGGCGAACGGGTCAGCCCGCTCCCGGCGCGGCAGCCGGACCTGGGCGACTGATCTTCCGACGGTCACGGGCACTCGGAGCGGGCACGGCGGTGGGCGGCGACGCGTTCGCAGGTCGCGTCACCTCGGCGGTCTTCTTCACCGACATGCGCTGCGCAGACATCGACTTCGACCTCGCGGTCCGTTCTGTGAAGTCCGCCGGCCCTCGTGTGGGCGCGAATGACCGGAAGCGATGCCGCAGGCAGGCCGCGGGGCCCGAGGGCCCCGGCCGTGTGCCCGCCGGGACGGTGCGTCAGAGCATGGCGAGCCGGTCCACCAGCAGCTCCGTCCTCCGCTCGGTGTCCTCCGGCGGGAGCCGTCGCGCCCGTGTCAGGGTGGCCAGTCCGTGCAGGGCCGCCCAGAACGTCTCGGTGAACAGTCCCGGGTGGACGCCGTCCCCGGCGACCTCGCCGAGGCTCTCCAGCAGGGCGGCGAAGGCGTCCTTCAGAGGTTCTGGGGTGTCCTCGTGTGCGAACGCCAGGCCGCCGTCGAGCCGGAACATGGCGTCGTAGACCGCCGGGTTGCGTTCGGCGAAGTCGAGGTAGGCGCGGGCGAGGGCGGTGACCCGGGCGCGGGGGCCGTCCGCGGCGGAGGTCGCGGCCCGCAGCGCCGCGGCCATCTCGGCGGCACCCTCGAGGGCGACGGCGCCGATGATCTCGCGCTTGCCGCGGAAGTGGCTGTAGAGGACGGGCTGGCTGTATTCGATGCGCTCGGCGAGCCGGCGGGTGGTGACCGCGTCCCAGCCCTGCTGCTCGGCGAGTTCGCGGGCCGTGGCCACGATGAGGCGTTCGCGCTCCGCTCGTTCGCGCTGCTTGCGTTCCTGTACCGACATGGCTCGATTCTAGCACTGCTAGACAATCGAGCGGCAGTAGTACTAGCGTTGCCTCATCATCTAGCGGCGCTAGATCCCAGGAGGGGTCATCATGCTCAACGCACTCGAGGTGTTCACCACCGTGGTCGTCGGCGTGATGGTGGGGGTGGAGTTCTCCGTCGCCTTCGTCATCAACCCGATCCTCAACGCACTCCCCGGTGACAGTGACCAACTCGGCCGGGCCCACGGGGGCCGGATGCTCGGCGCCGTGATGCCGGTCTGGTACATCACCTCGCTCGTCCTCGTCGCTGTCTGGGCCGTCGCCGGATGGGACCACCACGGCACCGGCCTCGTCGTCACCGCCGGCGTGCTGCTGATCCTCAGCGTGGTCATGTCGCTTCTGCTGCTCGTCCCGATCAACAACCGGGGCAAGACATGGACCCCCGAGAACCGGCCCGAGGACTGGAAGGAGCAGATGAACCGCTGGGACCGCTTCCACTACGTCCGCGTCGCCGTCATCATCGCCGCCTTCACCCTGCTGGTCGCCGCCCTCGCCTGAGCCCGCGGGCCGACAGCCGCGCCGGTGGCGCACGATCCCCACTCCCCGGGCGGCAGCGGGCCACCGACCTCCCGACATCCGGGAATACAGCTGCCGCAGAGAGCCCACAACTGCGATCCCGGCAAGCTACGTCCCTCGATGCCCCGCCGCGCGGTGGCACAAGGTACGGAGCTGTGACAAAAGCGGGCACAACCCGTTCGGGTGGCGGCGGGTCGTACGAAGTGTGGGTCGGCCCGCAGCTCCGGAGGCCGGCGGACCGGCTTGACCAGCCATCACACAACGACCGACCACCAACCATGGGGGAGTCATGAACGTCCGCAGTCGAGGCACCCGACGTACCCGACGTGCCGCGGCGGCCCTGGCCGCTGTGGCGGCCGGAGCCGCCGTCGCCGTGGCCGCTGTTCCGGCGGCCGCCGCGTCGGCGTCAGGCACACCGCGGTACCTGGCACCGAGCGAGCTGCCGCCGCACCCGACGTCGCCCTGGTACGCCGGTCCCGTCACCGCCGGGCAGCCGGAAGCGCTGCCCGCGTGCGGGGGCGAGCTGCTGCCGTCGATCGCGAGCCACCGCTCGTACTGGACCGACCTCGACACCAACGCCCTGCAGGTGACGGTCGTGGAGCGCAGCGAGAAGCGGGCCAAGAAGTTCGCGGCCCTGCTGCGCAAGGACCTCGCCGGCTGCGCGGAGAAGCTGATGCAGCAGTACCCCGACGTCACCGCGGCGCAGAAGTACTACGGCAGGCTGAACGTGGAGGAGGGCGCGTACGTCTACGGCGTCCACACCACCGCCACGTGGGGGGCTTCCGACATCAACCTGTACTCGGTCGGCCGGGACGGCAGGACCGTGACCCTTGTCCGGTGGGGCCAGATGGGCGACTTCCAGCACGCCCAGGTCGACGACTTCAAAAACACCACCGTCACGGCCGTCAACAAGCTGTACTGAGCGATGGGTTCGTTCTGGCGGGAAGTGCTGGACCGGCTGCGGGAGGAGGAGAAGAGCGAGGCCGAGGAGGCCTGGGACGACTTCGTCCGGGCGAGCGACAGGTACAGCGAGGCCAGGCGGGCGCTGTTCGAGACCGACCCGCTGCCGGCGGTGCGGAAGGCGCTGAACGACGGCGGCGACATGTTCGCCGCGCTGGACCTGCTCATGGACGTGGGCTGGAACCGCCCGGAGCTGGTACGAGCCGTTGTGCCGGAGCTCTACTCCTGCTCCCTGAGCCTGGGGCGGCCCGGTATCTTCGCCCGGCTCGTACTGCGCAGACTGAGTGGCTCCGGGCCCGAGTACGCCGAGGCCCTGCACGCCGAGCTGGCCCCGCTGACGGCCGCGACGCTGCGCGAGGAGGTCACCGACGTCTTCGCCATGCAGGCCCTGGCGATGCTGCTGGACGATGTCGGTGCGTCCGACCTGCTGGGACGGTGGCGTGAGGCGGTCCTCGCGTCCCCTGACGTGGATGTGCGGGAACTCGCCGAGGACTACGGGGAGTAGGAGTACCGGCAGCGGCCGCGCTCCACCCGCAGGTTCGAGAAAGGGCGCCGTGCGTCGTGGCGGATCCGGAGATTCACCACCGCGCCGCACGGCGCCCTTTCGCAGTACCGCAGTACCGCAGTACCGCGATGCCCTGACTACTCCGTGCGCAGGCCCTCCGGTCGCATCATGCGCCAGAGCGAAGGCAGGCTCAGCGCGGTCACCACCATGACCACGCCCGCACCCGTACCGGCCATGATGCCGACCGCCGTCCAGTCGAACCGGACCGACCGGTCGACCATGCCCAGCAGGACCGCGCCGAGGGCGAGACCGGTGGCGGTGGCGAGGGTGATGCCGAGGGCGATGGGCACGGCCGTCTGCCACAGGACCGAGGCGCAGAGGGTACGGCGGCGGGTACCGAAGGCGACCAGGGCGGCGAGGAGTTTCCGGCGTTCCCTCAGCTGCTCCATCTGGGAGACGAAGAGGCTGGCGCCGATCAGCAGCATCACCGCGACGGAGCCGATCAGCAGCCCCTTGGTCACCGACTGGAAGCGTCCGACCACGCGGTATTCCTCCAGCCGCACGGGGTACAGCAGCGGGTCGGCCTGGGCGACCGCGTTCCGGGCGTATTCGCGGGCGTCCGGGACGGCCGGGTCCAGGGTGACGTAGGCGCTGTAGCGGTAGGAGCCCGATACGAGCCCGGGCAGCGCGGAGGGGGTGGCGATGATGCCGTCGCGCAGCAGTCCGGTGGGGTCGCGACGGGCCTCGGCGGTTTCCGCGTCCTCCGGCACGGTCCAGCGGACCGATTCGACGGGCGGCTCGTACGCGCTCCCGTCCGGGTTGAGCAGCACCTTCTGGCCGGGCTTCACCTCGCCCTCGGGGGTGTACTCCTCGGCCTCGTGGTCCATGCGCAGCAGGAACAGGTCGCCCTCGGAGCACGTGTCGAGCTTGGCGACCAGGGCCAGCGCGGCGCAGTCGCCGACGGTCACGGAGAAGTACCCCTCCGGGTCGTTGTCCGCGAGCGCCTCCGTGTCGCCCAGTGCGGTGACCCTGGTGACGCCCTTCGCCTCGCTGATGGTCTTCGTGATCCCGGGTATCCGGGACGCTTCGGTCTGGCGGGGAACCATCACCTGGAGCTGCGCACGGCTGGGGTCCATGCCGGTGTCCTTCTGGTAGTCCCCCTGAACGGAGACGAAGAAGGTCTGCAGCGCGATCGCCCCGGCCACCGCGACCGCGATGCCGTTGACTGGGCGGGCCGCGGCGCTGCTGGACATCTGGAGCCTGCGGACCGCCAGTTGCCAGGAGACCGGACCGCCACCGAGCCGTGCCACCGTGAACGCCACCAGCCAGGGCAGCAGCGCGGTCACACCCACCAGCAGCAGGACCACGCCGCCGGTGACCTGCCACTCGCTGAACTCGCCGTCGTCCTCGCCCTGCCCGATCATCGGGTACAGGAGCCCCAGACCGGCCAGTGGCAGCACCAGCCGCCACCACAGCCGCCGCTTCGCGGTCTTGGAGGCGCGGACCACGCCCAGCGGTTCGACGACCACCCCGCGCATCGCGAACAGCGTGACGAGGACGGCGGCGCACGGCACGGCGAGCGTCACCAGCAGGGCGAGCGCCGGGTCCACGGCGAAGTCGGAGGGGAAGAACCGGGTCTCGATGACCACGGTGAAGTCGTCGGCGAGCTGTCGTACGGCGAGGAAGAACGCGAAGCCGGCGAGGACCCCGAGGAGCGCGCCCGCGGCGGCCTCGCCCGCCGCGATCCTGCGTGTGCCGGCCGCGTCGGCGCCGACCAGCCGCAGCGCGGCCAGCCGCCGGTCGCGGCGTTCACCGCCGAAGCGGACGGCGGTGGCGACGAAGATGGCCACCGGCGTCAGCAGCACGACGAACATGACCACGACCAGGAGCAGCAGGACGGGGTCGTCCCATGGCTCGGAGGGATACGTGTCGCCGAAGGAGGTCACCCGGGTGACAAAGTCCTCGCCCCCCGTGAAGGCGTCGGTTCCGGCGTAGAACGCGAGCTCCTTGGGTCCGATCAGACCGGCTTCCGAGATGGTGCCGACCCGCTCGTACGGGAACCGGGGAGCGAGCAGTTCCCTGCCTTCGGGGGTGTCGAGCAGCGCGGCCAGCTCCGGGGAGACCATTATCTCGCCCGGCCCCGGCAGCCGGGTCAGCCCCGGTGGCACCGGGGCGTCCCGGCCTTCCGCCTGCAGCAGGCGGCCGGTGATGCCCAGGTCCCTGAACTGGGTGTTCTCCTCCTTCACCAGCACGGCGTCCGGGCCCTTGCGCTCGGCCACCTCGCCCACCGAGCGGTCGCGGTCGCGCTGGTCGCGGGCGTCGATCGCGGCGGGGATGGCCGTGGTGGCCAGCAGCAGGGCGACACCGAGGCCGACACCGAGGGCGGTCAGGGCGGTCCGTATCCACCCCTCCCTGCCGCCGGCGACGGCGAACCTGACGCCCATGAGGAGGTCCTGGAGCCAGGTGGTGCCCTTGCCCGCGCGGCCGCCGGCCGGGCCCGTGCCCTGGCCCGCGCCCGGGCCCGTGCCCTGGCCGTCCGTGGTGATGTCCTTGTCGGGATGGGCCAGTCGGCTGCTCATACGACCCGCTCCATGTCGCGGGACCTGCCGTCGCGTACGACGATCTCGCGGTCGGAGTAGGCAGCGACCCGGGCCTCGTGCGTGACGAGCACGACGGCGGCGCCCGCCGAGCGGGCCGCGTCGGTGAGCAGCTGCATGACGCGCTCGCCGTTGAGGGAGTCCAGGGCGCCGGTGGGCTCGTCGGCGAAGAGCACCTTGGGGTTGGTGACCAGCGAGCGGGCGACGGCGACCCGCTGGCCCTGGCCGCCGGAGACCTCGCCGGGCCGCTTGCCCCCCAGGTCGTCGACCTCGAGGCGCTCCATCCAGGCGAGCGCGGTGCGCTCGGCGTCCCTCCGCCCGGCGCCGTTCAGACGCAGCGGCAGGGCGACGTTCTCGACGCAGGTCAGCTCGGGCACCAGCTGGCCGAACTGGAAGACGAAGCCGAAGTCGCTGCGGCGCAGGGCGCTGCGCTCGGTGTCGTTCATCGCGGACAGCTCGCGGCCCGCGTAGGTGATGGTGCCGGAGTCCGGGGTGACGATCCCGGCCAGGCAGTGCAGCAGGGTCGATTTCCCGGAGCCGGACGGGCCCATCACGGCGACGACCTCTCCGCCGTGGATGGAGAAGTCCGCGCCGTCGAGGGCGGGTGTCGGTCCGTAGGCCTTGTGCAGGCTGTCGGCGGCGAGCAGGGGACCGGCGGGCATCATCCGCGTACCTCCTTGGTGAGCCCGTCGAGGCGAGCGGCGGTCAGTTCCAGCCAGCGCAGATCCGCTTCCAGGTGGAACAGGGCGTGGTCGCAGACCAGTTGGTCCGCGAGGTCTCCGCGACGCTTGCGGTCGGTGAGGATCCGCATCAGCCGCAGATGCTCGGCCCGCTGGGTGTCCAGCAGGTCCGAGGCGTCGCGCCCGGTCATCAGCGCGAGGACGACCTTGGTGTAGAGCGTCGACTGGAGGTAGGGCTCCGGCTTCTCGGGAGTCGCCAGCCACCGGGCGACATCCGTGATCCCGGCATCCGTGATCGCGTACCGCTTGCGGTCCGGACCGTCGCCGGCCTCGACGCCGTCGACCTCGACGAGGCCGTTCTTCAGCAGCCGGGACATGGTCGAGTAGACCTGCCCGTAGTGCAGCGGACGGTCGTGACCGAACTTCTCGTCGAAGGCCCGCTTGAGGTCGTAACCGTGGCGGGGGCCGGACTCCAGGAGCCCGAGCAGTGCATGGCCGATGGACATGCCCGTGACTATACACGCCATGTATACGTGGTGTGTATACGTGACGTGTATACGTGCGTGCACAGGTGCGTGGACACGTGCGTGGACAAAGGCGTGTATACGTGAGTGCACAAAAGGGGTGCGCAGGACCGGAGGTCCACGCACCCCAGGTGACGTGACGTCCTAGACGCCGGTCCGTCCGTCGACCAGTTCGCGTACGACGTCGAGGTGGCCGTTGTGGCGGGAGATCTCCTCGATGAGGTGGAGGACGATCCAGCGGAGGTCGGCGTGGCGGCCGTCGCCGAGAGGGCGCCGGGCCGTCGAGTCGAGGCCGTGGTCGGCCACCAGGCGGCGGTAGCGGTCGCTCTGCTCCTGGTACTCGGCGATGAGCTGCGGCAGCGGGATGTCCACCGCCAGCCGCATCTCGGGATCCGGGTCCTCGTCGGTCGCCTCCGTGAGCGGGCCCGCGGGCTCCTCCCCCAGGAACATCACCTGGAACCAGTGGTACTCGACCCACCGCAGGTGGCTGATGAGTCCGCACACCGTCATGAGCGGGGACGCCGGGAGCGGGGCCTTGCGCGCGTTCTCTGCGGACAGGCCCTCGCACTTGGCCAGCGCCGTCTCGCGGGCGTAGTCGAGGAAGGTGGCCAGCTGGGTGCGCTCGTCCCAGGCGGGAGGCGTATCGGTTCGCTGTGTCATCACGGAAAGTGTCCCCGGGGCCCGCGGACCTGTCGAACCATTAGAAGGGACACCGCAGTTGGTCGGAGTCGGCGGCCTGCCCTCACGTATCTTCCTGCGGCACATCGTCGGCACATCGTCGGCACGAAGGGGACCCGGGACATGGACGAAGGCTCAAGAAGGCGCATCGGCCGGGCCGAGCGGATCGGCGCCGCCGTGACGGCGCTCCTCGCGGTCGTGGCGGTCGTCGGTCCCGGAGCCGAGGCGGGTCTGCCCTGGTGGGCGCTGGTGGCGGTGGCTGTGCCGGCGGCCGGGCTCGGGGCCTGGACCGGAGTGCGGATCGGCCGCCGGCGCGGCATCCGCGACGAGGTCCTCGAACCCGGGGAGAAGGTGGTCGGCACCTACACCGTCCGGCCCCCGTACACCGAGCACAACCCGCCCTCGGCGCACGAGGGGCCGCAGTACCAACTCCGTGTGACCACCCACGGCATGGAGATGTGGGAGCGCTCGGTCCTGCTGTGGCGGCACCCGTGGCGGGAGCTCCGCGTGATCACCGACGGCCCGCGGCTGCGCGTCCACCACGACGGGAACGAGGCCGGGGCGATGCTGTTCCAGCAGCCGGGTGCCGTGCAGGAGATCCGGCGCGTCGCCCGGCAGTACGGCGCCGGATGACGCAGGCCTGAGGGGAACCCAGGGACGACAGGCCCTAGCGTTTGAGCGCCCGGTACCGTCTCATCAGCTCCGTGATCCTCTTCTGGTCCGCCGCGCCGTTCAGCTCGGTGATCAGGTCGTCGGGGCAGAGCTCGTAGTGGTCGCCCCACCAGCCGCGTCTGCGGTTGTCCCAGATGCGGTAGCCACCGGGTACGCCCCGGGCGACGTATCGTCTTCTGCTCACAGTCCTCCGAGGTCGCACGCGGGTCGCACGAGGGGCGTTCGGCGCGTCGGTCGCACGAGGGGCGTCCGGCACGTCGGTCGTACGAGGGGCGTCCGGCACCTCATTCGTCCGGCGGAGGCTCCAGCGCCTCCTCCTCCAGCAGACGCTCGGCGATGTCGTCGGCCCAGGACTGGGCCCACTGGCGGAGGGCCATGATGGCCTGTTCGTCGAGGCCGTAGCCAGTGAATTCCCGGTCGGCGACCCACTCGGTGCCCTCCAGACGGGACTGGAGATCGGTGAGGTCGAAGGCGTCGGGGGCGTGGCGGCGGCCGAGTTCCTCCAGTTCGGGGAAGCTCCAGTGGTCCGCCGCGGCGTGGACGGCGACGAGGTCGCGGGCGAGGCCGCGGCCGGCCAGCGCGCGGACCTTGGTCCCGATGGCGTCCTCAAGGGAGAGGGCCAGGCCCAGGGAGGTCTCCACGGGTGGGCGCCAGAGGGTCTCCTTGAGGACGTCGAGCGTGTTCCTCTCGTCCGTGCCGGGGTCGGTGACCAGCAGCCGGGCGGAGAGCGGGTCGGTCTCCACGGGGCGTACGCGCCAGCCGCGTTCCTCCAGGGCGACACGGACCGCGGCCACGATCCGCTCCATGGGCTCGGGGCTCTCGGTCGCCACCTCCAGCACCCGTGCCGGGCGGCGGTCCCGCCCTTCCGCCGCTTCCGCCACCTCCACCAGGCCGTGCGCCTCGACCGCGTAGTCGCCGGTGAGGGCCAGGGGATAGGGGGCGCCGACGACGAGGGAGTCGGACAGCAGACGTCGGCGGACGAGCTCGGTCTCGTTCATGGAGCGGCTCGTGTGCGCGGAGTGGTCATGTCCTGATTATCCCGGGAAAGGGGCAGGCGCCAGTCGGACACCAGCAGTTCACCCGGCCTTCGCCCGCCGTACTTCTCAACCCAGGTTAAGGAAAGACAAAGGGCACTCAAAGGATGACCCGCGATCGTCCTTTGTCATGGACCAGCTCATCCTCGTGGGCGCCGATCTGGCTGCCATCTCCGCACTGACCTTCGGTGTCTACTTCCCGCGCCACCACCGCCGCGACCTCGTCGCAGCCTTCCTCGGCGTCAACGTCGGCGTGCTCGCCGTCGCGATGACGCTGAGCTCCGCCCAGGTGGGGATCGGGCTCGGGATGGGGTTGTTCGGCGTGCTGTCGATCATCCGGCTGCGGTCGTCCGAGATCGCGCAGCACGAGATCGCGTACTACTTCTCCGCACTCGCCCTCGGACTGCTCGTCGGGCTGCCGGAGCACCTGAGCGTGCTGACGGCCTCCCTCATGGCGCTGATCGTCGTCACGCTGTACATCGGCGACCACCCCCGGCTGTTCGGGCGGTACCGGCAGCGGAGCCTCCGGCTCGACACCGCGTACACGGACGAGGCGGCTCTGCGGGCCCACCTGGAAGTGATGCTGGGAGGGCGCGTGGTGAACCTGTCCGTGCAGAACGTCGACCTCGTCAACGACACGACCCTGGTCGAGGTCCGGTATGTCGTCACCTCCGGCGCGCCCGCGCCGCAGGAGGCCGGCACCCGCGTGCGGCAGCAGGGGCAGGGGCAGGGACAGGGAGTCCGGGCATGACGACCGTCGACTCCGTCGCGCCGGTCGTCGGGGCGCTGCGTCCCATCGGGCTCGAGGAGCTGGTGGAGCGCGCCGAGCTGCTGACCCGGTTGGACCGCAAGTACATGCTGCCCGTCGTCGAACTGCCGCTCCTGATCGGTGGCCTCGAAGAGGACGTGCAGGTGCTGGAGGTCGAAGGGCAGCGGCAGTTCGGGTACCGGTCCGTCTACTTCGACACCCCCGACATGGACGGGTACCTCGGGGCCGCCCGGCGCCGCCGGCGGCGGTTCAAGCTGCGGATACGGACCTACCTCGACTCCGGGCAGCACTTCTTCGAGGTGAAGACCCGCGGCCCCCGTGGCACCACCGTCAAGCAGCGCATCCCGTACGAGGGCGACCTGCGCCGGCTGAGCGACGAGGCGCGGGCGTACGCCGACGAGATGCTCGGCGAGGCCGGTATCAACGCGCGGCGCTTCCGCTTCGCGCCCGCGCTCACCACCCGCTACCGGCGCACGACCCTGTTCCTGCCCGCCAGCGGGAGCCGGCTCACCGTCGACACCGATCTGACCTGGGTGCTGCCCGACGGGACCGGGCTGCGGACCCCCGAGCGGGCCATCGTCGAGACCAAGGCCGGGCGGGCGGGCTCCAGCGCCGACCGGCTGCTGTGGTCGCTGAGACACCGGCCGTGCCCCGTGTCCAAGTACGGCACCGGGCTCGCCGCCCTCCGGCCCGAACTGCCCGCCAACCGCTGGCTGCCCGTCCTGCGGCGCCACTTTCCCACCGCACCCGCACCGAACGGGGTTCCCGCATGAACATGCGCCTGACCACGAAGACCACGAAGACCACGAAGAGCATGAAGAGCAAGAAGAGCAGCATCCTGAGGAAGAGAGCCGTACGGCTGTTCCGTACGAAGGCCGCCGCCGCTCTCGCGTCCGTCGCCCTCGCCACGGCCGCGCTGGCCGGGTGCTCGGGGAGCGACTCCGAATCCGGCTCGTCGTCGGACAGTACGAGTGCGAGTGCCGCGGCGGCCGTGGACGGTACCCGGAACGCGGCCGCCGTCCTCGCCGACAACGAGGACGTGCACGCCGAGGACGGCGACACGGAGTACGACGCGTCCGACGCCGTGGACATCGAGCTGAAGGGCGACTCCGCCTCGGCGGACGGCAAGGGCGTGGACGTCGACGGCTCCACCGTGACCATCACGGCGAGCGGAACCTACCGGCTCAGCGGCGACCTCTCCGACGGGCAGATCGTCGTCACGGCTCCCGAGGCCACCGTGAAGCTCGTCCTCGACGGTGTCGACATCTCCAGCTCCTCCGGCGCCGCGATCGCCGCCACCGAGGCGGAGCGGCTCGTGGTCGTGCTCGCCGACGGCAGCGAGAACACGATCGGCGACACGGACTCGTACGCGGAGGACGCCGAGGCGAACGCCGCCCTCTACAGCGCGGGCGACCTGACGATCGGCGGCAGCGGCTCGCTCACGGTGAAGGGGAACGGCAACGACGCGATCGCGAGCAAGGACGGGCTGGTCATCGAGGGCGGCACCGTCACCGTGGAGGCCGCGGACGACGGTATCCGCGGCAAGGACTACCTCGTCGTGAACGGCGGCACGGTCACCGTGACCGCCAAGGGCGACGGGCTGAAGTCCGACAACGCCGACGAGGAGGACGCCGGTTACATCACCGTCGACGGCGGCACCGTGAAGGTGACCTCCGAGGGCGACGGCCTCGACGCGGCCACCGACCTCGTCGTGACCGGCGGGAAGGTGAACGTCACCAGCAAGGCCTCCGACGACTCCTCCGCGCACGCGCTGAAGTCCGGCGTGATCACCGTCCTGGAGGGCGGCACCGTCCAGGCCGAGGCCTCCGCCGACGCGCTCCACACCGACGCGGCCGTCCACCTCAACGGCGCCGACACGACCCTCGCCGCCGGCGACGACGGTGTGCACGCCGAGGGTGACCTGGTCATCAGCAAGGGCTCGCTGGAGATCACCACCTCGAACGAGGGCCTGGAGGGCAAGGACATCCTGGTCCAGGGCGGCACCACGAACGTCACGTCCAAGGACGACGGCGTCAACGCGTCCGGGAGTACGGCGACTTCGAGTGAGCAGGGTGGTCAGGGCGGCCCCGGTGGTGGTGGCCCGGGCGGCGGCGGTGGCGGTGAGTCCGTCGGCGACTACTCGGCCAAGGTCACCGGCGGCACCCTCGTCATCAACTCCGACGGGGACGGCTTCGACTCCAACGGCACCGCCGAGATCACCGGCGGCACGGTCGTCGTCAACGGCCCCACCATGAACGGCAACGGCGCACTCGACGTCAACGGCAGCTTCACCGTCAGCGGCGGCACCCTCCTGGCAGCGGGCAGCGCGGGCATGGTCGTCGCCCCGGACAGCGAGTCCGGGCAGGGCTGGCTCTCGGCCACGCTCGACTCGGCCGTCGACGCCGGTACGACCCTGCACATCGTCGACTCCGACGGCGAGGTCGTGGCGTCGTACGTCACCTCCAAGACGATCCAGAACGTCGTCTACTCGGGCGAGGGCATCGAGAGCGGCGAGAAGTACACGGTCTACTCGGGCGGCAGCACATCGGGCTCCGAAACGGGCGGTCTGGCGGAGTCGGGCAAGCTCGGCTCGGCGAAGAAGATCGCCACGGTCACGGCGGGCGAGGCCCCCGAGGGCGGTTTCGGCAGGGGCCCGGGCGGCCGGCAGTAGGCTGGAGCATCCGCCCACGTGACGGCCGTCATGGACTCCCCCTGACGGCCGTCACGGGCTTCCCCCTGACGGCCGTCACAGGCTGCTCCTGACGGCCGTCACGCCGGACCGGGACCCGGCGACCGAGACCCGGGTCAACCAGGCAATCCACAGCAATCACGGCAGTCACACGAATCCCACGGACCTGGCAACCTTTCAGAACCCCGCGGCCACAGAGGAGTTGGAAGCCCGCTTCACCGGGCCTCCACACGATCCACGTGTTCCACCGAACCGCGTAAGGACTCCTCCGTGGCCTCTGCCTCCCATCGCCGGTCCCTCCGTCGACGCCGTACCGTTCTCGTCTCCGCCGCCGCCGTGGCCGCCGCGGGTCTGGGCGCCGTCCCCTTCGTGATGAACGCGAACGCGGGCCCCGTCGAGCTGGCCCGCCAGACGCTGCCCGGCAAGGACGGCTGGGCGGCCTCCGGTTCCGGTACGACCGGTGGCTCCACCGCCGACTCCGCGCACGTGTTCACCGTCAGCACCCGTGCCCAGCTGGCGAAGGCGCTGGGCTCGGGAACCGACTCCACCCCGAAGATCATCAAGATCAAGGGCACCATCGACGCCAACACGAACGACTCCGGCAAGAAGCTGACCTGCGCCGACTACGCCTCCGGGACCGGCTACTCGCTCTCCGCCTACCTCAAGGCGTTCGACCCGGCGACCTACGGCAAGAAGGCGCCGGCGGGCACGCAGGAGAACGCCCGCGAGGCCGCCGAGGCCAAGCAGAAGAAGAACATCGTCTTCAAGGTGCCCTCCAACACCACCATCGTGGGCGTCCCGGGCACCAAGGCGGGCATCACGGGCGGCAGCCTCCAGGTGCAGAACGTGAAGAACGTCATCATCCGCAACCTCACCTTCGCGGACACCCAGGACTGCTTCCCGCAGTGGGACCCGACCGACGGCTCGTCCGGCGAGTGGAACTCCAACTACGACTCCGTCACCCTGCGCGGCGCGACGAACGTCTGGGCGGACCACAACACGTTCACCGACGCGCCGACCTTCGACAAGACCGAGGCGACGTACTTCGGCCGCAAGTACCAGGTCCACGACGGCGCCCTCGACATCACCAACGGCTCCGACCTGGTGACCGTCGAGCGCAACCAGTTCCTCAACCACGACAAGACGATGCTGATCGGCAGCAGCGACACCGACTCCACCGGCAAGCTGCGCGTCAGCATCCACCACAACGTGTGGAAGGGCATCGTCCAGCGCGCCCCGCTGGCCCGTATCGGCCAGATCCACATCTACAACAACGTCTACGACACGACCACGCTCAACGGCTACGCGCCCAAGTACAGCATCGACTCCCGCGCCAAGGCCCAGGTCGTCGCCGAGCGCAACTTCTTCAAGCTGCCCTCCGGCGCGAAGGTCGCGAAGCTCCTGAGCGGCGACGGCACCGGCTCGGTCGCGGGCACCGGGAACCTCGTCAACGGCACCGAGACCGACATCGTGGCCGCGTACAACTCCGCGAACTCGAAGAAGCTGAAGACGACGGTGAACTGGAAGCCGGCCCTCACCGCCGGCCTCCAGTCGTCGGCGAAGAACCTGCCGACGGAGCTGGAGAAGACGACCGGCGCGGGAGTGCTCTCCTGACGCTCGGCACACGGGGGTGGTGAGAGCGCCCGGGGCGACGGAGCCCCGGGCGCTCCTCGCTGTTCGAACACATGAGCGCCGTCAGGGAAATCCGCGGGGCGAAATCCGCGGGGCGAAATCCTCAGGGCTTCCCGTCACACCTTCGCGCCGCCTCGCGTCAGGGATACGGCGGGCACACCGCCGCACGACTTCACCTGATGAAGGAGCCCCTCATGCAGACCGCACATGTCGTCGTCACCATCCTCGCCGCCCTGATGGCCGGCTTCTCCGGCACTGTCCTGCTGATGCGTGCCCAGTGGATCGTGCAGGCGCTCAACAGCTACGGAGTGCCCCGGTCGTGGTGGGTCCGGCTCGGACTGGCGAAGGCCGCCGGGGCCGTGGGACTGCTGGTGGGGCTGTTCGTGCCCGTGATCGGAGTGCTGGCGGGGGTGGGGCTGGTGCTCTACTTCCTCGGGGCCGCCGTGACCGTGGCACGGGCCAGGTGGTACTCGCACATTCCGTTCCCGCTCGTCTACGCCGCTCCGGTCGTCGGCGCCCTCGCTCTCGCGTACGCCGCCTGAGCGGGGGCGTGCCACCCCCGGCCTTTGTCGGACGCGTCGGGCCCGGAACCACGTCCGGTTCCGGGCCCCGTTTTCGCCGCAC
The DNA here is from genome assembly GCF_009377205.1 of Streptomyces phyllanthi. Classification (GTDB taxonomy): domain Bacteria; phylum Actinomycetota; class Actinomycetes; order Streptomycetales; family Streptomycetaceae; genus Streptomyces; species Streptomyces phyllanthi. The sequence continues at coordinate 16,329 of NZ_VJZE01000071.1, forward strand.
ACCGGGGCAGACGGCCTCGCATGAGGCCCGCACGAGGCCTCGGTGTCTCGGTAGCAGCCTCTGTCCCTCAGAAGCCGAGATAAGTGATCTGGACGACATAAACCCGCTCGCTCCGCACGACGACTTGGTACGTGAACATGCCGCCCGGGACGATGACGTCCCCGCCCTTCGGGTCGATCCCGTCGTGGGCCCGGCCGTGTACATGGAACGCCTCTGCAGCCCTGACCAACTCGTCGGCCTTCTTTTCCTCCAGAGGGTGCCGCGGCCGGATTATCCGGCGGGGACCGGGGCAGAGTCGGGCCGCGAGCGGAGTGGGGCACCGGGTGCCGGGCGCCACCGGACCGGGGCGGGATCCGCACCGGGGTCCAGGGCTACTCGTCCATGAAGACGTCCTCAGCTGTTGGGGCGGTGACGGCACGCCGGAGCCAGCGGCGCAGCATTTCCGGGTCGCCGCACCCGTTGATGCGTTCGCATGCCTCCTCGGAGACATCGATGCCGCGCTCCGCCAGGACGGCCAGGACGTCCTCAGCGGCGCGGCGCGTCTCGCCTTCGACGCGGCCTTCGTCGCGGATTTCTTCGGAGAGGGGCGACTTGTAGAAAGACAGGTCCACGGCCACCAGTTTCCTCCACAGTTCCGCGGCTGGGTGCTTGCCCATGCCTTGTGCGATGAGTTCGATGATCGGGTTGGCGAGGGCTGGGGGTGTGTCCCGCAGCACGGTCGTCATTGTTTTGAGTATGGCCCCGATGTCCGGATCCGCGGCATGGGTGATCGCGGACAGCGTGGCGAGAGCGGGGTCCTTGCGGACCACTGCGGGGTCGGTGATCACCGGCATGTTGTGTGGTCCGGCGACGAGCGGACGCAGGGTGAGCAGGGGCCACTGACGAGGGCCGAAGTGGATCGGTCGCGCCGCCCATTCGGCGGTCGCGCGGTCCTGGCAGACGACCAGCAGCATCGGCTGCAGCCGGTACTTCGTGAGCAGGTACGAGGCGTAGTACGCCCAGCTCGCGGGCTTGTCCGGGTCCTTCTTGCCCTGGGCCTCGACGGCGAGGAGAAGCGGCTCGTCGTCCTCCGTCTCCAGCCGCAGCAAGGTGTCGACCGAGTTCGGGACGGCGGTGGGGTACGGCGAGGACCAGATCTACAAGCTGGAGGGAGGGAAGAGGATCCCCCGGCCCGAGTTCCTGGACAAGGCGGACGAGGTGTTGGGGGCGGGTGGGTTGCTGGCGGCCATGAAGGAGGACGTGAAGAAGGTTCGGCATCCGAAGAAGGTTCGGGATCTGGCGAAGTTGGAAGCGCAGGCGGTTGAGCTACAGCTCTACGATCCGCTGAGCATTCACGGGCTGTTGCAGACGCCGGACTATGCGCGCGGGCTGCTCCGGATGCGGCGTCCGGCGTACCCGGGAACCCTCTGGATTCCCGGGCCCCCGCGTGCGTCTACTTGGCGACGAACTGGGTGAGGATCGCCTGGACCTCGTAGATGTCCACGCCCTTCGTGAAGGTCTTCTGGACGGGGGTGGCGGAGCCGGAGAGCCAGATCTTCAGTTCGGCGTCCAGGTCGAACGTGCCGGCCGTCTCGACCGCGAAGTGGGTGATGCTGCGGTACGGGATGGAGTGGTACTCCACCTTCTTGCCGGTGATGCCCTGTTTGTCGACCAGGATCAGGCGGCGATCGGTGAACAGGATCGTGTCGCGGATCAGCAGGTACGCCGCGTGCACCGTCTCGCCGTGTCCCAGCAGGCGCGCGTAGTCCTGCTGGGCCTGACCGGGGTCGACGGTGTGCGCGTTGCCGAACAGTGCCATGGGTGCCCCCCACTTGGTTGACTTTCGTAGCAGGGGACGCCCACAGGTGGTGCGGGGGTTGCGTACGCGCTACTCCGCGGACTCGCCGCCGAAGCGCTCCTTGTACGTCTCCAGGTCCTCGTCCGTGAGCTTGGCGAAGAGGACCGGCGGGACCGTGAAGGGGGTGCCGGCCGGGACGGAGGACAGGGCGCGGGCCTCGTCCGCCGTCACCCAGGTCGCCGAGTCGTCCTTCAGGTCGAACGCGCCGCGCATGGCCGCCGAGGACGTCGGGATGAACGGTTCCGAGACCACCGCGTAGAGGTGGATCAGGTTCATCGCGGTGCGGAGCGTGAGGGCCGCGCCGTCCTGGTCGGTCTTGATCTCCAGCCAGGGGGCCTTCTCCTCCAGGTACGAGTTGCCCGCCGACCACAGGGCGCGCAGCGCGGCCGCCGCCTTGCGGAACTGGATGGCCTCCATTTGGGACTCGTACTCGGCGAGCAGGCGGGCGATCTCCTCGCCCAGCTTCGCCTCCGCCTCGCCGGGCTCGGCGCCCGCCGGAACCTCGTCGCCGAAGCGCTTGCGGGAGAAGGACAGGACGCGGTTGACGAAGTTGCCGAGGGTGTCCGCCAGGTCCTTGTTCACCGTGGCGGTGAAGTGCTCCCAGGTGAACGACGAGTCGTCCGACTCCGGGGCGTTCGCCATCATGAAGTAGCGCCAGTAGTCGGCGGGCAGGATGTCGAGGGCGTCGTGGGTGAAGACGCCCCGCTTCTGCGAGGTGGAGAACTTGCCGCCGTAGTAGTTCAGCCAGTTGAAGGCCTTGATGACGTCGACCTTCTTCCACGGGGCGCGGGTGCCCAGCAGGGTCGCCGGGAACATCACGCTGTGGAACGGGACGTTGTCCTTGCCCATGAACTGCGTGTAGTGGACGTCCGCGTCCGACTCCCACCACCACGAGCGCCAGTCGCGGTTCTCCGGGTCCTGGTCCGCCCACTCCTTCGTCGAGCCGATGTACTCGATCGGGGCGTCGAACCAGACGTAGAAGACCTTGCCCTCGGCGGCCAGGTCCGGCCAGGTGTCCGCCGGGACCGGGACGCCCCAGTCCAGGTCACGGGTGATCGCGCGGTCGTGCAGGCCCTCGGTGAGCCACTTGCGGGCGATGGAGGAGGCGAGGACGGGCCAGTTGTCGGCGCGCTCGTCGACCCACGACTCCACCTCGCCTGCCAGCGCCGACTGGAGGAGGAACAGGTGCTTGGTCTCGCGGACCTCCAGGTCGCTGCTGCCGCTGATCGCCGAGCGGGCGTCGATCAGGTCGGTCGGGTCCAGGACGCGCGTGCAGTTCTCGCACTGGTCGCCGCGGGCCTTGTCGTAGCCGCAGTGCGGGCAGGTGCCGATGATGTAGCGGTCCGGGAGGAAGCGGCCGTCCGTGATCGAGTACACCTGGCGGATGGCCCGCTCCTCGATGAAGCCGTTGGACTTCAGCTCGCGGGCGATCTCCTGGGTGATCTCGTGGTTCTGGGGGGACGAGCTGCGGCCGAAGTAGTCGAAGGCCAGGTTGAAGCCGTCGTAGATCGCCTTCTGCTGGTCGTGCGCCTGGGCGCAGAACTCGTCGACCGGGATGCCCTGCTCCTTGGCGGCCAGCTCGGCGGGGGTGCCGTGCTCGTCCGTGGCGCAGATGTAGAGGACGTCGTGGCCGCGCTGGCGGAGGTACCGGGAGTACACGTCCGCCGGGAGCATGGACCCCACCATGTTGCCCAGGTGCTTGATCCCGTTGATGTACGGAAGGGCGCTGGTGATGAGGTGTCGAGCCATCGCGGGCTGCTCCCAGGTCGCTGCGTGGGGTGACGATCGTGTGTGTTCGTCGGTCGTCTACGGAACCTTGAAATCGTAGCCGAAACGGGTGGGCCGCCCGCTTCCCGTTTTGAGGCGTGGGAAGGGGCGGCCGGCCCGGTGGTGACGGTGAGTGGTTACGGGCGCCAGTTCGCCAGTACGCCCTCGTAGAGCTCCTTGTCGGTGAGCTCCAGGGGGGTTTCGCCGGCGAGGAAGTGGGACGCGTTGTCCGTCTTGAGCTTGCGGAGGTAGTCGAAGGCCTTGTTCTCCGGGTCACCGAAGGCGATGAAGGAGAAGAAGACGGTCGGGTGGTTCCGCGCCGCGTCCGTGAGGGACTGGGTGGCGGGGGTCTTGGCGTCCGGGGCGCCGTCCGTCTGGAAGAGGACCAGGGCGGGGGCCGTGGCGCCGGACTTCTCGTAGTGGGTCACGACCTGCTCGACCGCCGCGTGGTAGCTGGTACGGCCCATACGGCCGAGGCCCGCGTGGAGGTCGTCGATCTTGTTCTCGTGCTCGTCGAGGGTGAGCTCGCCGGTGCCGTCGAGTTCCGTGGAGAAGAAGACGACGTGGACGGTGGCCTCGGGGTCGAGGTGGGCGGCCAGGGCGAGGGACTGCTCGCCGAGGGCCTGGGCTGAGCCGTCCTTGTAGTACGGGCGCATCGAGGCGGAGCGGTCGAGGACGAGGTAGACCTTGGCGCGGGCGCTGGTGAGGTCGTACTTCTTCAGGGCGGCGCCGGCGGCCTTGTACGCGGTGGCGAGGCCGGGGGCGCGCGAGCGGAGGCGCGCCGCTGGTACGGCGGGCTTGGACGCCTCGGCTTCGCCCTCGGCGGCGGTTGCGGGTTCCGGTGCCGTCGGCTCCGGGGCCGCCTCGGCTTCGCCTTCGGCGGGGGCTGTGTTCCCACCCGCACCACCCGTGCTGCTCTCGTCGTCGGCTGCGGGTGACTCCTGTGGGGCCTCCCCGCCGTCGGCGGCCGCGGGCTCGTTCGTCTCCTCGGGTGCCTCTGCGGCAGTGGCAGTGGCGGCAGCGGCGGTGATGGGCTCCGCGGTCTCCGCGACCGCCGGCTCCGGCTCGGGCTCCGGCACGGTGACGGGCTCAGCCTCGGCCACCGGCTCGGGCTCCGGGGCCTGCTCGACCACCGGCTCCGGTGCCTCGGCCGCCTCGGGCTCGGGCTTGGGCTCGACAGCAGCCTGCGGCTCGGGCTCAGCGGCAGGCGCCTCAGCCTCAGCCTCCGGCTCAACGACTGCAGCCGTGGCCTCCGGCTCCGGCTCGGCCACCGGTGCCTCGGCCTTCGGCTCCGCCTCGGGAGCAGGCGCCTCCGCCTCAGCCTCCGGCTCAACGACCGGCGCCGCCTCCGGCTCGGCCGCAGCCTCCGGCTCGGCCGCCGGCTTTGCCGCCTCCGGCTCAACGACCGGCGCCGCCTCCGGCTCGGCCGCAGCCTCCGGCTCAACGACCGGCGCCGCCTCCGGCTCGGCCTCCGGCTCGGCCGTCGGCTCCGCCTTGCTCTCCTCAGCTCTCGGCTTCGGTACCGACACGTTGTCGAAGGCCGCCGAGACCAGGTCGTCGACGACGGACTGCTTGGGCTCGGGGCTCGCCGAAGGCTCGGGGTCCGGCGTCGGGGACGGGACCCTCGGCTCCGTCGCCGTCGCCGTCGCCGGGGCCGTTGCATTTGCCGACGTCGGCGCCGTTGCTGCCGCCGGCTCCTCCGTGGGGGTCGGCTCAACCTCCCGCGAGGGTGCCGTCGCGTCGGTGTCGCGCCCCTTGCGTGAGCGGCCGAACGCGTTCCGCAGGAGAGAAAGAATGCCCATGTTGCGCAACCCTTCGCGTGATATGTAGCCCGTCGATCCCTGGCCAGGACGGACACGTAAGGTTAGCGGCCGGTGCCGGCGATCTTGGGGTGGGGCGGGGAGTGGGTTTAACCGTGACCGGGCCCCGCTGTCAACACCGCCTCAACTTCCCCAGGTTCACTCGGTGTTCACTCTGTGGCCGCGTTCTGGAGCGCGCGCACCCCTACCGTCACGCTCATACCAAGGCCCATCTGGGGAGAGCAAAGTGCGCAAACTGCTGCCAATGGTCGGAGTGAACGGGGCGAACGCGTCGCATCCCGGCGGGCGGTCTGCCATGACCTGCCGGTTCCGGTGCGGTGACGCCTGTTTCCACGAGGTGCCGAACACCAGCACCAACGAGTACGTCGGGGATGTGATCGCCGGCGCGCTGAGCCGCCGGTCGATGGTGCGCGCCGCCGCCGTCGTCACCGTGGCCACCGCGGCCGGTGCCGCCACCGCCGTGCCCGCCGGCGCGGAGACCCGAGCCGCCGGCCCCGCGAGGGACGTGGCCTCCGGGAAGCACCGCAAGGGCGCCCGCGGCCTCCGCTTCACCCCCGTCACCCCCAACACCACCGACGCCGTGGTGATACCGGACGGGTACCAGCAGAACATCGTCATCCGCTGGGGCGAGCCCATCCTGCGCGGCGCCCCCGCCTTCGACCCGGAGAAGCAGACGGCGAAGGCGCAGGCCGGGCAGTTCGGGTACAACTGCGACTTCCTGTCTCTCCTCCCGCTGCCCGGTGAGCGTGGCCGTCAGCTTCTCGTCGCCAATCACGAGTACACCGACGAAGTGCTGATGTTCCGCGGGTACGACGCGGCCAACCCCACCCGTGAGCAGGTCGAGGTCGCCTGGGCCGCCCACGGTCTGTCCGCGGTCGTCGTCGAGGGCGACAGGCGCACGGGCAGGCTCACCGCCGTACCCCGGCACCCGCTCAACCGCCGTGTCACCGCCACCACCGAGTTCCGGCTCACCGGGCCCGTCGCCGGGTCGGATCTGGTGAAGACCTCCGCCGACCCGACCGGTACGAAGGCGCTGGGCACCCTCAACAACTGCTCGGGCGGTACGACCCCCTGGGGCACCACGCTCCACGGCGAGGAGAACTTCAACCAGTACTTCGCCAACAGCAGCCGGGCGACCGACAAGCGGTACGGGATCGGCACGGGCGCCAGCGAGCGCAAGTGGGAGCGGTTCGACAAGCGGTTCGACGTCGCCCAGGAGCCGAACGAGGTGCACCGCTTCGGGTACGTCGTCGAGTTCGACCCGTACGACCCGGAGTCCACGCCCCGCAAGCACACCGCGCTCGGCCGTTTCAAGCACGAGGCCGCGACCGTCCGGCTCACGGCGGACGGCCGTCCCGTCGTCTACTCCGGTGACGACGAGCGCTTTGACTACTTCTACAAGTTCGTCAGCAGCAAGCGGATGCGGAAGGGCACCTCGCGCGCCGTGCGCGAGCACAACCTCTCCCTCCTCGACGAGGGCACGCTGTACGTCGCCAAGCTGACCGGCGACTCCCCGGCGATCGAGATCGACGGCACGGGCAAGCTGCCGTCCGACGGCGAGTTCGACGGCAGCGGTGAGTGGATTCCGCTGGCCACCGCCACCGCGAAGGGCGCCACCTCGCACGTGGAGGGCATGACGGCCCAGGAGGTCTTCGTCTTCACGCGGCTCGCCGGTGACAAGGTGGGCGCAACGAAGATGGACCGGCCCGAGGACATCGAGCCCAGCCCGGTCACCGGCAAGGTCTATGTCGCCCTGACGAACAACAGCAACCGCGGTGTCGGTACGAACGCCAAGGCGGACGAGGCCAACCCGCGCAACGCCAACAAGCACGGGCACGTGCTGGAGCTCACCGAGCGCTGGAACCGGCCCGAGAGCACGAAGTTCGCCTGGTCGCTGTTCCTCGTCGCGGGCGACCCGGACGACCCGGCCACCTACTTCGCGGGCTTCCCCAAGGACGGCGTCAGCCCGATCTCCTGCCCGGACAACGTCGCCTTCGACCCGTACGGCAACCTGTGGATCTCCACCGACGGTGCCCAGCTCGGCTCGCACGACGGCCTGTTCGGCGTGGCCACCCGGGGTGAGCGGCGCGGTGAGCTCAAGCAGTTCCTGACCGTGCCGAGCGGTGCCGAGACCTGCGGTCCGATCATCCAGGACCGCCGCGTCCTCGTCGCCGTACAGCACCCGGGCGAGATCGACGGTGCCTCCGTGGAGAACCCGAAGAGCACCTGGCCCGACGGTCCCGGCAGGTACGTCCGCCCGGCCGTGGTCGCGGTGTGGCGCGCGGACGGCGGCGACATCGGCGTCTGACCGGTCGCACAACGGGCCCGGGAGGGATCCTGGGCCCCGGGGCCCAGGGCCCGGGTTACGAGTGCGGGCCGCCCCGCTGTGCAGGGCGGCCCGCGTTCCCCTTTTACCGGATGTGCCGGATGTACCAGACATGCCGGATGTGTCGGACGTATGGCTCAGGGAGCCACGCAGTGCGTCAGGGGGACCTCGGTGGGAACAGCGGGGCTGGCGGGGTCGACGAGGCCCGCGACATCCGCGGGGGTTCCGGTGACGCAGGTGAGGGTCGCCGTGGGGTCCGGCACCGCGTGGGCGGGCACGGACAGGGCGCCGGCGATCGCGAGGGTTCCGAGCAGGACGGTTGCGGCACGCCGCATGGTTTTCCCCTTTTCATCAGAAATTGTCGGTGGGATGACCGACAAGGCTGATCACTGCCCCAACTGGTCCGGGGATCTGCGTCGCGTCACTCCTGCGGGGAAGGAGTAACGATTCAGCGCCGTACGCCCGTTGACCGGCGGGCCGCGTTGCCGCTCGAACCCGCCGCTCAGCTCCCCTGGTGAAGCGTGAGGTCCACGAGCAGGGTGCGGTGGTCGGTGCCGGAGAGGTCGAGGAACCGGGCGCGGCGGGCCGCGAAGTCCCGGGACACCAGCACATGGTCGATCTGTGCGCCGAACGCCGGGGTCGTCCGGGCGGGCCACGTGGGCGTACGGGCGTTCCCGGCGAGCCGGGCGCCGTCGCGCAGGCCGGTGTCGAGGATGCGGCGGAAGGCGGCGTGGTCCTGGGAGGCGTTGAAGTCCCCGGCGAGGATCGTGGGCGTGTCCTTGCCGGCCGCGGCGTACGCGCGCAGGCGCCCCAGCTCACGGCGCCAGGTGCCCAGCCCGCCCGGCAGAGGCGGCATGGGGTGCGCGAGCTGGAGCCGTACCCGGTTGCCCTCCACGTCGGCCGTGGCGCCGGGCATGCCCATGGTGCCGGGGACTCCCTCGGCCTTGGTGAGCGGATGGCGGCTGAGGATCACGGAACCGTCGGTGCCGTACCCCTCGACGGCCTGGCGGTACGGGTAGGCCTCGCCCTCGAAGGCGTCCCGGAGGGCCGCGGAGCAGGTCTGCTCGCACTCCTGGACGAACACGATGTCGGGCTTGTGGCGGCGTACGGCGGCGACGAGCGCGTCGGTGCCCTGTCCGACCTGCACGTTCGACGTCATCACCCGGAGTTCGGCGACCGGCGGCCCGCTCGGCTCGTCGGTCTTGCCGTACGGCTCGATGAACCAGGCGAGACCGCCGAGCACGACGACGCCCCACACCAGCCCGGTCCGCCAGCGGGCGAGCAGGGAGAGGAGCAGCGCGAGGCCGGTGGGCGCGAGGAGCCACGGCAGGAAGGCGAGCATCTGGGTCACGGGGGTGACTCCGTCGGAGTCCGCCACCCGGCAGCCGAGGACCGCGCTGACCCCGAGAAGCAGCAGCCCCGCGAACCACGGGGTCGCCCGCCCGGATGCCCGCTCGTCCTCCATCATCGTCCGCTCAGCCGCCACCGTGTCCACGTCCCCGGTCTCACGTGCTCACCGGGTGCCCGAAAGGGTGCCCGAATCCTCCCTCATAGACGGGGTCCGTGGGGGGATGGTTGCGGGGTGTGCCGTACGCAACGCGCGCGACGCACGCAACGGACGCGACGCACGCAACACGCCCGACGGCCGTGGTCCCAGGTCTCGGCTCAGGACTCGGCTCAGGACTCCGGAGCGGCGTGGAACTCCCGGACGACCTCGATACGGCCCACGATGTGCGCGTTGAACTCCTCCAGCTCCTCCGCCGGGACCCAGAGCTCCAGGATGGTCTCGCCGCCGGCCTGGCGGACGGGGTACCGGGAGACGAACTCCGTGTCGATCTCGAAGCGGGTCACGTAACCGGAGCCGGAGGCGGGGACGTTCCAGTCGCGGGCGATGCGCACGGCGTAGTCCTCGTTGAGGACCGGGTAGAAGATCGGCTGCTCCGGCAGGCGAGGTGGCCAGGCGGTCCAGCCGGAGGCCTCGACGAGGGCGAGCTCCTCCGGGCCGGTCGGACGCCACAGGGTTGTCGTCGGCTGGGTGCGCATGACGGGCGAACGTAGCCGGGTGGGTGGGGGCTTCGCCAGGGAAACAGCCGCAGCGGCCGTACGGAGCGAGCTCAGCCGTCCACCCGCTCCAGGAACTCCCCGAGCACCCTGTTGAACTCGGCCGGGCGTTCCAGGTTCGGCAGGTGGGCCGCGCGCGGGATGACGTGGAGTGTGGCGTCCGGGAGGGCCGCGTGCATCGCTTCCGCGTCCTCGACCGGGGTGTACTCGTCGTCCTCGCCCACCAGGACCAGCGCCGGGACCGTGAGGGTCGTGAGCAGGTCGCGGTAGTCGGGGCGTTCCGCGCGGCCGCGCAGGGCGGCGGCCGCGCCCTCGGGGGCCGTGGCCGTCATCATGCGGTGCACATGGGCCGCCACCTCGGCGTCGGCGTACGGAGCCACCATCCTGTACAGCACCTCGTCGGCGTATCCGCGCATGCCCTCGTGCAGCAGCCGGTCGGCCATGTCGGCGCGGGCCTTCTTCCCGGCGGGTGTCTCGGCGGCCGGGAAGGTGTCGGCGAGGACCAGACCGCGGACGCGCCCGGGGAACCGCCGGCAGCACTCCATGGCGATCTGGCCGCCCATGGAGAGCCCGGCGAGGACGAACTCCCGGACGCCGAGCTCGTCCAGCAGCGCCGCGATGTCCTCCGCGAAGACGGACAGTGGGGTGACGCCGGGGACCACCGGGGACGCGCCGTACCCGCGCAGGTCGGGTGCGATCACGCGGCGGGTGGCGGAGAAGGCGGCGAGCTGCGGGTCCCACATCGTGCGGTCGAAGGGGTGGCCGTGGATCAGGACCAGGGGCAGCGCCGTGGACGCGGAGGAGCCGGACGACGCGAGGTCGTCGCCCCCTTTGTCCTCGTATGCGAGGAAGGGTGCCATGTCCTCGACCCTAGGTCCGCATGACTACTCGGTGCAATAAGATCTTTGCTCTCGGTGCAATGTGAGGATGGAGAGCTGAGGGGGCGCCTTGCAGGACTACCGGCGGATCGCCGATCGCATCGCCGACGACATCGCCTCCGGGCGGCTCCGGGCCGGTGAACGGCTGCCCCCGCAGCGGGTGTTCGCCCGGCGGCGGGGTATCGCCGCGTCGACGGCGGGGCGCGTGTACGGGGAGCTGGTGCGGCGCGGGCTGGTGGTGGGCGAGGTCGGGCGCGGGACGTTCGTACGGGCCGCGCCGGTGCCCTCGGGGCGGGCGCTGGCGGAGCCCACCGGCACGGCGACCGTGAACCTGGAGCTCAACTACCCGTCCGCCCCCGGCCAGTCGGAGCTGCTCGCGGCCGGGCTCGCGCTCCTCCTCCGGCCCGACGTGCTGGAGCGGGCCACGCGTACGGCGCCCGCGTCGGGCACGGCCGACGCGCGCGAGGCCGTCGCCGGGCTGCTGGCCACCCCGGGCTGGCGCCCCGCCCCGGAGCGGCTGCTCTTCGCCGGCAACGCCCGCCAGGCCATCGCGGGAGCCCTGGCCACGCTGGTACGTCCGGGAGGTCGCGTCGGTGTGGAGTCCCTGACGTATCCGCTGGTCAAGGAGATCGCGGGCCGACTCGGGGTGACGCTGGTGCCGCTGGCGACGGACGAGGACGGCCTCCGGCCGGACGCGGTGGCGACGGCGCACCGGGCTGCTGCGCTGTCCGCGGTGTACGTCCAGCCGACGCTGCACAACCCCACGTCGGTGACCATCAGGGCGGGGCGGAGGTCCGAACTCGCCTCGGTGGTACGGGAGCTGGACCTGCCCGTCGTCGAGGACCGGATCTGGTCCTTCCTGCGCCCCGACACCGATCCCCTGGCCGCGTACGCCCCCGAGCGCGTCCATGTGGTCGACGGGCTCTCCAAGAGGGTGGCGCCAGGACTGACCGCCGGTTTCCTCGCCGTCCCCGGGGGCAGCGTCGAGCCCGCCGCCACCGCCCTGCGCTCCGGCGGCTGGACCGCGGGCCGCTTCGCCCTGGAGGCGGCGGTGCGGTGGATCTCCGACGGCACGGTGGAGCGCCTGGTCGCGGCGAAGCGGGCGGACGCGGCGATACGGCAGCGGCTCGTCGCCGAACACCTGGCGGGGTTCGCGGTGCGGGCCGATCCGCGGGCGTACTACGCGTGGTGGGAGCTTCCGGCGCCGTGGCGGGCGGACACGTTCACGGCCGCGGCGGCGGAGCGGGGGATCGCGGTCACGCCGGGGCCGGCGTTCGCCGTCGCGCCTGTGGTGTCCGGGGCTCCCGCGGGGGCCGGGGTTCCCGTGGCAGGGGCCGCGGACTGCGTCAGGCTTGGGCTCGCGTCTGCTCCGGAGCGAGAGCTGGCTGCGGCTCTGCGGGTGCTCGCCGACGTTGCCCGTGAAAGCCCATGAGCCAGGCCCCGAGGGCCGCTGCGACGCCCACGACCACCAGTAGCCAGGTCGCCGTCCGCAGGGTGGCCGTCAGGGTGTCGTAGACGGCGCCCGCCGCCGCGCGCGACAGGCCGGGCGGCAGGCCGGCGAGCGTCAGCCGGCGGCCCACGGCCACGGCGATCCCCAGCAGGCTGCCCCCCAGCGCCGTACCGAGCCCGGTCGCGAACACCGCGCGGCGGCGGCAGGCGGCGACGAGGACTCCCGTCACGGCCAGGGCGACGGCGAGGGAGGGCAGCCAGAACGAGGAGAGTTCGAGCACGCGATACCCCTTACGGAGCCGTTCCAGGGTCTCGGACGACAGGACGGTGACCTCGGTGTGCTCGACCGGGATGTGATGCGCGAACGGCACGTGGTCGTGCGTGAGGCGCTGCTTCACCCGCTCGGTGACGGGTGCGACGTCCAGCGTCACGGGCCCCTCGCCGCCGCCGCGCAGCGCCCGCAGCACCGCCTCGTGGGTGGCCCGGTTGGCCTCGTCCCACGCCGCGAGGTACGCGTCGGTCTGCGTGAAGGACCGTACGGCGTCGTTCGTGAACGCCCGTACCGGCCCCTGGAGCGGTGGCCCCACGTGGATCTCCCGCATGATCCCGGCCGTGACCGCTTCCGCGATCATGTCCCGTACGGCCGGGTCGACGGCCAGCGGTGCCGTCACCGCCTCGTACCGGGCCGGGTCGCCGATCTCGTACGTCGCCCATGCCGCGAGAACGCCGGGCGGCGACAGCAGGCAGGCGAGCGCGATCAGCACGGCTGACAGGGCGCTCCGGACACGTCGGGACACATCACCAGGCAAGGTCCTGGATGTGCGGCGCGCGAGCGGGGGGACCGGGGGTGACTGCATATGGGTAGATATGACAACCGAACGGAGCCTCCCCGGCGCCCGGCGCTGTGCCCTGCCGGGCTGTTTCGGCCGGGCTGTTCCGGCGGGCTGTTTCGGTCGTGTTGCGGTCGTCAGCCCACCCAGTGGCCCTCCGCGTCCTCGTGCGTGTAGTAGCGGTAGAAGGCCACCGCGAACACGGGTGCCGCGACCAGCAGCGCCATGACCGTGGAGCGCAGTACGGACGCGTCGCTCTGGCTGTAGATGAAGCCGAAGGCGATGCCCGTGAAGGCGGCCCACGCCAGGGCGCGCGACTCGCGACGCAGCCGGGGCGCGACCGCGCGGACCGCGGTGTAGAGCGCCATGAACACGAACGCGGTCACGAAGCCGAAGAGGAGGTTCCAGCCGGTGATGGCCCCGGCGGCGGCCCCGACGTCGGGCAGGGCGCCGCGGTCGATGGCGGCGGCCCAGTAGCCGTAGATCAGTGCGAGCGCCGCGGGCAGCGCCCAGTGCGCGACGGCGTGGGTGCGCTCGCTGAAGACGTCGGGGGTCTCCGGCGCGCGCGGGGCGCCCTGCTCGACCGCCTTGGTCGCCCCGGGCGTTCCTGGCGCGGGTGACACGGGTGACGCGTGAGCCATGGGAGCACTCCTCTCTCCGTACTCTCCGCCCCGTCTTCCAGCGCACACCTCGGCCGGGCGCGTGGCAAGTCGGAAGGGGAGAGTTGGGACGGGGGAATCGGGACGGGGAGCCG
>NZ_VJZE01000720.1 GCF_009377205.1 Streptomyces phyllanthi
GAGGGAAAGGGAACGGACAGGGGTCCCCTCTCCGGAAGTTCTCAGGTCTGGTCGGTGGTCGCGGATGGCTGCCCGGGCTCGGGTCCCCCGGCAGGGGCCGGTGCCGGCGTGGACATCGCGGGCTCGGAGAGGGACGTGCGCGTGGCGGTGGCCCCGGCACGCAGCCTGCGGCGGGCGGAGTAGCCGGCCAGGCCGACGGCGAGGAGGAGTGTGCCGCCGTTGAACAGGGACGTGGCCCAGAACTCGGCACCCAGTTGCTGGATGCCGGCGAGGCCGATGGCGAGAACGGCTACCGCGACGACGGTGCCCGCGGCGTTGGCGCGGCCGGGCTTGATAGCGGTGGAGCCGAGCAGCGCGCCGACGAAGGCGGGCAGCAGATAGTCCATGCCGACACTGGGGTTGCCGATCTGCTGCTGGGCGGCGAGCAGGACTCCGGCGAAGCCGACCACGATCCCGGAGCCGGCGAAGGCGTAGATGCCGTAGCGTCGGGTGGGGATGCCGACCAGGTCGGCGGCGCGGGCGTTGGAGCCGATGACGTACAGGTAGCGGCCGAGCGGCAGCCGTTCCAGCAGCAGCCACAGGATGACGGCCAGGCCGAGGACGTAGAAGGCGGGCACCGGCAGGCCGAGGAACTTCGAGTCGTACAGGTCGGTGAAGGCCGGGGGCAGTCCGTTCGGGCCGGGGACGATACGGGCGCCGTCGGTGATCCAGCCGGTGCAGGCGTACAGCACGCTGCCGGTGCCGAGGGTGGCGATGAAGGAGTCGATCCGGGCGAACTCGACCAGCAGGCCGTTGAACACACCGATGACGCCGCCGCCGACGATGACGACGAGGCAGGCCGCCGGCCAGGGCCAGCCGTTGTTCACGATGAGCTGCATCGCCAGCACGTGGGCGAGGCCGAGGCCGTAGCCGACGGACAGGTCGAACCTGCCGGTGACGATGGGGATCATCGCGCCGAGCGCGAGCATCGCCGGGATCGACTGGTTGGACAGGATCGAGGAGGCGTTGTCCAGGGTCGGGAAGGTGTCCGGCAGGGCGAGGGAGAAGACCAGGAACAGCAGGACGGCGAGGGTGAGCAGGCCGTAGGTGCCGATCAGGTGGCCGCGGAGTCGGCCGCCGCCCCTGGTCCCCCCTGTGCCGATGCCCGTTCCCCGGAGTTTTCCGGGAGCGCCGGCGCGAGGGCTCGGGCTGGTGTCGCTGCCGCCCGTCGTGGATCGCTGGGAACGGCGGGAGGATTCGGTCTCGGTGGCCATCAGTGGGTGCCCGTTCCGGTCAGCGCCGGCATGGCCGACGCGGCATGGGTGAGTTCGGTGACGGTGAGGGCCTCGCCGGACAGTTCCGCGGTCACGCCGCCCCGTACGAAGACCAGGGCGCGGTGGCAGACGTCGGCGACCTCCTCGAAGTCGGTGGAGATGAGCAGGACGGCGAGTCCTGCGGCGAGGGCGTCGTCGAGGAGCCGGTAGATCTCGGCCTTGGCGCCTACGTCCACACCTGAGGTCGGCTCCTCGAGGATCACCACGCGGCGGCTCAGGCGCAGCCAGCGGCCGATCATGACCTTCTGCTGGTTGCCGCCGGACAGGGTGGCGATCGGTGCCTCGGGGTCGGCGGGTCGCACTCCGAAGCGCTCGACGAGGGAGTCGGCCTCGGCCCGCTCACGCCGGGGGCTGATCCAGCGCCATGGTGAGCGGGCGTCCGCACGGGGGTTGGCCAGGAAGTTCTCCCGTACGGTGAGTTCGAGGGCGCAGCCCTCCTCCTGGCGGTTGCTGGTGACGAAGCCGATCCCGGCGTCGACGGCGGCGGTGACCGAACCCGGGCGGTACGGTCTGCCGTCGAGCAGCACCTCGCCGCCGGTGAGGGGCCGGGACCCGGCGAGGGCGCGGCCGAGGTCCATGTGGCCGGCTCCGGTGAGGCCGACCATGCCGAGGACCTCGCCGGCGCGCAGTTCCAGGTCGACGGGGCCGGCGCCCTCGGTGGTGACGCCGGTCAGACGCAGCACGGTGGGGGCGGTGGTGCCGGTGGTACGGGGAGCGGTGGTGCCGGTGGTACGGGGAGCGGTGGTGCCGGTGGTACGGGGAGCGGCGGGCCGGTGGCTCTCCGGCTCGTGGCCGACGATGTCGTGGACGATCCGCTCGGGGCCGTGGTCGGCGAGGAGGCCCTGGCTGATGAGGCGGCCGTCGCGCAGGACGGCGAAGCGGTCGGCGACCTGGTAGACCTCGTCGAGGCGGTGGCTGACGTAGACGATGGCGTGGCCGCGGTCGCGCAGGGCGTGCAGGACCTCGAAGAGCCGGGCGCAGTCCGCGGCGGGCAGGCTGGCGGTGGGCTCGTCGAGGACGATGAGGCGGGCGCGGGTGGACAGCGCGCGGGCGATGGCGACCAGGGAGCGCTCGGCGCGGGTGAGGTCGGCCACGGGCGCGTCGGGGTCGAGGTGGCCGGCGACGATGTCCAGTGCCTCGGTGCAGCGCCGGCGTACCTGTCGCCAGGAGACGAGGCCGCCGCGGCGGGGGTAACCGGTGCCCAGGGCGACGTTCTCGGCCACCGTCATCCACTCCACCAGGCCTAGGTCCTGGTGGATGAAGGACATCTCGACGGAGGCCGCGTCGGTGCCGAGGGGGTGGCCCGCGACGGTGATCTGTCCTTCGTCGGCGCGATGGACGCCGGCGAGGATCTTGATAAGTGTGGATTTTCCGGCACCGTTGTGCCCCAGTAGGGCGAGAATGCTGCCTGCGGGGACGTCGAGATCGACCTCGGCGAGGGCGAGCGTGCCGCCGAACCGCTTGCGCAGTCCGCGGATCGTCACGAGCGGGCGGGAAACCGCGGGGCCGTCGGGCGACGAAGGGGTGGGAGTCGTGTCATCGGGAGCGTCGTTCACGGACTTCTCCGGGGATGTACCGGCCGAGGACCACTCCATCGGCTCGCCCAGAATCCTGAACTCATCCCAGCATGCTGGTCAATACCTCGGCAGACATTGATTGCCCCAAAGTTACGGCGGCCGTACGGAAAGATTCCGT
>NZ_VJZE01000721.1 GCF_009377205.1 Streptomyces phyllanthi
CCCCTCCCTTCCCCTGCCCGGCTCCCACCAGGGACTCATCGGCCTCAAGGAGCGTGCCGAACTCCTGGGCGGCACCTTCGAGTCCGGGCCCACCGGCGGTGGCGGCTATGAGGTGACCCTCCGGATCCCGGCCCACGCGAACTGAGGATCAGGGGCTGGCGAGGGGTACCCTGCGGCGGGGTTCGAAGCCGGGTACGCCGTCGGCCGCCAGTGTCCGCCGCAGGGCGCGGACGGCGTGGCTGGAGCGTGACTTGACCGTGCCGGTCGGGATGTTCAGCTCGCTCGCGGTCTCCTGGACGCTGAGATCGAGGAGGTACCGGTGCACGAGCACCTCGCGCTGCGACGGCGTCATCCGGGCCAGGGCCCGTGCCATCACATGGGAGGTGAGTGTCTCCTCGACGCCGTCGGAGACGGGGCGCGGCTCCGGCTGGCGGTCGTGGTACGCCTCCGGTCGGATGCTGCGGGCCCGGTGGACGTCGATCGCCAGCCTGCGTACGACGGTGAACAGCCACGGCCTGGCCAGGTCGGGGGCGGCGGTCAGCCGCTCGGCATGGCGCCACGCACGGACGAAGGCCTCCTGGACGAGGTCCTCGGCGGCATGGGTGTCGCCGAAGGTGAGTTTTCTCGCGAAGCTCAGCAGCGCGCCGCTGTGCCGACGGTAGATGTCCTGCGCGAAGGCGCGCTCACGGTCGTCCGGACGGCACGTGGTGGTGTTCTGCTGGGACTGCATGTCTGGGGTGACCGGCCTGTTCTCGTTCGGGCGTTGCGGGACTCCTCGATGGTGCGGAGGCGGGATGTGCGGCCGATCGCTTTCTGATGGTCAGTCAGCGGGCGGCTGCGATGTTCGTGGGCCGGCGGGTCGGTCGGTGACTGCCGGTTCGCGGGCGGGACGGTCGTGCCGGCCGCCGTCCCGCTTCTCACTACGGCGCGGCGCCCGCACGGGTTCGGTGTCCGGTGCGCCGTCTCAACCCAGTCGGCGCAGCTTGGCCCGTACGGATTCCGCGTCCGGGTGTTCGAGCCGTTCCAGGATGTCCAGGGCCTCGGTCCACGCGGCCCGGGCCGCGTCCGGGCGGCCCGCGCCCAGCTGGCTGTCCCCGATGTGTGTGAGGAACTCCGACTCGTACCAGAGGACCCCGCCCGCGCGCCGGTAGCGCGCCAGGGCGCCCTCGTAGGTGGCGATGGCCTCGGCGTACTGGCCGAGGTGGTGGTGGGCGTAGCCGATGCTGTCGAGGATGGGGGCCGCGGTGAAGTCGTCGCCGTACTCCTGGGCGAGGGCCAGCGCCGCCCAGCAGTGCCGGAGGGCTTCCTCGTACCGGCCCAGCAGGGCGTGGAACCAGCCGACCCCGTTGCGCGCCCAGGCCCGCAGCCTGCCGTTCTCCGGGGTGTCGGGGAGCAGTTCCACACACAGCTCGGCGTGGTGGAGCGCCGCTTCGAGTTCGCCCTGCCGCTCCAGCACTCCGCCGAGCTGGCGGTGGCTCTCCGCGAGAGCCGTCATGTCACCGGCCTCGCGGAACATCTCGATGGCCTGTTCCAGGTAGGCGCGGGCCTCCTTGACACGGCCCGCGTACCGTTCGGCCTGGCCGAGACCGCGCAGCACATGTGCTTCGGCGGTCGGGTCGCCGAGCCGCCGGGCCGCCGCCATCGCGGTGTGCAGGGTGATGTCGAGCTCGCGCCACATGCCGCGTCCGCCGAGATGGTGCTCGATGGCCCAGGCGAGCTGCCAGGTGTGGTGGTCGAACCCGGTGGCTCCGGCCTGGCGTACGGCCGCGAGCAGCACCGCCTGCTCGGTGGCGAACCACGCCGAGGCCCGCTCCTCCGAGCGGACGAACTCCTCGGGGCGCACGCCCTCGGACAGCGGGGTGAGCGTGATCCGGTGCCTGATGAGCAGGGCCGGCTCCGCCGCCGCGCACGCGCTGTGCAGATAGTGGCCGAACATCCGGTGGCGGGCCGCCCGCAGGTCCTCCGGGTCGTCGACGGCCTCGGCCAGCTCCGTGGCGTACGCGCGCAGCAGGTCGTGGGAGGCGAAGCGGCCCGGGGCGGGCTCGTCGACGAGGTTCGCCTGGGTCAGCTCGGTCAGCAGCCGCCGGGTGACCGGGACGGTGAGTCCGGCCAGGCTCGCCGCGGCCCGCGGCGAGACGTCGGGCCCGGGGTGCACGGCGAGCAGCCGGAACAGCCGGGCGGCGGGCGGGGTGAGCGCCTGGTACGACCAGGAGAAGACGGCCCGTACGTCGGCGGCGGCATCGGTGTCGGTGAAGGCTTCCAGACTTCCCTGGCTGTCCCGGAGTTCGTCGACCAGTGCCGCCAGCGGGAACGCGGGCCGGGTCACGGCGCGGGCCGCCAGGACCGCCAGCGCCAGCGGCAGCCGGGCGCACCGCTCGACGATCTCCTCGACCGCCTCCGGTTCGGCCGCGACGCGCTCGTGCCCGAGGCGCCGGGCGAGCAGGTCGCGGGCCTCGGCCACGGAGAGCACGTCGAGGTGGATGGGCTGGGCGCCGTCCCTGGCGATGAGCCCGGAGAGCCGGTTCCGGCTGGTGACGATGACCAGCGAGCCGGAGGCCCCGGGCAGCAGGGGACGTATCTGCTCGGCGTCGCGGGCGTTGTCCAGCAGCAACAGGACGCGCCGGCCCGCGAGCAGGGTGCGGTAGCGGGCCCCCAGCGCCTCGACGTCCTGCGGGAGGGTCTGCGGTGGGACGCCGAACGCCTCCAGGACCATACGCAGCGCGCGCTCCGGCGGAACGGGTGTCCCGGTGGGGTCGAAGCCGCGCAGGTCGAGGAACAGCCGGCCGTCGGGGAAGCGGTCGGCGATCCGCCGTGCCCAGTGCACCGCGAAGGTCGTCTTCCCGACGCCCGCCATGCCCGCGATGGCGCTGATCACCACCGTCGAAGCGGCGGGCGAGGCGTCTGTGACACGGGACAGCAGCCGCTCCGCCCGCTCCAGCGCGTCCTGGCGGCCGACGAACACCGGGAGGCCGGAGGGGAGTTGCGCGGGGA
>NZ_VJZE01000722.1 GCF_009377205.1 Streptomyces phyllanthi
GCGGAGGACCTGTGCCGCCCACCCCTGCCCTCTCCCGTGCCCATGCCTCACCGTTACGTCTGCTCCGGAGGATCCTGCTCGTCCGGGGCACCCTGTTCGCCCTGCTGTTCATGCTGCCGGCGTGCCTCGGCGATCAACGCCAAGCGCCGGAGCCGCCCGTTCGATCGGCTGCCGCCTCGACCGAAGCTCCACCGCCCGCGGGGGGTTCCGACGGGGAAAGCCTTGACACATTCGAGTCTCCCGACCATTGCCACGGGCCGCGCCCTGGACAGGCCCTGTTCCCGCCGCCGTCCCCTCGGGTCCAGCCACCCGCCGTCACCGCGCTGCCGCTGACGGACGCCACAGCAACTCCCGTGCATCAGCCCCTCGGCGCCGTCCGAAGACTGCTGCCGAGCGGCGGCCGGTCCGCTCTCACCGCCATCTGCAGGTGGCGCATATAGAGGCCGCCCCGCGGGTTCGGCCCTCGTCGGCCCGCCGCGTGTCGTGCCTTGGCCGTCGCGCGAGATGAGCATCCGCATGCGTCCACATCGATACGAGAGCGAAGACATGCACTCCCTGACCACGAGCGACCCCACCCCTGCAGGCCCCACGCTCCAGGGGCTCGTCGGCAACACACCCGTTCTGCAGATCTCCCAGCCCTTCACCGAGCCGGACCGCGGCTTCTGGGCGAAACTGGAGGGCTTCAACCCCGGCGGCATCAAGGACCGCCCCGCACTGCACATGGTTGAGCGGGCCCGGGCGCGCGGCGACTTGCAGCCGGGTCGCCCGATCATCGAATCGACCAGCGGCACCCTCGGCCTCGGCCTCGCCCTGGCCGGGATGGTCTACGGCCACCCCGTCACCCTGGTCACCGACCCCGGTCTCGAACCGTCGATGAACCGGCTGCTCGCCGCCTACGGCGCGACCGTCGACGTGGTTGCTGAACCGCACCCGACCGGAGGCTGGCAGCAGGCCCGCCGCGATCGCGTGGCCGAACTGATGGCGAAGCATCCCGGAGCCTGGTGCCCCGACCAGTACAGCAATCCGGACAACGTAGCCGCCTACACGCCCCTCGCCCTCGAACTCGCCTCGCAGATGGGCCACATCGACGTACTCGTCTGCAGCGTCGGCACGGGAGGCCACTCCGCGGGCATCTCGCGCGTCCTGCGCCAGCTGTACCCCGAGATGCGGCTGGTGGGTGTGGACACCGTCGGGTCGACCATCTTCGGTCAGCCCGCCCGTACCCGTCTGATGCGGGGCCTCGGCTCCAGCATCTATCCGCGCAACGTGGCGTACGAGAACTTCAGCGAGGTGCACTGGGTGGCTCCGGGTGAATCCGCCTGGGCCTGCAGGAAGTTGGCCGCCTCCCACTACGCCACGGGCGGCTGGAGCGTCGGCGCGGTCGCGCTGGTGGCCGGCTGGGTCGCGCGTACGGCCCCGCCGGGGACCCGTATCGTGGCGATCTTCCCCGACGGGCCCCAGCGCTACCTGGAGACGGTCTACGACGACGAATACTGCGCCCGGCACGGGCTGTTGGGCGTGACTCCGGCACCCGAACCGGAGGTCGTCGGCCGCCCCGACGAGAAGGAAGTCACCCGCTGGACGCGCTGCACAGCGGTCACCGATCCGGTCGCCCTCGTGACCGAGACCGTTGCGGAGACGGGTGGTTCGCGGTGAGGACGACACTCACACAGATGCGCTCCTACGACCGGAGCGTCCAGCTGTTGATGGTGAATCAGTTCACCATCAATTTGGGCTTCTACATGCTGATGCCATACCTGGCCGCCCATCTGTCCGGCACCCTCGGTCTCGCCGGCTGGGTCGTCGGACTCGTCCTGGGCATACGGAACTTCAGCCAGCAGGGCATGTTCCTCGTCGGCGGGACGCTCGCCGACCGCCTCGGCTACAAGCCGATGATCGTCGCGGGATGCGTGCTGCGCACGGTCGGCTTCGCGACCCTCGGCCTGGTCGACTCGCTGACCGCGCTGATCGCCGCCTCCGCGGCTACCGGGCTCGCTGGGGCGCTGTTCAACCCGGCGGTCCGGGCGTACCTCGCCGCGGACGCGGGGGAGCGCAGGGTCGAGGCGTTCGCGCTGTTCAACGTCTTCTACCAGGCCGGGATCCTGCTGGGCCCGCTCGTGGGCATGGTGCTGACCGGCGTGGACTTCCGGATCACCTGTCTGGTCGCCGCCGGGATCTTCGCGCTGCTGTCCGTCGTGCAGATCCGCGCGCTGCCCGCCCGGCGGGCCGAGGACACCAAGGGGAAGGACAGCAAGGATCGGGACGGCGTGCTCACCCAGTGGCGCGGCATCCTCGCCAACCGGCCGTTCCTCCTCTTCTCCGGCGCCATGATCGGCTCGTACGTCCTCACCTTCCAGGTCTATCTGTCCCTGCCGCTGGAGGTGCGCCGGCTCGGCGGTGACGGCGAATTCGGCACGGCCGCGGTGGCGGTGCTCTTCGCCGTCTCCGGACTGAGCACGATCCTCGGCCAGACGAGGGTGACCGCCTGGTGCAAGGACCGGTACGAGCCCGGCCAGGCGCTGACGCGGGGGCTGGCACTCATGGGCATCGCGTTCGTGCCGCTCCTGGCGGCCACCGCCGTACCCGTACCGGAGTCCGGTGCGGCTCTGTGGCTGCTGGCCGCGGTGCCGCCGACGCTCGCCGCGCTGCTCCTGGCGCTCGGCACGATGATCGCCTATCCCTTCGAGATGGACACCATCGTCCGCCTCTCCGGTGACCGCCTCGTCGCCACGCACTACGGGCTCTACAACACCATCTGCGGAGTCGGCATCACGCTCGGGAACCTGCTCACCGGCGCCGCTCTCGACGCGGCACGGGAGGCGGGCATGCCCGCGCTGCCCTGGATCTCGCTGTGCGCGCTCGGCCTCGGCTGCGCGGCCGCCCTGTACGGCCTGCACCGCACCGGCCGCCTCGTGACCCCCGAGCCCGAGCCGCAGCCCGTCGCGGCCTGACCCACCACCGGTCCGCGAACGAGGGGCG
>NZ_VJZE01000723.1 GCF_009377205.1 Streptomyces phyllanthi
CCCTCCATCAGCCCCCGCACCTCGGTCCCCGGCGGTGTGAGAAGGAACACGTTCCGGTCGACCCGATGCATTCCGCTGGCCAGGCCGAAAACCACCCCCGTGCTGAAGTCCAGCACCCGCTTGGCCACCTCGGTCTCGGCGCTGGAGAGGTCGAGCAGGACGGGAACCCCCGCCATCAGCGTCTCCGCCACCTCGCGGGCGTCCGCGAACACATTGACCCGCAGGACGACGAAGCGGCGCCGCGCCTCCGTCTCGGCCTCGGGTATCGAGCGGTGGTCCACCGCGGACGGCCATGCGTCCCGGCCCCGCAGCGGCACGACCTGGGCGAGCCCTTCCCACTGTTCGTCGGTGACATCGTGCCTGTTCACCGGCCCTCCCCCTGGCTCGCACTCAATGTCTGCACCAACCAATTCTTACGCATGGTCACCCGTTCGGCCCAACAGCGACACGGACCGCTACTCGCGCATGCGTCACAACGGCCGGAACCCGTCGCACCCCCATGGCCCTCACAGCCCCCGCCCGGCCACTGTGTGGCGGGCGTAACTCCTCATGATCGGGTCATGTGACATCCGCGTAACGGGCAATTCGTACGATCACTGAACGCCGCACACCATCGCACCGTATGACCTGCCGACCAGGAAAGGGGCCGCTCGTGGCCGCACAGGGCCCGCACAGCACCGGCACACGGGCACAGGTGCGGACCGCGTGCTCGTACTGCGGTGTCGGGTGCGGAATGGTCCTGGACATCGGTATGGGTCCGGACGGACGGCGTACGGTCCTGAAGGCATCCGGTGACAAGGCCCACCCGGCGAACTTCGGCCGGCTCTGCACCAAGGGCGCCACCACCGCCGACATGCTGGCCGCGCCGGGACGGCTGAGCAGCGCGCTCGTCCGGGACGACCGGGGCGAGGAGCCCGTTCCCACGCCCGTCCGGGGCGCCGTGGCCGAAACCGCGCGGCGACTGCGCGCGATCATCGACGAGCACGGCCCCGACGCCGTCGCCTTCTATGTCTCCGGGCAGATGAGCCTGGAGGCCCAGTACCTGACCAACAAGCTGGCCAAGGGCTTCGTCCGGACGAACCAGATCGAGTCGAACTCCCGGCTGTGCATGGCGAGCGCCGGTACGGGCTACAAGCTGTCGCTGGGCGCCGACGGGCCGCCGGGCTCGTACCAGGACCTCGACAAGGCGGACCTCTTCCTGGTCATCGGCTCGAACATGGCCGACTGCCATCCGATCCTCTTCCTGCGGATGATGGACCGGGTGAAGGAGGGCGCCAAGCTGATCGTGGTCGATCCGCGCCGGACGGCCACCGCCGAGAAGGCCGACCTCTTCCTGCGGATACGCCCCGGCACCGACCTCGCGCTGCTCAACGGCCTGCTGCACCTGCTGCACGAGAACGGGCACACGGACCCCGGCTTCATCACCGCCCACACCGAGGGCTGGGAGGCGATGCCCGCCTTCCTCGCCGACTACCCGCCCGCGGCGGTCGCCGAGATCACCGGCATCCCGGAGGCGGACATCCGGGAGGCGGCCCGGCTCATCGGCGAGGCGAGCGCGTCCGGCGAGTGGACCAGCTGCTGGACCATGGGCCTCAACCAGTCCACGCACGGCACGTGGAACACCAACGCCCTCGTCAATCTGCACCTGGCCACGGGTGCCATCTGCCGCCCCGGCAGCGGTCCGTTCTCCCTCACCGGGCAGCCCAACGCCATGGGCGGGCGCGAGATGGGATACATGGGGCCCGGACTGCCGGGTCAGCGGTCCGTACTGGTCGACGAGGAGCGGGCGTTCACCGAGGAGCTGTGGGGGCTGGCGCCGGACACCCTCCGCAAGGACGGGGTCGGGCAGGGCACCGTCGAGATGTTCCGGAAGATGGCGGACGGCGAGATCAAGGCCTGCTGGATCATCTGCACCAACCCGGTCGCCTCGGTGGCCAACCGCAAGACCGTGATCGAGGGCCTGGAGGCCGCCGAGTTCGTCGTCACGCAGGACGTGTTCGCCGACACCGAGACCAACGCGTACGCCGATGTCGTCCTCCCCGCCGCGATGTGGACCGAGTCCGAGGGCGTCCTCGTCAACAGCGAGCGCAACCTCACCCTCGCCCAGCCCGCCGCCGACCCGCCCGGCGAGGCCATGGCCGACTGGCGGCTCATCGCGGCGGTCGCCCGCGAGATGGGGTACGAGAAGGGCTTCTCGTACGAGAGCGCCGAGGAGATCTTCGAGGAGATCAAGCAGGCCTGGAACCCGAAGACCGGGTGGGACCTGCGCGGGGTGACGTACGAGCGGCTGCGTTCGACCCCCGTGCAGTGGCCGGCCGCGGCGCAGGACGGGCCGGACCGCAACCCCATCCGGTACGTGGAGAGCGGGGCGCCGGTCTTCCCCACGGCGAGCGGACGGGCCGTGTTCCACGCGCGGCCGCACATGGACCCCGCGGAGATGCCGGACGACGACTATCCGTTCGTCCTCAACACCGGCCGGCTCCAGCACCAGTGGCACACCCTGACGAAGACGGGCCGGGTCGCCAGGCTCAACAAGCTGAACCCCGGGCCCTTCGTGGAGCTGCATCCGCGGGACGCCGCCGAACTGGGCGTCCGGGACGGTGACTCGGTCGAGGTGGCCTCACGGCGCGGCCGGGCCGTCCTGCCCGCCGTCGTGACCGACCGGGTGGGGCCGGGGTGCTGCTTCGCGCCGTTCCACTGGAACGACCTGTTCGGTGAGTATCTGAGCATCAACGCCGTGACGAGTGACGCGGTCGATCCGCTGTCGTTCCAGCCCGAGTTGAAGGTGTGCGCGGTGTCGCTGGCGAAGGTGGCGGCGCCGCTGCCGGTGCCGGTCGGCGCCGGACCCGCGTCCGTCGCGCCGGCACCCCTCGCGCCGGCACCCGTCGCCTCGCCGCCCGCCGGGGCGATCCTGCCCACGGCGGTCACCCCCGGTGCGAACCCCTTCGGCCTCGAACCCTCCCCTCC
>NZ_VJZE01000724.1 GCF_009377205.1 Streptomyces phyllanthi
GGCGAGGAGCCCGCGGCGGGAGAGCCCTGCGAGGGGCCCGCGGCGGACGCGCCCGGCAAGGCCGCCGCCGCGACGCGGGCGACCGCCGACGGGAGTACCTCTCCCGCCTGTTCCGGTACCCCCGCCTGTTCCGGTACCCCCGCGTGGTCCGGGACGCCTGCCTGCCCTGGCACCCCTGCCTGGTCCGGGACGCCTGCCTGCCCTGGCACCTCCGGCACGTCCGACCCCACAAGTGCGCGGCACAGCATCTCGGGCGTGGCCTCCGCGAGCAGGCCGTCCGTGTGCAGGGCGATCAGCGTGCCCGGTGGCAGGTCCAGCGTGAGGGACTCGAACGGGGCGCCGTCCACGCCCAGGGGCGGGCCGATCGGAAGGTCCTCCGCGAACGACACCGCGCCGTCCGGCGTGACCAGCGCGGGTGGCGCATGACCGGCGGCGGCCATCGAGCACGTACCCGACACCGGGTCGTGGACGACGTACAGACAGCGCGCGCCGACCGTGTGGAGGGTGCCCGCGCCGGGATCGGCGCCCTCCTGCCGGGCCGACTTGGCGACCATGTCGGCGAGGTGGGCGAGCACCTCCTCGGGCGGCAGATCGAGGTCCGCGAGGGTGCGTACGGCGGTGCGCAGCCGGCCCATCGCGGCGGCGCCGTTGATGCCGTGCCCCGAGACCTCGCCGACGACGAGGGCGACCCGGGCGCCGGAGAGCGGGATGACGTCGTACCAGTCGCCGCCGAGGCCGGTCAGCTCGTCGGCGGGCCGGTAGCAGGCGGCCACGTCCACGGCGTCCTGTTCGGGCAGCCGGCGAGGGAGGAGGCTGCGCTGGAGGACCAGGGCCGCGCTGCGTTCGCGCGTGTAGCGGCGCGCGTTGTCGACACAGACGGCGGCGCGGGCGACCAGTTCCTCGGCGAGGCCCAGGTCGATCTCGTCGAAGGGCTCCTGGCGGCGCCGGCCCCGGAAGAACGTGGTGATGCCGAGCGTGATGCCCCGCGCCCGGATCGGCACGATCATCACGGTGTGCAGCCCGAGGTCGAGGAAGGTGGCCTCACGGCCACCGGGCAGGGTGTCGGACCACTCCCTGGCCAGCGGGTCGAGCCGCGGCCGGCACCAGGAGGTGCCGTCGACCAGCGTGCGCACGGGGGGCGTGCCCGGCAGGTACGGGGCGAGGGCGCCGACCCTGACGGCGGCCTCCGGCACGCCCGTGTTCACCGACTGCTGCCCGGCGCGCCGCAGCGGCACCGCGTCGGCGCCGCGCACGGGCCCGGGGTCGGCTCCCTTCAGTACGGACTCCAGCAGGTCCACGGCGACGAAGTCGGCGAGCGCGGGCACCGCCACATCCGCCAGCTCCTGTGCCGTACGCGCCACGTCGAGGGTGCGGCCGATCTGCTCGCCGGCCCGGTCGAGGAGGGCGAGCCGCATCCGGGCGCGGTGGCGTTCGGTGACGTCGACGACCGTGTAGTACACGCCGAGGGAGTTGCCCTGGTCGTCGTCGAGCCGCGTGAACGACATCGCGTGCGCCGTCTCGCGGTGCGGGGCCGCGCGCACCCGGCCCACGTGCTCGTAGTCGACGACGGCCTCACCGGTCGTCAGGACCTTCCGCATCTGGGCCTCGATCCGGTCGGCGTCGAGGCCGGGCTGTACGTCGGCGAGCCGGCGCCCGATCCGCTCGTGCGCGGGGCCGCCGCCGTACGACTCCAGCGCCGTGTTCGACCACACGAACCGCAGGTCGGTGTCCACGATGGCGATCCCCACGGGCGACCGTACGACCATGCTCTCCAGCACGGCCCGGCTCATGTCCCACCCGGGAGCGTCGGCCATGTCGGAGAGCAGCAGGATCCAGTGCGAGGAACGACCGCTGTCCCGGACACCCCCCGCGAAACCCGCGGCCGCCGCGGCCCCCGCCCCGCCGGTCCCGCGCATCGGTACGGCCCGCACCATCAGCCGGACCCGGTCGCCGTCACGGTGGCGGGCGGTCAGGACCCCGCACCAGCCGCCCTTGTCCCGGTAGGTCTCGGCCAGGGGCGCGAGCCGGGCCGCGTCCTCGGGGACCAGGAGCTCGGCGATGCCCCGGCCCAGTACCTCCGTCGCCGGATAGCCGAGGAGGCGTTCGGCGTCCCTGGTCCAGCTCGTCACCGTCCCCCACGCGTCGAGCAGCAGCGGCGCGGCATCGGCCACGTCGAACCGCTGCCGGGTGACATCACTGTCCCTGTCGGTCCCCACGGCGACCCTCTCTGCTCTGAGACGCCCGATGACCCCATTATTCACCTGGTGTGATCGTCGTCCGGCACTCTTGTGACCGGGTACGGCGTTCGCAGCTGTGTTTTTTTCGGGGCGTGCGTGGGGACAATTGCACGGATACGTGTCCGGCGTACAGATGTCGCCCGACAAGGGGTGCCAGCAGGTATTCCCAGGTATGGGTACTGGCCGCTATCGCAGGTGGGAGTACTGGCCGGTATGAGAGAGCCGGTACTCCGGGGCGGACATCGCCCGCCTCGTCGCACCGGCCTCGTCGCACCGCCCCGCTCAGCAGTCGCGGAACTCCGGTGACTGGTTGAGGATCTGGGAGCGCAGAGACGTGAACCGGGCGTAAGTCTCGCCGCCGCGCGCCTCCTGCGGGAAGACCGCGACCCGGTGGCAGTTCTGGAAGGCCAGGGCGACGCCGAAGTGGCGCTCCAGGCTGCCCCTGATCGCGTCGCTGGACAGCGCCCGCAGCAGCTGACCGCGCTCCTTCTCGGACGGCGGCGGGGTCTGGTTGTCGGCGAACTCCGCGGTGCCGGCGCCCAGTTCGGTCACCAGCCGGGAGATCAGGTCGTAGGCGTACGGCAGGGACGTACGGACCGTTTCCACGAAGTCCGCTTCCCGCACCTCGCCGTTCTCGGCTTCGGCGAGCAACTGCGGGGAGACGTCGAGCGACATGGAGTGTGCTTCCTGTTCTGTGAGTGCTGTGGCGGAAGGGGGGG
>NZ_VJZE01000725.1 GCF_009377205.1 Streptomyces phyllanthi
GGGCCGGGTCGGGCCCCGTGCCGGGGAAGAGGGCCGCGAGGGTCTGGATGGCCTGGGTGGCCGTCGTGAGCGCCGTGTGGGGCGGCTGGCGGGTGAGGGTGCCGCTTCGGCGTATCTCCTCCAGCCATGGGCGGGCCCAGGGCCGGCCGGCGAGCGGCGTGGCGGCCAGGGCCGCTTCCGCCGTGGACCACAGGCGGGCGCGTTCGGCCGCCGCCGCGTCGCGGGCCGCTCGGCGGTCGGTCAGGGGCGGGCCCAGCTCCGCCAGGGTCGCGGCCAGGCCCCGGCCGACCGCGCTGGCGCGCAGACGGGTGTCCAGGTCCGGGAGGCGAATCGTGGCGGTGGCGGCGGTGAGTGGTCGCGCGAGGAGCAGGGACAGTGCCTCGCGCTCCCGCGCGTCCAGGTTCTGGAGCCTGACCGTGCCGGTCGGCCGCAGGCCGTTGCGTTCCAGGCGTGCCCGTACGGCCGTCCAGAGACGGGTGAGACCGGGGCGGGTGAGGAACCTCAGGGCTTCGGCGTCGGGTTCCTCCTCCTTTTCCGCCCTCCCGGCGTCGAGCCTCCCGGCGTCTGGTTCCGCCCTCCCGGCGTCGAGCCTTCCGGCGTCTGGTTCCGTCATACCGGCATCAGGCGCCTCTGCCGTCCGTTCCACGTGTAGTGCAGCGTCGCCACGCCTCGCACGTGCGGGTCGCGCAGACACTCGTAGATGTGGAGCGACGGTACGTCGGGCCAGTTGCCGATCAGGCGTTCGCTGGTGAGGACGAAGTCCAGGTCCAGATCGACCAGGATGCGGCCGAGGCGGGCGTGGGTGGGCTCGTCGACCTTGGCGAAGGCGTCGTCCAGCAGGATCAGCCGGGGTGCGTGCGGGGCCGTTTCCGCGAGGCTCGTGAAGTGGGCGGCCGCGGCGGCGAACAGGACCAGATAGGAGAGGACGCGCTGCTCGCCCTGACTGAGGCCCGTGCGGCCGGAGAGTTTGCGGCGGCTGCCGGGGGTGGCGTCGCTCACGACCCACGGGGTGAAGGTGAACCAGTCGCGGTAGTCGAGGGCCGTGCGCAGGTGGGCCGCGTAGCCCGCGCCCGGGTCTGCGCGGCGGGCGTCCTCGATACGGCGCTGGAGGACGTCGCGGAGCTGCTCGGACTGTTCCCGGGTGCGCAGGCCCGAGGGGCTGCGCAGCAGGTCTACGGCCGCCTTGACGTCGGCCTCCACTCCGTCGGTGAGCTTCCAGTCGAGGACCACGCCCAGGCCGTGTGAGGTGCGGACCGTGGACAGGGTGCCGTTCAGGGCGGCCACCAGGGCTTCCGCGGCCAGGACCTGGGAGGACAGATGGTCGCCCAGCTCCCCCGTCAGGAAGCGCTGGAACACCTCGCGCTCGCGTTCCGTCAGCCGTTCGCGCGCCTCGGCGGCCTGGGCGGCGATGCGCTCGCCCACCGCGGCGATGTCGTGCGGGCCGTGGTCGTCGACGAGGCGGCAGACCTTGATGCCGTCGTGTTCCTCCAGCGTGGCGTCATAGCCACCGGAGAGCTGGTCGCGCAGCTCCGTGTGACGGTTGAGGAGGGTGGTGTCCGAGATGTCGCGTCGCTCCGCGCCCAGCCTGCCCCGTACGGCGTCGACCAGTCGGCGCAGGGCCTTCGCGCGGTCGCGTACATCGGCCTCGCTGTCCGCTTCGTTCCCCTCGCGTGCCTCGCTCTCCGCCGGTGCGTCGAGGCCCGCTCCCCTGCTCACGCCCGGCAGGGACAGCGCCGTACGCAGTCGCCTGCCGCTCGCGACCGCCTCGCCCTCCTGCCCGGCCAGCGCCTCGCGCCGTACCCTCTCGTCCTCCTCCGCGCGTACGCGTTCGTCGTGTGCGGCACTCAAGTCACCCGTCATTCCCGGGAGTTGGCGCCTGATCGCCTCCAGGCGGCGCTTCACCTCGTCCTCGCGGGCGAGGATCTCCTGCTCCGACGCCCCCAGGGCCTCCTCCAGGGCCCCCACCATGCGGCGGGCGGTCTCCAGGCGGGCGAGCGGCTCGGCGTAGTCGGACTCCGCTTCGCGGCGGGACGTCAGAGCGCGCTCGTAGCCCTCACGGCCCTGGCGATGTGCCTCGGCGGAGGAGACGACCGCGCGCAGCCGCCGCCGGAGGCGTTCCGTACCCGTACCGAGGCGGTCGAGGGCGAGACGTACGGAGTCGAGCGCGACCGGGTCGGCCGGGAGGTCGTGCGCGCTCGCGGCCGCCTCGGACTCGCGCCGGGCGGCCACCGCGAGGGCCCGTGCCTGCTCCGCCTCCCGGGCGGCCGCGGACGCCCTGCCGTCCAGCACCTGCGCGGTGCGCTCGGCCTCGGCCGTACGGGCCCACGCGTCGGTCAGCCGGCGCGCCGCGGGAGGGCGGCTCAGGGTGTCGGCCACCTGGGTGCGGTGCTCCGTCAGGATCCGCAGACCGCTCTGCTGCTCGGCCAGCCGCGTCTCCGCGTCGACGAGTCGCCGGTCGAGCTCGGCCAGGGCGCGGCGGCGGGTCTCGGCGCGCACCTCCGCGCCGACGTACTCGGCGGTCTGCTTGGTGTGGCGGCCGCGGGCCACGCCGAGCTTCCAGGAGCCGTCGGTGCCGATCACGGAGTCCTCCGCCGTGGCCATGGCGCTCTCGGAGCCGAGGGCCACCGCGAGCAGCACGCTTTCGACCCGCTCGGTCGGCACCCCGCTGTCGGGCGCCGCGACCGGGCGCAGCACGTCGGCGAGCGTGGGGGCGACCGGCGTGGGGCCGGCGGGTGGTGGGCCGGGGACGAGGAGGGTGTCCCGCGTGGCCGGGTCCAGAACGGTGCCGTCGGCGCACACCCAGGCGTCGAGCAGGCCGCTCGCCTCGAGTGCGGCTTCCAGGCCCGCCCGGGCCGCCGGATCCACGTGCTCGGCGAAGTCCACGAGCCGGTACAGGGGTGCGCCGGTGCCGGGCGTGCGGGGCGCCGAGCGGTGGGGCGGGGGCGCGG
>NZ_VJZE01000726.1 GCF_009377205.1 Streptomyces phyllanthi
GGTGGGGCTGGTGCATGAACACCCCTTCCGTTCTCGTTCGGCTCCGCGCCGTCTCACGCGGACGGCGCGGTACGGGTCCGCCCGCCCGCCACGCGCCGGCCGGACCGCTGGCTGATGGAGGAGAGCGCGCCCTCCAGGGCGAAGGTCGCGGCGCCCAGGCACACGGGGTCCGTGGGGATGGGGGACAGGACGATCTCGGTGGCCGTGAACGGCCGCCGCAGCGAGTGCCGGGACACGGCCTCGCGCACCTCGTTCAGCAGCGGCTCGCCGAGCGTGGCCGCGACCCAGCTGCTGAGCACGACGACCTGGGGATTGAGGAGGTTGACGAGGTCCGCGATACCGGCGCCGAGGTAACGGGCCGTGTCGCGGACGACCTTGAGGGCCACGGGTTCCCGGTCGGCGACCCCGCGGGCGAGCGCGTTGATGGTGGCCGTCTGGTCCTCGGGATGGAGCAGGGTGCTCTTCGGACTCAGCTCCCTGAGGTTCAGCATGATCCCGGGCGCCCCGACGTAGGTCTCCACGCACCCGTGGTTGCCGCAATGGCACAGCCGTCCGTCGAGCACGAGGGTGGTGTGCCCCCACTCGCCGGCGCTGTTGCTGACACCCCGGTGCAGTCCGCCGCCGAGGACCAGCCCGGCACCGACTCCGGTGCCGAGATTGACGACCACGGCGTCCCCGTGCCCGCGCGCCGCGCCGAACCACAGCTCGGCGACCGCGCAGGCGCGCAGCGGATTGTCCAGGTACAGCGGGTAGGCGATGTGCTCGGAGAGCAGATCGAGCAGCGGCACGTCGTGCCAGTCCCAGTTCGGCGCGTACTCCGCGATGCCGGTGTCGCGGTCGACCTGTCCCGGCACGCTCACACCGACGCCCAGCACCCGGGCGCCCTCGACGCCCGCCTGGGCGACCACCGAGCCGACGGCAGCCGCGACATGGCCGACGACCTGCTCCGGGAGGCTCTCGCCCGGGCGCATGTCCTCGTCGGCCCGCGCGAGCACGTTCAGCCCGAGGTCGAAGAGCTCGACACGGACGTAGGTCTCCGCGATGTCCACACCGATCAACGCGCCCCCCGACGCGTTGACGGCCACGAGGCCCCGCGGGCGCCCGCCCGCCGAGTCCTCGAACCCGACCTCCGTGATCATGCGCAGGTCGAGCAGCTCACCGACGAGTGTGGCGACCGTGGCGAGGCTCAGTCCGGTGGCGGCGGCCAGCTCCTGACGGGAGGTGGGCGACTCGGCGATGATCTCGCGCAGCACCTCATAGCGGTTCGCGGTGCGGATGTCGCGTGACGTGCGCTTCATCACCGACACGATCTCCCTCGATCTCTTCGGCCCATGGCCAGACCGTTCGGCTCCGGCGCGGCGCAAGGCTATGACGTGCCGGTGCTTTCGACAAGGGGTTAGGAAATGGGGTTTACAAAGTCCGGCCGGAGACGGGCGGCACGTCAGGGTATACGGCCCGAAGTGTGCGTCCCCGGATCAGCCTCCCAGAACGTCCCGTACGAACGCGTTGCGGAACTTCCCCGTCGGGTCCAGCGAGTCGGCCAGCACCCGGAACTCGCCCAGCCGCGGGTACCGTTCGCGCAGCACCGCCGACGCAGCGGTGAAGACCTTGCCCCAGTGCGGTCGCGGTCCGAATGGGTCCAGCGCCGCCTCGACCCGGCTCACCACGGGCAGCACGGCCGGGGCGTCGTCGATCCAGGTGAAGTGCAGGGCGACCGTGTCCCTCCCGTAGGACGGGCTGAGCCACTGCTCGTCGGCGGCCACGGTGCGGACTTCGCAGATCTGCAGCACGGGCGCGATCACGTCCCGTATCCCGTCCAGCGCGTGGAGCGCCTCCAGGGCGTGCGGGCGGGGCAGCAGGTACTCGGACTGGAGCTCGGCGCCGCTGCTCGGCGTGAACTCGGCCCGGAAGTGCGGCAGTCGCTCGTGCCACGGCCCCGGCACTCCGAACTGTTGTGTGCAGTTCTCCGCGGGCATCCCCGGCACGGGGTGCACCGCCTCGGCCGCGGGCGGGGCCCACGGGAAGTGCGGCAGCGGCTGGTCGGTGCGCCGCTTGATCCACACGTGGTTGAAGCGCGGCTCCCGCCAGTCGGTGAACAGACTCACGCTGTACGCCGTCGCCGCCACGGCCGCGTGGTCGAGCCCGGCGAGCGGAAGGCCTACGTGCACGTACTGCTCGACCTCGAAACCGGGCTCCAGATCAAGGGTGAGCGCCGTGACGACACCGAGGGCGCCCAGGGACGTGACGGCGCCGGCGAAACGCAGGTCGTCCCGGCCGATGACGGCGGTCTCCCCGTCCGCCGTGACCAGCTCGACCTCACGCACGGCCGAGGCCAGCGGGCCGTTGGCGTCGCCCGACCCATGGGTGCCGGTCGCCACCGAGCCCGCCACCGAGATATGGGGCAGCGAGGCCATGTTGGGCAGGGCCAGGCCGTGCCGGTGCACCGTGGCCGCGAGTTCCGCGTACCGGACACCGCCCCCGACCCGTACCGTACGGGCCGCCGTGTCCACCTCGACCGCCGTCGGCAGCGCGGCCAGCGAGAGCAGCACGCCCTCGCTCCCCGGCTCGGCGATCTCGTTGAACGAGTGCCCGCTGCCCAGGACCCGCACCTTCCCGCTGCCCGCGACGAGAGCCCGCACCCCCTCGACGGAGTGCGGCCGGTGCAGCTCCTTGGCCGTGTAGGTGATGTTGCCCGCCCAGTTGGTGAGGGTCCCGGTCCCGGTCATCCTCGGTGTCCTTCCGCGGAAGCCCCCGCCGGCTCTCGCCGGCGAAGTTTTTGTTATCGGTCGTCGTGTGCCGCGTCTCCCGTACGTACGACAGCCCACGCAGGGCGGTTGCGTACGGCAGTCGCGTACGACGGAATACCAACCGAAGGACACCTCGTGATCAACCCCCGCGGGCGCGCCCACGACTGACCGCGCCCCCTCGGACGGC
>NZ_VJZE01000727.1 GCF_009377205.1 Streptomyces phyllanthi
ATGTTCGACTGTGGGGTTGGCTACACGAGTCACCGCGTCCTCGCGTCAGGTGTTGTGAAGGCGCCTCGTTCGGGCGGTGAAATTCCGTCATTCCGCATACAGGGGCCCGCGCCGTCCGAAAGGCTATTGGCAAGTGCGGATGGCGCGTACCGAGTGCTGATGCACCCTCAGACGTCAATAAAATAAGACAACATCGGTCCGCCCTTCCGCTGTTCGGGGGAAGGCTCCCGATAGGCTCGGAACCTCGATGCGGAGCCCATGGCCTGCCCGGATGGTGGAATGCAGACACGGCGAGCTTAAACCTCGCTGCCCCTCGCGGGCGTACCGGTTCAAGTCCGGTTCCGGGCACCACCGACAAACACCGCACAAAAATCACCACGGCTCCCCGGGGCGGTCGACCCGCCCTCGTCGCCCAACGAGCCGGAGAAGGCGCGGTGTGACCCACTCGCCCTTGGGCTCGCCGCGCGGCCGGCCGCGGGCCGATCCGGGCGCACCGCGCGGTGTACGCCGGAAGGCGCGGCTCCTCGAACGCGTCGGGCAACCTCCGTTCCCTGTCGGTCGGGTCGGTGAGCAACAGCCCGGTCGCCGCGATGCCGGGCGCGGCGGGTGGAGAGGAACCGGGGCACGGCCCGGCGGTTCACCCGAGCGGACGCTCGTCGCGGTCGTCCGCCGGTGTGTGGGTGTGCGTGCGGGGCCGGTGGGGACCCGTTGATCTCCGGTTGGTTCCGGGGATGTACCGGGTTGGTCATGGATGAGGTGGGCCCATGTGGGGAATCACGGAGACGCGTAGCGTGTTCCGAGTCACGGTGAGGGAAAGATCCTCCCCAAGCACTAGGGTCAATCCTTTGCCTACCTATTACTCTTGAGGCCAAGGCCGCGCAGGGTGGCCATGGAGGAGTGAAATGAGGAGCAGCAACCCGGTCTTCTCGCGACGGGGGTTCAGCCGCGACAACGGCTACGCGGGCTTCAACACCGCGCCGCAGGCCGGGGGAGCAGCTGTCGGCACCCAGGGCAACCCGTACGCGCAAGGCAACCCGTACGCCCAGCAGGGCGCCAACCCGTACGCGGCGAACCCCTACGCCCAGCAGGCCCCGCAGCACGGCGCTCCGCCGCAGGCCCCGGTCTCGACCGGCCGTATGACGATGGACGACGTCGTCGTCCGCTCGGCCATGACGCTCGGCACGGTCGTCGTCGGCGCCATCCTGGCGTGGGCGCTCCTGCCGGTGTCGCCCGCCAGCTGGGGTCTGGCCATCGGCGCCGCGCTCATCGCGATGGTCCTGGCGCTCGTGCAGAGCTTCAAGCGCAAGGCCGTGCCCGCGCTGATCCTGTCGTACGCCGCCTTCGAGGGCGTCTTCCTCGGCGTGATCAGCGAGATGTTCAACTCGGCCTGGTCGGGCGCGCCCTTCCAGGCGGTGCTCGGCACCATGGCGGTCAGCGGTGCCACGCTGCTCGTCTACAAGGCGGGCTGGATCCGCGTGACCGCGCGGTACGCGCGCATCGGCATGACCATCGCCATCGCGTTCGTGCTGGTCATGGCGGTCAACCTGCTGCTGGTCGTCTTCGGGGTCGCCCCGGACGGCGGTCTGCGCAGCATGGGTCCGCTCGGCGCGATCGTCGGTATCTTCGCGATCCTGCTCGGTGCCTTCTTCCTGACGCTCGACTTCAAGCAGATCGAGGACGGCATCTCCTACGGCGCCCCGCGTGAGGAGGCCTGGCTGGCCGCGTTCGGCCTGACCATGACCCTCGTGTGGATCTACGTGGAGATGCTGCGCCTGGTGGCCATCTTCAGCGGCGACGACTGATCGGCCGACTGACCGGCCGAGGCGCGTCGATCGCCCGGTGCGGTCTCCCGGCACAGTGAAGGGCCCCGGAAGCATCCGCTTCCGGGGCCTTCCTCGTGTCCGATGCTGGGCGTGCGGTGGTGCGCGCTCAGAGCAGTTTGCGCGCGGCCCTCCTCAGGTCGTACTCGTGGATGATCGCCTTGGCGTGGCCGTACGCGAGGTTGTGCTCGTGCCGGAGCCAGCTGACCTTCTCCTCGAAGTTGAAGAGAGCGGGGCCATCCTCGACAGCGCGAAGCCAGTCGGAGACTTCACGACCGGTGCAGTGGGGGATTCGGGCGAGCAGATTGCGATGGGTCTCCTCGGAGAAGACTTGGGACATCGGCGCCTCCGGACGCGTGGAATGTAAGCCGGTCCTTCAGGTCACCGTGCCTGAGCGGCGGCGTATTGGCAACACTCCGGCTGAGACGCGTAGTCTCGCGATGTGCTTGATACGACGCCTCTGACCCATGCGGTGGATCACTTCGCTGATCGTCTGAGAGCTGCTCCCCAGAGCCGGTTGCAGCGGGGCGCGGCGGCCGAGGCACTGGCTCTGGCCAGGGAGTTGGCACTGCGTGCCCAGCGGTTGGAGGACCCGGAATCCGAGCCGCGGGAGATGCCGGACGCGGGGATGTTCGCTGCGGCGGACCAGATCATGGTCGCCGGGAACGATCTTGCGATCGTCCTCAGGAGCGAGGACGAGCTGGCGGAGGCGGTGCGGCTGGTGGAGGAGGCCCAGAAGCGAGCCGGTGTGTGACCGGCCGGTTGCGGAAGCGCTCTACAGCGACGCTATGACCCTGTCGGCCAGGATGTAGACGTTCTCCTCGCCGCACTCGAACGTCAGCGTGTACGCGCCCGAGACGCCGGAGCCCCCCAGCAGGACCGGGGTCTGGCCGGAGCGCAGGGCCGTGGCCAGGCGCTCGGCGGTCTCGCGGTGGCCCGGGGTCATGCACAGGGTCGTACCGTCGGCGAAGACGTACACGTCGAGGGTGCCCAGCGGGCCCGGGCGGACGTCGGACAGCTCGGTGCGGGAGGCGGCGAGGTCCTCCAGGCAGGCGATCGTGCGCTCGTGGTCGTTCACGACCGGGGACTGGACCGGGACGAAGT
>NZ_VJZE01000728.1 GCF_009377205.1 Streptomyces phyllanthi
GGTGAGGGGCGGTTATGCTGGGGCGGTCCCTTTCGGTCCGTCAGTCCTGGAGCCCGTGTCGTGCGTATCGATCTGCACTGTCACTCCACGGCTTCCGACGGTACGGACACCCCGGGCGAGCTGGTGCGGAACGCGGCCGCCGCCGGGCTGGACGTCGTCGCGCTGACCGACCACGACACCACCCGCGGGTATGCCGAGGCGATCGCCGCGCTGCCCGAGGGACTCACGCTGGTCACCGGTGCCGAGCTCTCCTGCCGTATCGACGGTGTGAGCATGCACATGCTGGCGTACCTCTTCGATCCCGAGGAGCCCGATCTGCTCGCCGAGCGCGAGCTAGTCCGGGACGACCGGGTGCCGCGGGCCCGGGGCATGATCGCCAAGCTCAACAAGCTGGGTGTGCCCGTGACCTGGGAGCAGGTCGCGCGGATCGCCGGGGACGGCTCTGTGGGGCGCCCGCACGTCGCCACCGCCCTCGTCGAACTCGGTGTCGTACCGACCGTCGGTGACGCCTTCACCGCCGACTGGCTGGCCGACGGGGGCCGGGCCTTCGTCGAGAAGCACGAGACCGACCCCTTCGAGGCCATCCGGCTGATCAAGGGCGCGGGCGGCGTCGCCGTCTTCGCTCACCCGGGCGCCGCCAAGCGGGGCCGGACCGTGCCCGAGGCCGCGATCGCGGAAATGGCCGCCGCCGGTCTCGACGGTATCGAGGTCGACCACATGGACCACGAGCCGGAGACCAGGGAGCGGCTGCGAGGGCTCGCGAAGGAGCTGGGGCTGCTCACCACGGGCTCCTCGGACTACCACGGCAGCCGCAAGACCTGCGTGCTCGGGGAGTACACGACGGATCCCGAGGTGTACGGGGAGATCACGCGACGGGCCACCGGGGCGTTTCCCGTACCGGGGACGGGCGGGGCCACGGCGCCCGGGCACGCCTGAGCCCGTTACGGGTTCGCCAAGTTTCGTACGGGTTCCGTACGGGTTCGCCGGGTTCCGTATGCGTTCGCCGCATGCCGTAGGGACTCGGCCGGTCC
Source organism: Streptomyces phyllanthi (assembly GCF_009377205.1). GTDB lineage: Bacteria > Actinomycetota > Actinomycetes > Streptomycetales > Streptomycetaceae > Streptomyces > Streptomyces phyllanthi. Next base: position 1,032 of record NZ_VJZE01000728.1, read on the forward strand.
GCGTGTGAGCCTGGCCCATCCGCAGGCGCCCAGCCTGATCCCGTCTGAACTCGACCTGTTGACGAGCGCCCGTCCGTCCCGCTGAGCTGTTCCAGCTCCAGCTCCAGCTCCAGCTCCCGTTCTGGTGCTGTGGTCACCCGCCTGCGGTCCTGCCTCGCGGCCGGTACCTCGTCCGTTCCCCACCTCACCTCCTCGAGGCACCACTGTGTTCGATGTCGCCGCCTTCGGTTCCCTCTTCCTCACCCTCTTCGTGATCATGGATCCGCCGGGGATCACCCCGATATTCCTCGCGCTCACCGCCGGCCGTCCGGCCAGGACGCAGAAGCGGATGGCGTTCCAGGCCGTCTGCGTGGCCGGCGGGGTGATCACGGTCTTCGGGCTTCTCGGCCACCAGATCCTGAACTACCTGCATGTCTCCGTGCCGGCGCTGATGATCGCCGGTGGGCTGCTGCTCCTGCTGATCGCGCTGGACCTGCTGACCGGGAAGACCGACGAGCCGAAGCAGACGAAGGACGTGAACGTCGCCCTCGTTCCGCTGGGCTTGCCGCTCCTCGCCGGGCCGGGTGCGATCGTGTCGGTGATCCTGGCCGTTCAGCGGGCGGACAGCACGGCGACCCAGGTGTCCCTGTGGGCCGCGATCGTCGCGATCCATGTCGTGCTGTGGCTCACGATGAGGTACTCGTTGCTGATCATCCGCGTCATCAAGGACGGCGGCGTGGTGCTGGTGACGCGGCTCGCGGGCATGATGCTCTCCGCGATCGCCGTGCAGCAGATCATCAACGGGGTGACACAGGTGATCCAGGCGGGCTGACAGCCCATTCGGGTGCCCAGGTGGGCTCGGCGGGCCGGGGGAGCCCGGCGGTGGCGAGGTGGGTGCGGAGCGCGGTGAGCGCGGGGTGCGGGTTGTCGTGATGCCAGATCAGCGAGTGCGGGTAGACCGGTGTCGGGTCCTGCACCGGGATGCGGCGCAGGTCGTGGTGCGCGGGCCAGTGGGCGCGGGTCCGTTCGCCGACGAAGGTCGCCAGCATCGGGGAGTCGGCGATCGTGTCGAGGAGCGGCTCGGTTCCGAAGTCGGGGCCGGTCACCTCGATGGTGAACCCGAACGCGGCGGCGAGGTCGTCGTAGTAGGTCGCCCACTCCGTACCGGCCACGTTCCCGGGCATCCAGATCCGGTGCCCTGCGAGCTCCGCGGGCGTGACCGTGCGGGCGGTGGCCAGGGCGTGGGCCGGGCCGGTGAGGAGGTGGAGGGGCTCGTCGTGGACCCGGACGGTCTCGATGCCCTCGGGGAGCTGCCGCGCGGGCAGGGTGACGGCGCGGAAGGACGCGTCGATCGTGCCGGACCGGACGGCAAAGATGGCCGCGTCGGCATCGAAGAGGGTCACGACGTCGAGTTCGGTCCCGGGGTGCGCGCCACGGAAGTCGCGCAGCAGATCCGCCGGAGCGAGCCGTCGGCCGATCACGTCGACGCGCAGCGCGCGCCGACCGGGCCGTACGGAGGCGGCTGCCCGTTCCGCGGCCTGGAGCAGGGCGCGGGCATGGGGCAGGAACGCCTGTCCGTCGACGGTGAGACGGGCTCCGCGCGCGGTGCGCGTGAACAGCCGTACCCCGAGGTCCTTCTCCAGCGCGGCGACGCGTTTGGAGACGGCCTGCTGGGTGATCGCCAGATGCGCGGCGGCGTGCTGGAACTGGCCCGTGTCCGCGATCGCGACGAAGGTGCGCACGGTATCGAGATCCACGCTGCCGCATCGTACGGGCACGAGGTTTTCCTGCGGACACAACCTCTGGTTGTGCGCTGCGGGCGCGATGGTTGTTTGATCCGCGCGTACGCCGGGCGCTTTGCTGTCCGTGGTCGACGTGACGTTGTGCGAGCGCGGGGGGGTGGGC
>NZ_VJZE01000729.1 GCF_009377205.1 Streptomyces phyllanthi
GCCCGTACCAGCCCTTCACCCGCCCCCGCGTCCCGGATGCGCCGGAACGGTCAGGAGCCGTCAGGGACGGGTGGTGACCGCGATGACCCGGAGCGGACCGCTGAGGTCTCCTCCGGGGGTAAGCCGCCGCGGCGGCCCAAGGAACCCGGTGGCGGGATCCTCATGGGGCGGCCCTTCGGCGTGCCCGTGTACGTCGCGCCCAGCTGGTTCCTCGTGGCCGCGCTGATCACCTGGGTGTTCGGCGGGCAGCTCGACCGGGTCCTGCCCGAACTCGGCGTGGCCCGCTACCTCGTGTCGCTGTTCTTCGCGGTGGCCTTCTACGCCTCCGTACTCGTCCACGAACTCGCCCACACCATCGCCGCCCTGCGCTTCAAGCTGCCGGTGCGCAAGATCCAGCTCCAGTTCTTCGGCGGTGTCTCGGAGATCGAGAAGGAGTCCGAGACACCGGGCCGCGAGTTCGTGCTGGCGTTCGTCGGACCCCTGCTCTCGCTGGTTCTCGCCGCTGTCTTCTACCTCGCGCTCCAAGGCGTCGAGCCGGGCACCGTCCCGGGCGTCCTGCTGGCCGGGCTGATGATCTCCAACGTGATCGTGGCCGCCTTCAACCTGCTGCCCGGCCTGCCCCTCGACGGCGGTCGCATGCTCCGCGCCGTCGTCTGGAAGATCACCGGCAAACCCATGGCCGGCACCGTCGCCGCCGCCTGGGTCGGCCGCGCCCTCGCCGTCTCGGTCCTGATCGGGCTCCCACTGCTCACCCACTCCGAACTCCTCGGCGCGGGCACCGAGGACTTCGGCGGCATGAACACCGTCACCGACGCCCTGCTCGCCGCGATCCTCGCCGCGATCATCTGGACCGGCGCGGGCAACAGCCTCCGCATGGCCCGGCTCCGCGAGCACCTGCCCGAACTGCGTGCCCGCAGCCTCACCCGCCGCGCGGTCCCCGTGCAGACCGACACCCCGCTCTCCGAGGCACTCCGCCGCGCCAACGCCGCAGGGGCCCGCGCCCTGGTCGTCGTCGACGCCGACGGCGAGCCCCTGTCGCTGGTCCGCGAAGCCGCGATCGTCGGCGTACCCGAGCACCGCCGCCCCTGGGTCGCCGTCAGCGGCCTCGCCCAGGAACTCAGCGACGGCATGCGCGTCTCCGCCGAACTCGCCGGCGAAGACCTCCTCGACGCCCTGCGCGCCACCCCCGCCACCGAGTACCTGGTCGTCGAGGAGTCCGGTGAGATCTTCGGCGTGCTCTCGGCGGCCGACGTGGAGCGCGCGTTCGTCAAGGCGATGGCACGGCCGAACTGAGCTCCGCCCTCCCGGAGCGGTGGTCTGCAGGCCCCTCCCGGACCGGTAGGCTGGTCACATGTCCGAACCGACCGGTGCCGCCCGCCGTCGCGGGCCCTTCAAGGTCGGGGACCAGGTACAGCTGACCGACCCCAAGGGACGCCACTACACGTTCACGCTCGAAGCGGGGAAGAACTTCCACACCCACAAGGGTTCCTTCCCGCACGACGAGCTGATCGGTGCGCCCGAGGGCAGTGTTGTCCGCACCACGGGGAACGTCGCCTACCTGGCGCTGCGCCCCCTGCTCCCCGACTACGTCCTGTCCATGCCCCGCGGCGCCGCCGTGGTCTACCCCAAGGACGCGGGGCAGATCCTCGCCTTCGCCGACATCTTCCCCGGTGCCCGCGTCGTCGAGGCCGGCGTCGGCTCCGGCTCGCTCAGCAGCTTCCTGCTGCGGGCCATCGGCGACCAGGGCATGCTGCACTCGTACGAGCGCCGCGCGGACTTCGCCGAGATCGCCCAGCAGAACGTGGAGCGCTACTTCGGCGGCCCGCACCCCGCCTGGCAGCTCACCGTCGGCGACCTCCAGGACAACCTGAGCGACACCGACGTCGACCGCGTGATTCTCGACATGCTCGCCCCCTGGGAGTGCCTGGAGGCCGTCTCCAAGGCGCTCGTCCCCGGTGGCATCCTGTGCTGCTACGTCGCGACCACCACCCAGCTCGCCCGGACCGTCGAGTCCATCCGCGAGATCGGCTGCTTCAACGAGCCGACCGCCTGGGAGACGATGATCCGCAACTGGCACATCGAGGGCCTGGCCGTTCGCCCCGACCACCGGATGATCGGCCACACCGGCTTCCTGCTCACCGCCCGCCGCCTCGCGGACGGCGTCGAGCCGCCCATGCGCCGCCGCCGCCCCGCCAAGGGCGCCTACGGCGAGGACTACGCCGGCCCGAACGCCGACGGAGGCGCCGGCCGCTGAGGCGGCCCCGTGCCGCGTTCAACGCACAAGCGCCGTGGCCGCGTTCCCGGGAATCCCCCGGAACGCGGCCACGGCGCTCTTCTGTTGACGCGACACCGGGTCCGCAGACGGACTCGCGACACCGGGTCCGCGATGACGGACGCGCGATACCCGGTCCGCGATGACAGACGCGCGATACGGAAGCGCCATGACGGACTCGCGACACCGCACCAACCCTGTTGACCCCTCGCGGATTCGCCGGCATCACACCCGACTCCGTCAGCACGACGCCGGACTCGGCCAATGCCGTCAACATGTCGTCAGATCCTGTCGCCACGACGCCAGTTACTGACGACATCACGGCACAAACCCGGTGACGGGGCGCCCCGACTCCGCGAACACACCCCAGAAGTCCTCCCCCCGCCGTTCCGCCGCACTGTGACGTGTGGCACCATGCGGTCCACCCCACCGGCCCAGCCCTCACAGGAGACACATCTCTCGTGCAGCAGACCGCCGTCCCGGACTTGGCACACACGCACGCCCGCCCCATCCACTGGGTCGCCACGGCCACCGCCCTCTCCGCGGTCCTCGCCCTCTCCTCCGTGCTGCAACCCGAACCGGCGACAGCGGTCCAGGCCGGCCCGGAGACACGGCCCGCCCCCAGCACCTGTCTCTTATAA
>NZ_VJZE01000072.1 GCF_009377205.1 Streptomyces phyllanthi
CACCACCTTCGCCTCCGCCGCCGCGCCCGCCCCCACCTCCAGCGACTTCAACGCCGACGGCTACACGGACCTGGCCGTCGGCGTTCCGGACGCCACGGTCGACGGCAGGACCAAGGCCGGATACGTCAACGTCGTGTGGGGCGGCCCCGATGGCCTCGGCTCCCATGGCAACACCCGCGTCAGCCAGGCGAGAACCGGCGTCCCCGGCGTCCCGGAGTCGGGCGACCGCTTCGGCGCCGCCGTGGCCGTGGCCGACGCGGACGGCGACGGCGTCGCCGACCTGGTGATCGGCGCCCCCGGCGAGGACGTCACCGGCTCGGGCACGAACGCGGGCACCGTGGCCGTACTGCGGGGCGTGAAGGGCGGCCTGGGCACGGCCACCACGGCGGCGGGCGGTCCGTCGGCGTCGGCGGCGTACGGAAAGTCCCTGGCCGCGGCCGACCTGACGGGCGACGGCAGGACCGACCTGGCGATCGGCGCGACGGACAAGGTGGTCCTGGCGCCGAAGGGCGGCACCCGCTCCACCGTCTTCACCGGCCCGATGGGCGGCCGCGCCCCCGTCCTGACCACCGGCGACTTCACCAACGACGGCACGGCGGACCTGGCGGTCGGCTACTGGACGATGAACCAGCCGTTCACCCAGTCGCACGTACGCCTGTGGAGCTGGGACCCCGCGGAGTCCGGCCTCGCCAACATCTGGAACACCGACAACGCCGGCGTCTCCGCGCTCGCCTCCGGCGACTTCGACGGCGACGGGTACGACGACCTGGCCCTCGGCGAGTGCCGGGAGATCGCAGACGAGAACATCGACGACCCGTGCGGCCCGCAGGAGTACGCGAAGGGCGGCGGCATCCACGTCCACTACGGCGCCGCCTCGGGCTTCGGCGCACGGCGGCAGACCCTCAACCAGGACACGGTCGGCGTGTACGGCCGTGCCGAGGACGGCGACCGCTTCGGCGCCTCCCTCGCCGTACTCGACTGGAACGGCGACGGCCGCGACGACCTGATCGCGGGCGCCCCCGGCGAGGCGATCGGCGACCGGGCGGGCGCGGGCGCGGCCACGCTGCTGCTGAGCCACGCCGGCGGACTGGTCGACCCGTTCGGCGAGGCGACCTCGGTGGCGTACAACCAGGGCACCCCGAAGATCCCGGGCCTCGCGGAGGCGGGCGACGCCTTCGGCGCGGCCGTGGCGACCGGTGACTACGATCACAACGGCGAACCGGACACGGTGATCGGCGCTCCGGGAGAGAACGCGAAGTCGGGCGGGATCTGGGTCCTCCCGGGCACATCGGCCGAAGGCTCCTACGCCCTCACTCCCACCCGTCTGGGCCTCCCCTCCCCGTCAACGGCACTCTCCTACGGCCAAACCCTGAACAGCCACTGAGTCAGCCCCCATTCGGCCCTTAGGGGATGTCACAGCTCGGCAGCAATGCCGGGCCGTTGCCCCATGCCCAGTACGTCACACTCCGGGAGCAGGTACGTTCGAAGACGTGGCTGGATTCAGGATCGGACGCGGCCGGAACAACGGCGCTCCTCAAGCGCGACCGCACAACCCTCCGTACGGACAGGGACAGCAGGCCCCCCGGGGCGGCCCGTCGTACGGCTACCCGCAGGCGCCGCAGCAACCTCAGTACGGCGGCGGTCAGCCGTACGGCGGCCAGGGCGGCCCCGGCGGCCAGTCGGGCTGGCCGCAGACGGGCGGCGGGCACCATGGGAACCACGGAAACCATGGGAACCACGGCGAGCCGGAGTACTTCGGTGACGGTGGCCATGGCCACCCCCAGGCACACGACCCGTACGCGGCCAACAACCCGGGGCACACCCAGGCGTTCACGGTCGGCGACGAACCGTACAGCCAGGGCGACACCTACCACGCCGGCCAGGCTTCGGCCCCGCCGGCGGGCCCGCGCCTGCACTGGAAGGAGCTGCTGCGCGGCATCGTGATGTCGCCCGGTCGCACCTTCCTCGTGATGCGCGACTACACGATGTGGGCCCCCGCCCTCATCGTCACCTTCCTCTACGGCCTGCTCGCCGTCTTCGGCTTCGACACGGCCCGCGAGGACGCGATCAACGCGACGCTGTCCAACGCGATCCCGATCGTCCTGACGACGGCGGTCGCGATGGTCGTGAGCTTCTTCATCCTGGGCGTGGTCACCCACACCCTGGCCCGCCAGCTCGGTGGCAACGGCGCCTGGCAGCCCACGGCCGGCCTCTCCATGCTGATCATGTCCATCACGGACGCACCGCGCCTGGTGGTCGCCATGTTCGCGGGCGGCGACGCCTCCTTCGTCCAGATCCTCGGCTGGGCCACCTGGGTCGCCGCGGGCGCCCTGCTGACCCTCATGGTCTCCAAGTCCCACGACCTCCCCTGGCCGAAGGCACTGGGCGCCTCGGCGATCCAGCTGGTGGCGATCCTGTCGCTCATCAAGCTGGGGACGTTCTAGTACGTCCGGCAGGCCGTGCGAAGGGGCTCACAGCAGACCGCTGTGAGCCCCTTCCTCATGCGCGTGTCCTCATACCCGTGTCCTGCGTGTGCCCGCATGCGCGTGTCCTGCGTGTGCCCGCATGCGCGTGTCCTGCGTGTGTCCTGATGCGCGTGCGGCGCTCTCGGCAGCCCCGGGCACCGCACTCGGTGTCACTGTCCGGCGCCGCTCCGACCACCGGCGCCGTCCCCCGACGTCCTCCCCAGTACGGCCTTGTTCGCCGCCCTGGCCACCAGCCAGACACCTGTGACGGTCGCCAGCGCGTACAGAACTCCCAGGCCGCCGATCACCGCGAGCTTCCACACGGCCATACCGGCCGAGAGTTCGTCGATCAGCTCTCCCAGCATCACCAGCACCACCCCCAGGAGAGTGGCGGCGATCAGGAAGACCCCGAAGACGACGATCATGTTGCTGGTGTTGCTCAGCCTGTCCACGGCGGTCTGGGTGTCGGTGATCCGACGCTCCATCTCCGTGTGGTTGTTCTCGACCTTCCGCTCCGTCTCGGAGATCCGCTCGTCGATCCGGCGGCGCTCGCTCTCCACCTCGGAGCGAAGGTCCTTGACGTTCCTGAAGTAGGACAGCCCACCGTCTTCCGCGTGGTGGTCCGCTCGGAAGAGTCTGCTCAGATGATCGAAACCCAGATTGACGACGGGCTTCTCCTGAACGCGCTCGACATCGAAGAACTGCAGATACGCGATGGTGTCGCCCTTCCGCATGGTGATGCTGTCGGGCCCGACGTTCGCCACGATGAAGTAAAGGCGCTCATCGCGCTTCGGCGTCCAGATCCCGCTTTCCTCGTCACGCTCCCGGCCGTAGCCGGGGTGGACCGCCGATCCATGGAGGACGAGCAACCCCCTGGCCGCAAGGCCGAATTTGTCACCGATGGTGGCCGTGATATCGAAATCGAACGAGAACTTCTCGATCGTGGATATGAGAGCGGTGTCTCCCGGCGCGAGTGTGAATTCTGGCACAACATTGTCGCCCCTGATCGCCGTGTACCTGGAATCACCAGGACGGTCGGGGATAACAAGGAGATCATCGCCGAGCCGAACAGAGTATCCGGCTCCGAGCAGCTTCTCTCCGCTCCATGACCCCGCCCGGAAGATACGCTCCGAAGTCTCCAGCTCCTTGAGGAGATCCTGTTGCGAGAGAAGGCAGCCCGGACGCAGTTCACGCCGATCGTTCTCAGAAACCATCTTTATGTCTTCCCCTCAACCCCTCAGCCCTAAGCGCGACACCCTACGGGGAAGCCGCCTTCCACGGAAGGAGTTTGACGGTGCCACAGATCACTGATCGGCGTCAGCGACCGCCCGCCGTATCGAGCGGTGCCAGCTGTATCGAGGGGTGCCCGGCCGTATCGAGCAGTGCGCCGAGGAGCCGCCCCCCGCGAGCCCCGCCGAGACGTGAGCGTGCCCGTCGCGGGATGTTCACTCTCGTCTCGATCCACCCCACCCGGCCAACGGCTACCATCGAGTGGTTGCCTATAGGGTGAGGGCAGGCAAAATGATCTTGATGAGCACGAATGTGAGGCCATGAGCAGCATGCCCAGCAGCTTCGAGCGCCGCGACCGGACCAGTAGCCTGATCCAAGAGGAACCATTCTTCGGAAAAGGTCTCTTCGCGGACGAGTCCAATTTCGAGATGCGTTTCGTCGAGAAGTACGAGCGCATCACGGACATAGTGGAGGCGCTCCGTGTTCTAGGAATGCGGGTCGTCCTGACGAGTGGCTCGTTCGACATCATCCACGAAGGCCACTCGATGTATCTCGAAGCGGCAAGGAAGTTCGGCGACTTCCTTATCGTCGGCCTCGACAGTGACGAGAAGATCCGGCTGCGCAAGGGCCGCAATCGTCCGGCGGTACCGGAGATGGAACGCCTCCGTATGGTCACCCACCAGCGGGGGGTCGGCCTCGTCACCCTGAAGCAGACCGAACACCCCCGCTGGAGCCTGATCGAAGCCGTCCGTCCGGATGTGCTCGTGGCCACGGCGGACACCTACAAACCTGACGAGATCACTGAGCTCCAGAAGAACTACTGTGGACGAGTCGAAGTGCTGGAGCGCATGGCGACAGTCAGCACGTCGGCACGGCTACGGCGAATCCAGCTGGGAATAAGCGACATGGGCGAAGGGGGCTCGGCCGGCATTCCAGAGGCTGGGGTTCCGGAGAGCCAGTCCACGGGCAAGCCCTGCTAGAAGGACCGGGAATGCCTCTGAAGCAGACGATTCTGTACCTGCCCGTAGTGCACGCCGGGTACGAAGCGTTCCTGTCCCGTCATGCGGACTCGGATGAGATTCTGATTCTGGGCAGCGGGTTCGCGAGTGTCTTCCGAAGCCTCACCAAGGAGATCCGGGCGCTGAGCCCGGAACGTGCGGTCGAATACGTGCGCATGATCGCCCATGGGCCTCGTGTGCGGTTGATCGAGCCGGCGGACATCCCGGACGCCGTCTTCGGCGATGTCGTCGTGTTGCCCGACGAAGAAATAATGCACACGCTGGCCGGTATGCCGGACTTCCCGTCCAAGGTCACCTGCCACTTCGACTCCACATTCCTGCGCTGGGACCGGGAATGGAGTCGTGCGGGAAAGCCCGCCCACTTCGACGGCAGTGTTTCGCGTGCCGTCCTGGACCGGACCTTCCTGGACCAGGCACGAAGAGAATCACAGCGCAGCTCGGACTGGTGGCGCCAGGTGGGCGCCGTGGCGGCGCGAAACGGCCAGGTACTCAAGGCGTCCTACAACCATCACCACCCGACCGAGTACGCGCCCTATATCGACGGCGATCCGAGGAACGAGTTCAGCCGAGGAGTACGGCCGGATCTTTCCACGGCCATTCACGCGGAGGCGTCCCTGGTCGCCCGGGCCGCGCGCGACGGCCTGAGTCTGGCCGGTGCGGATCTGTACGTGAGCACGTTCCCCTGCCCCTCCTGTGCACGGATCGTGGTCGAGGCAGGGTTCAGGCGGTGCTTCTTCGCGGGTCCGTACTCGATGCTCGACGGTGAGACCATCCTCCGCGCGGGAGACATCGAGCTGATCTGGGTCGACATGGAACCCGAGCCTGTCATCGGTGCGGAGACGAGCTGAGCTTCATCCGGATCGGCGTGAACTCATCGGCTGGGGACTCCTCGCCTTCGCCGACCAGCACATGGACATGCAGGTGCCGTATGGTCCCGCCTGTGTACCTGCAGTCCCCGTTGCGTACACCCAGGCCATAGTGATCCAAAGCGTATTCACGTTTCACAGATGCCAGGACTTCCCAGAAGTCATCACGGGCTTCTGCACACAGGTCGACAAAATCGGTGACGTGCCGCTTCGGGATCAGCAGCAGATGCAGCCGGGCTCCCGCGTACGGGAACTCATTCGGCGTGACAATCCACTCCTCGGTTTCCCAGAGAATCTTCTGCTTCTCGTGCCGACGGATCACGTCCGGGCAGAAGAGGCAGATCCCCAGGCCGTCGAGGCGCCGCATCTCTGCCGCCTGCTCGGCAGTGCGAGCATTGCCGAAGTAGTACAGGCTCACGCCTTCTCCCTTTCGAACTGCAGGAACGAGTGGGCAAATGCCGAGTGACCGGCGGGCCCATCAAGCTCCGACGTGAGCGCGAAACCCTTCAACCATTCCGGTGGCATTCTGCTGTCGCCTTCCACGTGCGCGTGCACACGAGTCAGGTAGATCCGGTCGATGGTGGGGAGTGCCTGCGTGTAGATCGACGCCCCGCCGATCACAAAGACTTCGCTCTTCCCCGCGGATTCCTCCAGCTCCACAGCCAGCGACAGGGCAGAGGGAACCGAAGGCCGCCAATGGACATCGGATGACGCCGAGGGGGTCGACCGGCTTACCACCACGCTCGTGCGACCGGGGAGAGGTCCTCCCAGGCGCGCGACGATGGATTCGTGTGTGAGCCGCCCCAGGACCACGACATGCCCCTGGGTCAGCCTTTTGAAGTGGCGCAGATCCCCGGGGATGTGCCAGGGCAGATCCCCCTCACGTCCGATGACGTCGTTCTCCGAAGCGGCTACGATCAAGGACCTGATCACGTCGCCACCGGAATGGAGCCGATCGCCGGGTGGGGGTCGTAGTCCGACAGATCGAAGTGTTCCCCTCGGAATCCATGGATGTCGGTCACCCCTAGCCCCTGCTCATTGAGCGTTACCGTGGGCAGTCGGCGCGGTTCCCTGTCCAGCATCAGCTTTACGCTGTCCACCTGGTCTTCATAGATATGCGCATCCGAGATGGTGTGGTAATAGCGGGCTGCCGGGATACCCGACAGATGCTCCAGCATAAGGAGAAGAGCAGCGTATTGGATCATGTTGGAAGGAACGCCCACCGGAACGTCCCCTGAGCGCTGGAACATGTGCAGATGGAGGCGTCCGTCGATCACTCGGACATGGACCCATCCATGGCACGGAGAAATGGTGGTCTGCGGGACCTTGCCCTCGCCCCGAATCTGGTACTGAGGAATCCAGGGGCTGACGAAGTGTGTACGGTCGCCCGGAAGCTCGATCAGCTGCTCGACAAGGTGCTTGAACTGATCGAATCCCTTGCCCTCGCTGGTGGGGAAACTGGCGAAGGCTCCACCGTAGGATCCGGGGCCCAGATCTCCCGGGGGCAGCCCACGTCGCGACGTCTTCGCTTCACTCGCCCACGGGTCCCACCAGTCGCACCCGAATTCAGCCAGTTCATCAAGAGTGGTCGCCCCGTTGATGAAGGCGCACAGTTCCCCGATGGGCTTGCGCCAGAACCTGGCCACACTCCGGTCCGTGATGACCGGAAACCCGTTCGCAAGATCGAACTGCATGGTCTGCTGCATGAGAGTGAGGGCACGGGGGCCCTGACGCGTGGGCACCGGGGCGCCATGTTCCAGAACAGCGCTCAGGATCGTGCGGTACTGCGAATCCGGTTCACGCTCAGCATATGCAACGTACTGCAAAAGTCTTCCGTTCCTTGCCTTGAGAAGGTCTGAGGCCCGTGAGGCGACATCACGCCGGCGGTCGGAGATCCGGCGCTCACTGAACTGCTCTCGTCACACGGCTCTCAGACGAGGTCCTTCACATCGACTCGCAGGGCGAACGCGATCTCTCGCAGAAGGGTCAGGCTGAGATTGTTCAGCCGATCACTGCTCTGCTCCCACTCCTTCAGCTGCCCCACGCTGAAGGCGTTCGGGATCCTGGTCGATTCCGTGACCTGCTGGTGGGTCATTCCCCGCTGTATGCGAAGCTCGCGGATCCGGGTACCCACGTGATGGCTCTCGAGATCCTGTATGACCTTCTTGCGCTGCAGCAGTGTGGATTTCAATTCGACTATCACCTGGTCAAGCTGCTCCTTGAGCTCTGCCAGGGAATCGTACCGCACGAGATGGAGCGGTCCCGGAATACCGGTGACCATGCGACTCAGCCTCGTTGTGAGATGGGCGACCACCACAATGGGGACGATCGCTTCCTGAGCGAAGACGATTTCCTGTCCCGCGCCGGTGCTGGGGTGATGGGCAAGATAGATGAGAAGGTCGGACCCGATGACCCGATGGCGATCCATCCGGAACACTTCCACGTCCGGAACGGTGCTGTGGTGAACCGGATCCGTCACCTTCCGGGGCTCGTAGAGCCGAACACCGTTGCGGGCGCAGACCTCAGCGACCGCATCCGAAACCTCAAACAACTGATCCCGCTCGCTGGAATTCAATCCGGTGAGAGCAGATGCAAGATATGCGTCAAGGGGATAGCAGTTCGCCTCTTGGACAATTGAAGGCGGGTGATCAGGAAGGGGCATGGGTGGAATTCCATCGTGTTGTACTGTGGTGGGCCGCCCCAGCCTACTCTGCCCTACTCTGCACAAGGGCACGCGGCCGTAACTCCTTCTGCTCGGCTACCGAGGGAGCGTGGGACCCGGATAGATCTTCCGGAGGTAAGGAGCCGGCGAGCTCCCAATAGCGCCCGGAGACACGTCCGGAGAATGCGCAGCACCGCAGGTCACCCGGCCTGCAGGCTCGCCTCTTCCGCGGCCGTCAGTTCCACGCGGACCACTCGACAATCCACCGGGGAGCCCCGCGGCTGTCACAGCACGGACGACGTGGCGGCATGCTCCGCGCACACAGCCCACCAGCTGTCGCCGCCGGCATCCGTGACGAGGACACTCCACTTTGCGGGGTTGGGGCATGGCGCGGCCCAGGCGCACTCGCCCCGCGCGGACGCACTGTCGGACTTGTGGTGGCTCGCGTCCCACGCACACATACGCTGAAGCTCCATGGCCCAAAGTGAAGCGGAAGCACGACCAACACCGCTACCGGCGTGCCGAATGCCTGCCGGTTCCGGCGGGGAGATGAGGAGATGTCGTCTCCTAAAAGTCGACGACTTTCCACTCAGCTCCTCGTACCGTCGCACCCGGCACGAGTCCCTGCAGGTCAGAGCGCTTCTTCGGAAGGAGTGACCGGCTCCCCCGCCCTACGCACCACCGGCAGGACACTCCACGGGAAGTTGATCCACTGATCCGTCCGCTTCCAGACGTACTCGCACTTCACCAGCGACTGCGGCTTCTCGTAGATGACGGCGGACCGCACCTCGGCGACGGTCTTGAGACAGAAGTCATGGACGAGCCTGATCGTCTTGCCCGTGTCCGCCACGTCGTCCGCGATGAGCACCTTCTTGTCGGAGAAGTCGATGGCGTTGGGCACCGGCGCGAGCATGACGGGCATGTCGAGGGTGGTCCCCACACCCGTGTAGAACTCCACGTTCACGAGGTGGATGTTCTTGCAGTCGAGCGCATAGGCGAGCCCACCCGCGACGAAGACACCCCCACGGGCGATGGAGAGGATGACGTCGGGCTCGTACCCGTCGTCGGCGATGGCCTGGGCGAGCTCGCGAACGGCGACACCGAACGCCTCGTACGTGAGGTTCTCACGCGTCTGGGACATGCTCACGCCCTCAAACCCTGGTCCGAGGGAAGCTGAGGTGCGACCTGGAGGCGGCCGACCCGGGGACGGAGAACGAACGGCTCGTCCCCCTCGGTCTCGCCGAGCCCTGTCGGATCCGCCGGCTCGATGGACGGATCGGCATGCCGGTACCGGCGATTCTCGAACGCCGGAACATCCCCTCGAGCCGCACGTCGGCACTCGACGGCCGCGCCATGCCTTCTTCGTACGGATCGATCCGTCCCCGACCGGCGTCGATCCCGGCCCGGAGACCCTTGTCTGAGAGAAGCACGCCCCGAGAATACGCAAGGCGCGCGGACCGCCCAGAATCAGGACGGCCCACGCGCCTGCTCACTCCTTCACTGCCGCGCTATCTACCGCTTCTCCAGCTCCACCGGCACGACGCTGCGCAACCGGGCACACCGCGGACAGCGGATCAACCGGCCGGGGCCGAGTCGCTCGGCCTGCTGCATCGGGAACGAAGATGCGCTGAACACGTGCCCATCGGCACAGCGGACGACGGTGCGTTCCATCAAGTCCTAGAGTCCCTTCCCCAAAGAGCCGCGTCTGGCTGTTGATGACCTGACGACAAAGCCACATTACGGGATGAAAGGGACGACCCTCCAGGCGGCACTCCGCCCCGGCGCGGGCCCTCTTCCCTACCCTCACCGTACGCCCCAACTCCCGCCGGACGCAGCCCCGCCCACCCCCCGGAACAGACACGGACCCCAACGGCTTCAGCACCGGGGGCCCGACATGAGGTAGAGTAACGGAGCGTTCCGACACCGGTTCCGACCGGCGTCTTACGCGGGTGTAGTTTAATGGTAGAACATCAGCTTCCCAAGCTGAGAGCGCGAGTTCGATTCTCGTCACCCGCTCCACGACTAAGGCCCAGGTCAGAGACCCGGGCCTTTTTGCTGTCCGTCGTGATCAGCGGTCGCGTGCCAGATTCGTGCCAGAACGTTGATCGCCTGGGTCGGCTGTCTCTTCTTCTGGCACGGCCGCAGCTTCCTGTGCTCGCCTCTGCGCTTCCTGGCGTGCCTTGCGTACGGTCGCGTCGAGCCCGGCAGCCACCTCCTGCTGCCGCTCGTCGTCGGAGTGCTGATAGATCAGCGCCGCCTTCTCCGATGACTGGCCAGCGCGGACCATCGTGTCCTTGAGCGTGGCGCCGGAGCGCGTGGAGAGGGTGTGCCCGGTGTGCCGAAGATCGTAGAACCGGAAGCCCTCGGGCATGCCGACGATCTCCCGCGCCTTCCGCCACCTCCGCCCGAAGGTGCTGCGCCGGAAGGGAGCGCCCTTCTCGCCGACAAAGAGCAGCCCATCGGGGCCCGGCTCGGCATAGCTCTCCAGGTGCCAGCGGAGCTCCCGGTGGAGGAAGGCGGGAAAAATCACAGTCCGGGTTCCGGCCTCCGACTTGGTGTCGCCCTGGACGCGCCGCCCGTTCATCCGTTCCGGCTCGGCGAGACGAACGCGAACGCGCAGGTTGTCGAGGTCGACGTCCCGGCGACGGAGGCCGGCCAGCTCTTCCGGCCGCATCGGACCGTACGCGCCGAGGTAGACCATGAGCCGCCACCTCATCCCCACGGCGTTGGCGAGCGCGTCGACCTGGGCGACGGTGGCGATGCGCCGCTCGGCAGCCTTCTCCTTACCGGCGCCCTTGATCCGGCACGGGTTGCGCGTGATCAGCTCGTCGTCCACGGCCGTCTCCATGATGGCCTTGAGGAGCCGGTATGCCTTGGCGGTGATCGTCTTGGCGCCTGTGGTGCGTAACCGATCGGCCCGCCACTCGCGGACGCGCGGAGCAGTGATCTCGTCCAAGTCCAACTCGGCGAGGGGAAACAGGTGCTTGTCGAGGAGGTAGCGGTAGAGATCCTGGGACAGTGGCGCCAACTCCCGTTCCTCCACCCACTTGTCCGCGTAGGCACGGAAGCTCACGGCCCCGGCCTCCGGGTCACGCCACTCGCCACGACGGATCTCCGTCTGCTTTTCAGCAAGCCAGTCGTCCGCGTCCGCCGTGGTCTCGAAGGTGACGGGAGCCGGGCGCATCACGCCGTCAGGCCCCGGGTAGCGCCTGGTAGCGGCCGGAGGGAAGCCGCCTGATCGCCCCGAAACGGCGCCGCCTGCCTTTGCTGTTGGCCATCAGGCAGCAGCCCTTCCGTAACGAGCACGAGGCCGCCGCAGCGGCTCCACCGTGCGTGCAGCGATGTACTCCTGAACCGCGCTCTCCGGGATGCGGACGTACCGGCCGACCTTCACGTACCGGATCCGCCGCTCCTCGATGAGCCGCCGAGGAAAGCGGGTGGTCGTGCCCAGCAGCTCGGCGACCTGGTCGACGGACAGACAGCGGTCGTTCATGCGGTCGGCTCTCCTTCCGTTCCGGGGGCGGGTTCAAGGGATGCGGCAAGCCACTGCTCACCGGCGCTGAGGCCGGTTCCGGCGAAGACCCAGTGGGCTAGGACGAGGGTGGTTCCGCCGTCCTGCGGAGTGGGTGGTGCGGCTTGTGCGCGGCGCCATTCGGCGCGTGCGTCGCGCAGGGCGCCGAGGGTGGTGGAGTAGCGGCGGGACTTGGTGGAGAAGTGGCCGCGGAAGCCGAGCATGTGGGCCCAGGCCCGCAGGCGGAGGTCTGCCAGCTCGGGGCGTGCGCCGAGGGTCCAGGCGGTGCGGATCATGCGGCGGGCATGGTCGGTGATCCGGGCCTGTGCCAGCTCGGCAAGGAAGCGGATCGGCCGGTCCAGGGTGCCTGTCGCGGTCTCGGCGCCCTTGGTGGCGTACTTGGCGATGTACGCGGCTACGGCACGCTCGGTCAGTTCCTGGCCGCCGTCGAAGTCGGTCGAGCGGATGGTCCGGACGTCGAGCTGGCGGCCGAAGGCGAAGGTGTGAGCGCGGCCGTCGACCTCCGGTCCGTTGACGCGAGCGGCGGTGGCGGCGGAGCGGATCGCGTCGGTCAGCAGCTCGGCCGTTGCCCAGGCGGGAGGGGCGGTGTCGCCTCCCGCCGGACCGTCGATGCGGATGACCGCGTGGAAGTGGACGGCGCCCCGCTTCTGGTACTCGGCGACCTTGGCGAAGGACACACGCGCGTGGTGGCGGAAAGCGCGCTGAGTGAGTCCGGCCAGCTTGGCGACCTCACGGCGCAGGTAGATGGAGAAGCGCCGCCACAGGGCCCCGGCGTGTGCGTTCCAGAGCACGGCCGCTTCGTAGTCGTACGTGTCCGGGTCGAGGGGTGTGCCCAGGGCGGGGTCCGTTTCGTCGTGGCGGGTGCCGCAGCGGCAGGGCCGCCCGCTGGAGGGGCGGTTGTGGACCGGGCCGAAGCTCGGGGCGGTGAAGGTGGCGAAGACGCGCGGGGGCGTGGCGACCTGTTCGGGGGTGCCCTTGCCGCCGCGCAGTCCGGCGGTGATCAGGTGGTAGGTGTCGCGGCGGTATGTCTCGGCGCAGGCTGCACAGCGGGTGGCGCGGCGGTTGTTGCAGCGGACGAGGAGTTGACCGGCGGGGAGGGTGGCGGAGTCCAGGTGACGCAGGACTCGGCCGATCTCACCGGTCGTCTGGTTGACCTCGTACTCGGTGCGGTGGCCGTCGAGGCGTACAGGGCTGGTGCAGCCACCCAGGCCGGAGAGTTGGCGGGCCAGCTCGGGCATGGTGCCGAGAGAGGCCAGCATGGAGAGTTCCGCCAGCGGGGGCGGAGTCTGCCGGGTGATGATGGTCGTTCCTTTCGGCTGTTTCGGCGGTTGGGAGGGACGGCCCCGGGGCGGCGGGATGCTTGGCGGCGTTGTTGCCGCCCCGGCGGCCGGTCAGCGCCTGTTGGCGCCGTTGACGAGGGAGCGCAGGACGACGGCGGCGATGGCCACGGCGGCGACCGCGCCGACGCCGACCCCTATGTACGGGGTGACCGGGCGGCCGGCGGAAGGTGCCGGGGCGTGATCCTGCGGGATGTGTGTGGTGATGCTCGGGACGTGCGGGGTGTCGGGCAGCTTGGGGCGGAACACGGCGGGACTCCTTGTCGGTCGGGGCTCAGTCGCCGGTGCCGTTGACGACACCGACCCCGGAGCGGGTGCCGGACTCGATGGCCGGGGCGAGGAAGGTGTGCGAGAGCCAGAAGCCGAACAGGGCGATCACGACAGCGACCCAGAGGCGGATGCCAAGGAACTTGATCGCGGCCCAGGCGATGACGCCCAGGACGAAGACGAGCGGCAGAGAGACAGTCACTGGTTCTCCTCAGCGGGCAGGGCAGCGATGGGTACGCGCGGCCAGCTCGGCGGCGGCGCGGCTGTCGTAGTCCGTGGAGAAGCCGCAGCGCGGAGCCGTACAGGCGGCGGTGTGCTTCTCGCGACCCCGGCCGTCGTAGTAGGTGGCGACCTGGACGGGGCCTATGCGGACGACTCGGCGGAAGCGGCGGTTGGCGGCCATCAGGGCGTCTCCTTCGTGGTCTGGCCGGTGAAGTCGGTGACGTGGGCGACGAGCCAGCGGCGGATCTCGTCGCCCTCGTCGAGGTCGGCGGTGAGGATCACCGGTTCGGCGATGAGCACGGCTTCGGTGAAACGGTTCTGTCGGGTCAGCTCGGCGGCGCGGTTGAGCGCGCGGAGCGTGGACGAGCGCACGGGGGAAAGCCCTCCGGGGGTCAAGTGAGTTGAGTGGCGATGGCTTCGGCGAGCGGCATCGGGACGCCGAGCCGGGCGCGAAGCGTCGAGGTGTCGATGTCGGTTCCGGTGCGGGTGCGGTGTTCGTCGGCGACCTTGCGGGCGAGAGTGACGAGCGCGGGTGAAACGGGGGACGGTGAGGGCGAAGCCGAGGCCGGTTCGGCGGCGGGTAGTTCGGCGACTGCCGAGGGCGGCTCGACTTCTTCGGCAGTCGGTTCCGGCTCCGTGGCCGTCGAGGCCGGTTCGGTGGACTCCGCCGGAGTCTCGGTCGGCTCCGGTGCTCCGTGGGCGAGCAGGGTGCCGCCGAGGAAGGCGACCGCGGGCCACCCGGCGACGAGGATGCGCAGCCAGGCCGGTACGTCGTCCAGGTCGAGCAGTCCGGCGGTGCCGACGTTGGCGCCGAGGCTCGCGGCGAGTGCGACCAGGAACCAGCACCAGGCCCCGGCTTTCGGTGTGCCGGAGCGAAGCCGTCGCCAGGCGGCGACCAGCAGCAGGTCAACGCTGATCGGGTAGGCCCACGCCTTCCACCCGTCCTGCCCGGCCGCCGCAGCGAGGTCGTGCAGATGGGCGAAGGAGAGCGCGGCGGCGATGGCTGCCTGGATCAGTACGGGGTCGGCGCGGACCAGGCTCGTACGCATCGCTCATCGCTCCCGAGCCTCATTGGCTACCACGCGAGCGGTATGGGCGACGTCGGCCGCCTCCTGGTCGCCGGGCATGGCGTCCGAGATGCGTTCCAGCAAGTCGGCCTTGCGGTCGGCCAGTTCGGCGGGATTGCCGCCGATGGTGCAGAGGGCCTTGAGGTCTGCGAGGAAGGCCGCGATCTCGTCGATCGTGGGGCGATGGGACATTGGGCTTCACGTCCTTTCGGTCGGTTTCGGGCATGGCGGGGGTAGGGACGTGGCGCTGAGCGGCAGCGCCGACCGTGGAGCGGGTCGGGTTCGGTTACTCGGTGACCGGGTGCGGGGCGGCCAGCGGCTCGGAGGCCTTCACCGGCACGGGCGGGACGTACGGCCGGAAGGGAGTGAGCGCCGGTACGTCCGGGGCCAGGTCTGCCGTCTCGCGGCAGGTGGCCGCAGCGTCGCCGAGGGACAGGTACGGGGTACGGATGCGGGACCAGCCGCCGGACGTGTCGCCGACGACGGCGAGGCCAGGCAGTTCGGGGGCGATGGCGCAGGCCGCGTAGACCGCCTCGGGGGCGATGTCGCCGAGCGCCATCTTGGCGGAGGCTTCGTCGTTGACGCGGTGGCAGACCCGGCCGGTGAGCTGGGCCCGGAGCATGGTCGCGCCCTTGCCCAGCTCGGCGCCGAACCGCTGGCCGCACACTTCCAGGTAGATGCCGGCCGCGCGGCCGAGTTGGGCGAGCCGGATGAGCTGGGTGACCATCTCGTCCCGCCGTTCTTCCTCCTTCCTCGTGGCGACGAGGAACAGTTCGGCCACCTCGTCGACGAACAGCACGACGGGCGCGGGACGTTCGTCCTCCGGCAGGCCCCAGATGTCCGAGGTGATCTCCTCGTCCGGGGTGCCGGGTGCGATGCCCTGCCGGGCCTTGATCAGGTCGTATCGGTCCTCCATTTCCTTCACGAGCACGGGCAGCAGATGGGCCGCCTGCTCGGGGTCGGTCGCCAGCGCCGAGAGCCGGGGCGCGAACGGGGCCAGCTCCACACCGCGCTTGCAGTCGATCCCCACGAGCACCACTGGCTGAGCGGCCAGCCCGGTAAGCAGGTTCCGCAGGTACATGGACTTGCCCGAGAGCGTGGCGCCGAGCACGAGTTCATGGGGAACGGCCTGGTAGTCCCGTACAAAGGCGGTCGCGTCCTCCCGCAGAGCCACCGGCACCCGGAGCGGACCAGCGTCGACCCGGCGCGGCATCCGCACCTTCCGCAGCACGTCGAAGCCGACGAGCCGCAGTTCCACGACGCCGGGCTTGACGTCCCGGACGTACACGGCGTGAACACCCCAGGCGTGCCGCAGCCGTTCGGCCGAGGCCGCCACGTCCGCCGGTTCCTGCCCCGGAGCCAGCCGAAGCCGGAACCGCAGCCCGGTCGTGGTGGGCCGGATCATGCCCCGACGCGGAGGCACCGGCCGAACCTCACGGCGAGTGGTCGCCTTGACGGCCAGTGCCCGCCAGCGGGACGGCTCGACCGTCAGGCCGCAGGCGTCCATGGTCGAGGAGTACGAGGCCAGCAGCCGGGCCATCGAGACCGGCAGCCCGACCGCGGACCAGTACGCCGCCGGGTGGGCGTGCCGGGCGTAGGCCGCGCCGCCTATCGCAGCGAGCGACCCGCCCAGTTCGGCCCACGTCACCAGGTCCGTCACGTCGATCAGCCCGCCTGAGCGACCGGGAAGGCGCCCGGAGCAATGGCGGTGGCTCGGTAGGCGATGCCGTGCCGCTGCTGGCCGTTGAACACGCTCTCCCAGGGCCGGGCGATGAGTCCCGGCAGCGAGACCGGAGCACCGACGGTCAGTCCGTCCGTCACACCGCTCTCGGGAATGGTGACCTGGATCAGGGACGAGTCACCTTCGTCGATGAAGACGACTCCGACCGTCATCAGAGCCTCGCCGCTCACGGCGTCCTTGGCGATCTCACCGGTCTGCCGGTCGCGCACCTTCGGCGACGGCGCTTCGGTGAGCAGGATCGTGGCGGACGAGGCGTCAACGCGTATCACACGCAAGAGATTTCTCCTTCTGAGTCGATCAACCTGCCACCCGACAAGTTGACTTAGCAAGTTCGAACTAGGGATGCCTGGTTGACTTGTCAAGTAGCTTGGCCAGCGAGCGGCCCACCCCCTCAAGCGCACCATGAAGGCAACAGCACGGGGGGAGCGCGACACGGGCAGACAGCACCGCGCTCAGCAACCGAAACTGCAAGTCCGGCCTGCGGGCGCTGGCGCTTCCCGGGATTCTTGGCCGACGAGTGGATGCGCATTCCTGCTCACCGGAGTGCCGAACGTGAGCGCGGCGGGAACAGCGCTGGCGCCAGCTGACCCAACTCTGACACACCACAGTCAAGTTTGGCGCGAACATGACCTATCTATGGCGCGAATTTACCGTATTGATTCGGCCTCAGGACTGTCTAATGGCGCAAAGTGGCTCCAACGGGGGGCCTGAATCCGGGAGTCTTCATGAGTTGGCACAGAAAGCGCATCAAGCTGGGCGCGTGCACGGTGGGGGCGCTGACCGCCGCCCTCTTTGCCGTGAGCACCACCCCGGCCGCGGCGAGCGGAACTTACAGTGGCCTCGCCTACGTGTACGGGACTGGTGCCTACACCAACGACTGGGGCGACGAAGGAATCCTGTCTAGGGGCACGCACGCGTCGTCCAACGCCACGTGCCTGTGGCAGAAAATCCTCTGGGCAGACGGGAACCTCGGCTCTCTTTCGGACGTCGACGGGGTCTTCGGAACCCAGACCTACAACGCGACCAGGGCCTGGCAGCAATTCGAAACCGAACGCCACGGGGCCGGTCTGGCCATCGACGGGTCGGTCGGCAAGGAGACCTTTGCCTGGGCGAACCGTAACTTCTATCAAACGAGTGGTAGTACTGGGCCCGGTCAGACCCTGTGGCTGTGGTACGACGGCTACATCCACGACTTCCAACTGAAGCGCGACCCGGACGGTAACTATCAGTTCGAGGACCGCAACTTCGCTTGGCGGAAGGCCGGTTACAACTACCAGTCCTGCAGCTGACACCTCCTGCCTCAGGCGGAACAAGAGCGCCTTTCCCGGAGGGGAGGCGGGGACCCTCCGCGCGTTGAAGGCCCCCTGTATGGGGGCCTTCGGCATGTCCGGTGAGTGACAGGCGACGGCCACGCCAGCACTGCCTGTGCCCGCATGGTTAACGGAACCACGTACCAAAGGCCATCCGGGACAGAGGGCTCGCTCGCGATAGATGACGGACCACCGGGTCCAATGGGGTGGCGGCTGGGGGTGCTGCCCGTTCTCGTGAACATCAACGCGTTCCTGAAGCAGTCAGCGGTGGCTGCGCAGAAGGCCGCAGCCGGATCACCTGGCGCGTCAGCTGAGCCGGTAGGTGTCTTCGAGTTCCTGCCGATCGGCAGGAAGCAGCACGTCGGAGACTTGCAGCGCCTGCCCGGAGGCATCGCATGCGATGACCAGGACGCTGAGCACGGGCACGCCATCCGGCAAGCCCAGCAGTTCGGCTTCACCACTCCCCGGCAGGCGAGCCGAGACCCGCTCCGTGACATGGTCGAAGCGAACCTTCTTGCGCGCCTCCATGTGCTCACGCACGCTGCCACTCAGAGCCTCGGAGCTCTCCAACTCAGTTCCCTCGACCAGGCCGGCGGGAAAGTACGACGAGACCAGCTCAACCGGTTCGCCGTCAGCCTCGACCAGGAACCGGCGCATCAGGACCTTGGCCCGCTTCGGCAGCCCGAGCGCCGAAGCAACGCGCACCGGAACAGGGACTTCACCGACTTCAACCAAGCGTCCGGAGGCCCGCGACTCGTCGCGCTCCAACGCCTCTCGGCCCCGCCGATCCTTCTGCTCGACGACTTCCGGACGTCCGCGCACGATCGTGCCGTACCCCTGTCGGGACTCCAGCCAGCCATCCCGTTTCAGCAGCTCCAACGCCCGTACGACGGTCGGGCGGGACATCCCGAAGGCTTGCACCAGTTGGTTCTCACTGGGAACCCTGGTGCCCGGCGGATAGGTGCCGTCCTCGATGCGGCCCTGGATCGTCTGCGCGAGGCGCACATACTTCGGTGCCGCCACTTCATACGCCATGGACGCCGCCTGTCGAGATTGGCCAAGTCAACCGGTCAACCAGACTAGCGGCATCCGGACGGTCAGAACAGAATCGGCTCGAAGCTCTCATCCGGCGACCAGGCGTCGGCCACCACAAAGGACACGACCGTCCCACCCAAGCGGCTGGGACCGGAGTGCCACGAGTCGGCGATGGAGTCGACCAGGAGCAGGCCACGTCCGTGCGCGTCGCTGGCGTCCGGTTGCCGCATGTGCACGTTCGCCGGGAAGCCCGGATTGTGCACCTCGATCCGGAGAGACGTCTTCTCGCGATACCACTCAACGCGCACCAACCAGGTCTCGTCCGCCCGCCCGTAGAGGATGGCGTTGGTCACCAGCTCCGAGATCATCAACACGCAGTCGTCGATCGAGCAGGCCGGGTTGTGGTGCGCGATGAACTTGCGGAACCAGCGCCGGGCCCGAGGTACGGACTCCGGCACCGGATGCAAGGTCATCGCTCCGAGCCGTGCGGTCCAGAGGTCTTCCTGGCCATCGATGGAGTCATCCATCCGCGCTCACTCCTTGCCGCTGCCGTCACAGTCGAGGCAGCGCCGTTTCGATGTGGCACGGAGGCGGTCGTTGGCCGTGAAGAGCGCCAGTGCCGTACGAGAGCCGACGCGCTTCCACCCACGTCCCCGGCAACCCCGGCAAGTTGAACGCGCGCCTTGGTCCGGCCGCTGACTCGTCACCCGTGCCCCCTTCCGATCCAAGTGGCCTTAGCCACTTTCTGGATAGTGGCATTAGCCACTTGGTGCAACCCGTTCGGCATAACTGACGGGAGTCACCACACCATCAGGTGAGCGGATAGCCCTGCTCGAAGGCCCAACGGTGCGGGGGATACGTCGCTTCGGCGAACTCCAACGGCCGGTCCTGCAGGTCGAAGACGACGTGGTGAACGATCAGGACGGCCGCCCCAGTACCCAGTTGGAGATCCGCGGCTTCTTCGTCTGTCGCGCTCCGAGCACACATGCGGTCCTCGGCGTAACTGCCTTGACGCCCCGTCATCTTCTCGACGTACATGAGCGTCCCCTCCTGGATCCGCCCCGGCTCCAGGAGCTTCGGCGCACGCTGGCCGACATCCGGAGCGAACCACGAGGTGGACAGCGTGATCGGCCCGTCTTGGTTGTTGGTCACCCTGCGCCGATGCACGGCCCGGCGGTCCTTGACCAGGCCCAAACCCTCAGCGACATGGTCCGGTGCCTCAAGCCAACCGGTCGAAGTGATCACCGCGTACTCACCGGGCGTGTA
Organism: Streptomyces phyllanthi; assembly: GCF_009377205.1. Lineage (GTDB taxonomy): Bacteria > Actinomycetota > Actinomycetes > Streptomycetales > Streptomycetaceae > Streptomyces > Streptomyces phyllanthi. The sequence continues at coordinate 20,020 of NZ_VJZE01000072.1, forward strand.
GATCTTCCCGGTCTGCCGGGTCCGCCCGTACAACTCACGCGCCCGCCGGTTGACCTCCAGGCTCCGCACGTACGTGCCCGATCCCTGGCGCTTCTCGACGAGCCCCTGATGGCTCAACGCCTCCAACGATCGCGCAGCAGTAGGCCGGGACACCTTCCAGTCCGCCGCCAGCTGCCGCTCAGAGGGAACCTCGTCCCCCGGCCGCAGGTCACCCCGAAGGATCTGATCACGGATGTAGTGCGCGATCTGGAGATACTTCGGCTGAGCCTCTTCGATCTGAGGCATCTCTCCTCCTCGCCATGCTCGCAAAGTGGCTATGGCCTCTAGCCACTATAGGGTGAATGGTCAACCCTCGACCCCGTAGGCTGACCCGCATGACGCGGTTGATCGTCGCAGCAGGAGGAGGGGGCGACGCAGTCGCCGCCGCAATGCTTCACGCCGCCCTCTACGGCGACGAGGACCAGGCGGTGATCCTCACCTACGCGTGGGACCGCCTCCTGATCGACCCGGTACCAGGCCCACGAGGACCGAACAACTTCACCGGCCTCGAACAGCTCACACCAGCGGTATGGACAGTGCCGGCCGAAGCCCGCCCAATCGCTCCAGCAGGCTCCACACTCCCCCGCCTCGCGGCAGAGCTCCCGCACACGTTCGCGCTCATCGACCCCCACCACGGAGCCGAGGGCATCACCCGCCAACTCGAAGAGCTGGTGAGCCACTTGTCCCCAAAGTCGATCGACCTCCTGGACGTGGGCGGCGACATCCTCGCCCGAGGCGACGAGCCCACGCTCAAAAGCCCCCTCGCCGATGCCGTCACTCTCGCCGCCTGCTGCCAGGTGAACGCACCCATCCGACTCCTGGTAGCGGGCCCAGGCCTGGACGGCGAACTGCCACTCGACGACCTACGCGGCACCCTCGGCCCCCTCATCCACACCTTCACTGCGAAGGACGTGGAGCAGATCAACTCGGTCCTGGAGTGGCACCCATCCGAGGCGACCGGGATGCTCGCGGCAACGGCCCGAGGCGTACGCGGCACCTGCGAGATGCGAGACGCAGGCCTGCCCGTACCGCTCATGGACGAAGGCCCGACGGTCCACGAGGTCGACCTGGACGAAGCACTGAGCCGCAACCAGTTGGCCCGCGCGGTCCTGGCAACCGAGAGCCTGGACGAGGTCGAGGCGCACAGCCGCGAAGTCTGCGGTTACTCAGAGATCGACTACGAGCGCAACAAGGCCTCATGGCTCAAGGACCAGCCACCGGTGAAGCTCGACCCCGAAGCCGTGCTGTCGCAGCTCGACCAGTTCGAGGCCGAGGCCCGGAACCGCGGAGTCACGCACACCACGTTCCGCCGTATCACCGAGGCGCTGAACCTCAACGGCTCCCTCCGCGAGGACCTGCGCCAACTGCTGATCAACAGCCGCCCGGAGCAGTACGACGCACCCCTGTGGCGCATCACATCAAGTTGTCCTGTCCCAGGAGATGCTTGACGGTAGACCTAGCCAACATCGGGAATCTCCGCGTGCTCAGCTGCCGCTCTCCTCGGTGGCGAGGGCGTCTCGGTTGACGACGGCGGGACCACAGCCCGGCGGCAAGCGGTCAACGACCATCGCCACGGCTGCCTCGACGCTGTCAGCCTCTCCCACAAACTCGGTCCTGGATGGCCCCTCAACACGGAACCGACCGCCGGGCTGTGGGCGTATATACGGAACGTCCCACGTCCAGGGGCTCTCGATGCAACGGCTGAAGTGCAGTTCCCACATGCCAGTCCAGGGGAAGAGCTGCCGAAGCCGAGGCTCGGCGTAGGCAGCTCGCACCAACTCGCTCTCCACGTAGCGCGAGCCGAGCAACCTCTTCCACTCAGTCTCTGTTCTGGCTGCGGCGTCCTGATCTGCCATGATCAGCATCTTTCCACACAGAGAAACCACCGGGCAGAGTGAGCATGGCCCCGACTCGCTTGGGGATCTGCCGCCATTGCGTCGCTGCAAGCTGTCAACCATCAGCTGGGACCGAAGTGTCAAGCATCACCCGGGACCGGACAAAACCACACGCCACCCCTGAGTAACAACTCTCTTTACGGGTTCAAGTCGGCTCGCTCCGCTCGCCGCGCGCGGCCCGGCCCCCGGCCGGGCCTGCGCTCATGTCTCCGCCCCGCTCCAGCCCGGCCGCCGTCCGTGCCGCGCGCACAGCGATCAGCCGCCTGACGTCAGAAAATGGGTACGCCGTGGCTGGGGCGGTCGGCTCCGCGATTTTAGGCAGCCACTTTGGCGCGAGCCTCGAAGATCATGGCCCCAACGTCGTGCTTTACCGGGCAGGTCCACAGACTGCCCGACGCGCCGCAAGCTTACGGGGCCATGATCACTCGCGCCAAAGCAGCTCCAGCCCAAAATCGCTCCACCGCCCTGTGCGTCCGGTTCACCTCTCAAACGTTCACCGGTCAAAGGACATGAGATACCCATTCCATGATGACACCCCCCGCCGAGCGAGCTACCCCACTAATAAATCCAGAGATCAGAAGCCACCAGAGCCCGTTACCCTTGTTCAGCCTACATGGTTTCAACTCTTGCTCCCTATCGTGCTTCATGGCGCCCTTCATAGAGCCATTCGTGCGCCGTACCGACTGACGATTCGCCGAGCCAAACTTCTTGTGCATGAAACGAACATCCCACAGGAATTTGGAAAGCAGCGTAAACCGTCCAGTCTCGAACATTTGAATACGGATCTTTACGGCATCTTGCGCTCCCACGTGAGTGTCCTTACACTGCCTGACGACTTCTTACATCAGGGGGGATCCGTGAATAACGCCTTGGCAGTGCTGAAAGAGCGACTCTCAGCACTACATCTGGCCTCTGGCGAGCTGAGCACGCGGGAGATCTCGAAGCGATCACACGGGACTGTTAGCCATACGACGGCTCATCAGGTATTGCGGGGGAGCACGCTTCCATCCTGGAGATCGCTTGAACCCGTCGTGCTGGCCCTCGGAGGGAGTGCGAACGACTTTAAACCGCTCTGGATCAAGGCGCGCAGCGACGAAGAGGCAAGCGACAACGGGGGCACTGTTGGGGGCGGAGTCTATCGAGGGTCGGTAGACCCAAAGATCGCCGCCACAGTTAACCTCTTTAATCTATACATAAAGAAGAAGGAGCTACAGAAGGCCAAGAATCTGCTGATCTCAGAGATGGAGGGTGAAAAACATGCTGACATTAACCTCGTCGCCGAGCTGTACAGTCGCCTCTATTATCGAGATGCCAAGATTAAGCAGCGCTACGGGAAGGTGATTCAGTCATTTATTGAACATGGGGATATTGTTGAGGTGAATAGCGCTTCAGCGGCTCATTATTTGGCAAGAGAGTGCCTTGAGCAGAGCAATCTGCTTAGGGCTCTTACTTTCGCTCAGCGTGCACACTCACTAAATCCGCACTCCGCCGGATATGCGTCTGTTCACGGAGAGGCCCTTTATGCGCTAGGACAATATGCGGAAGCAGAGCAAATTCTTATCGCGGCACACCAAATGGACCCGAAGCCCACGCTTTTTCGGTTTTCTCAGCTCGCAGAGCTCTTGATCTTTAGGCAGAACTACAGAAAGCTTGAAGAGTTGATGCGAGAGTCCTACGAGAACGCCGGTGGAAGTGCGGGGAGTGAGGCGGATGACCTGGCTGAAATCTTGAGGATGTGCGGAAAGCCTGCGGAGGCCGTAAGCGTGGCGAAAGAAGCGCTAAAAAAAGAGATTAAATATGTGGTAACGAAAGTGAGTTTGCGTGTTGCGGCATCAAGGGCACTATGCCAGCAGAAGCTCTACGAAGAGGCGCGGTTAATGCTGCGCGAAGATGCTGATCTGTATGAGGATGAGCGAGATCTGAAACTGGAATATGCCAACGCATATGCTCAGCAGGGGCTACATGGCGAATCTGCAAAGATTCTAGAAGAGCTGATTCCGGACACATGATGCCGACGACGGACCTTCTTGGGACGTGTGCGGGATTGGGACACAAGCGGCTTCACGTGCTGGATTGCCGTGTGGTCACCCGGCTCCCGTGTTCTTCAGCGAGAACATCGAACCGGCTCATCTCTGCCACGGAAGCGAACTGCCCCCACTGACAAAGCCCTTGTCCCTGCGGCACTCCGGCAGACGTGCCAGAACCGTGCCAGGTCGTGCGGGAAGCCACGGGGAACACTGGGGAACTCAAGCGGCGGACGGCAGGCGTCGGCGCTGCTGCGCCGCAGGTCAGCAAGCTTCCCGCCCCTGAAGCACCCTAGCTTCCCAAGCTGAGAGCGCGAGTTCGATTCTCGTCACCCGCTCTTCTTGAAGCCCCAGGTCAGCGGCCTGGGGCTTACTTGTTGTCCAGACATTTGTCGCCCCTCGCGCCCCCGACACGGCTCGAGACAGGGCACACAGAGGGCACGGGGTCTCCCTTGGCGATTGAGACCGAACCTATCGACGGCGGCGGGCGCTTTCCTGCGGCCCGCCGCCGCCATTGCGATCAGCTCATCGGCATGACACGGGCGATGGCGATCGAGGTACTGGTGCTGCCGGCGGCCGCATAGGCGGCGCTGCCGTCCGAGTACGCCTTGAAGGACATGTAGGCGTGGTCGGGCACGTCGATCGTGAACTGGCTGCCCACGGTGGAACCCGTACCGGAGTGGTACACCTGCGCGGCCATCTTCGAGCCCGACGCCCAGGCCATCAGCATCCGGCCACCGTAACTGACCAGGTGCGGATGACTGGTGGCGACCGAGGTGTTGACGGTCTTGTCGGAGGCACCGGTGCTGAAGTGGTCCAGACGCGCGTGGCCGCCCTGGCTCCACCCGACCCAGTACCCGGCGTTACTCGACAAGACAATGTCGCCGCCGAACAGGGTGCCGTCACAGGTACCCGAAGCCACCGTCCGGTAGTTGGGCGGCTGCGCTATCCGACAGTTGTTGTCGGTGGCGCAGACCATCTTGAAATGGCCCACCCTTGGATCCCAGACGATGTGGTTGTCCCAGCTATGGCTGCAGCCGACTTCGAAACTGTCGTGCCCGGACAGCAGGGCACCGGTCGGGCCGACCACCTGCATCCGGTCGCCCTGGTGGATGTCGACGCAGCGGCCGTTCTGCACGGTGATGGCGTCGGAGAAGTATGCCGCGTAGTTGGTGCCGTCATAGGCGAGCCGGCCGTGGTGCTGGTACCACCAGACGAAGCGGGCACCGTCGTCGTAGCCGCCCCTGCTGCTGCTCAGGTTCGTGACCTGCTGCTCCCAGACCTGGTGCCCGGAGTTGTCGAAGCGGATCATCCACATGGTGTTGCACGGGCTGGAGCTGCCGCCGCACAGCGGGCCTGTGTGGCAGTCGCCCTTGCGCGTCAGCAGCAGCACGCCGCCGTTGGCGTCGGCCGCGACATCCTGCAGGTCGATGCCGGCGAAGCTGCTGGGCGTGCCGACCAGGTGGTCGCTGCAGTCGAGGTTGCCCAGGTACACCTTGCCGTCCGTGCCGAGCCAGGCCAGCCACGAACGGCCGGACGGGGTGGCGGCGATCGCCATGGGCAGCGGCTCGGTGTCGGACTGACGTCCGTAGCCGGTCACGGATACCCCGAGGTTGACCTGGGTCTTCTTCACCACCGGCGATGAGCCGACGGACCGTGAGCAACCGCCCGGGGCAGTCGGCGACGTCGTCGGTGAGGCGGAGGTCTTGGTCGGGCTGGGTGCAGCGCTGGTCCCGGAGGCGGTCGGGCTGGCTGAGGCGCGGCTGGTCGGGCTGGGGGTCGTACCGCCGGTGGACTTGGGCACCAGCCACGTACGCTTCGCGGTGCAGGGCGACTGCACCAGCGTCCTACCCGGTGCGGCAGCGTCGCCACGGACCGCAACACACTTACGCGAGTGCACTGCCACCAGGTTGTATCCCGAGCCCGAGACCGCGCGCATGCGGAACTGCTGGTTGGTCTTACCGTTGCAGGTGTACTGGGTGATCGGGGTGTTGTCGGACTTCGACCGGCCCTTCACGTCAACGCACTTCTTCGAATTCCGGGTGCCGATCGTGAAGGTGTTGGCCTTGCCGGAGACCGGCGTGAACCTGAAGGCCTGCTCGGCACCGCCGGTACACACGGAGGTGACCAGCTTGAGCCGGGTTGTCGCACCGCCCAGCGCGTCGGCGCACAAAGCGCTCGACTTGCTGACCAGCGTCGTGGAGAACGGCGCCGCCGTCGCGGTTGCGGTCTGAGTGAGCAGCGGTACCGAGACCGCCGCCGCCGAGATCAGCGCCAACACCCCGGCCACAAGAGCCCATTTTCGTTTCAACAGTTTCAACGTCTGTCTTCCCTCTCGCCACGCGCCTGCCGCAGAACCGGCGCGAGGCGCGGTCGTTCCGCAGGCGGCCCGCGGGTGCTCATATGCGGATCGCTGTCAGGACCAGCCTTTGGGGTGGCTCGGCCGTAGCAGGAGCACAGGACCACCGCAATGTCCGTCGACGGCCTGGCCGTTGTGGATGTTCGTGCACCAGTCGTCACAGAGGACGAATAGGTTGCCGGTGGAACTGGCTCGGATCTGCCCGACACTGCCGTCGCCGGTCGAGGGAGTCCGTCGCTGCGCCATCCGCAGATGTGTTGGTTCACCCTCCCCTGCAAAGAGCACCTGTACCGCATCGGAGGGCACTGGGAAGGCGTCGCCCGATTGGGGGTCCACAGTGTCACCTCACCGCTGACCACACCGAACGTGCCGTACACCTGCTTGGGGACCAGTCGGTGTCCGTACAGGGGCAGTTCGGTCAGGGAGCCGATCGGAGTGGCACAGACTGGTTGGGGATTCCACCGGGAGGAACAGGCGCAGCCTACGGTGGCGGAACAGGGGCAGCCGCAAGTAGCCCCAGCGGGCCAGGAAGAAGAACGTCAGCGCTACCGAGATCCCCAACACGTACGCCGAGGCCAGGGACTGCCACACCTCCGCAACGTCCATCTCCTCCGCGCGGACGTGGAACGCGGCAGGTCAGAGACCCGGGGGTTCTTTGTTGTCTAGACCAATTTGGGGGTGTCCCGGCTATGTCGCGGACTGGCGACCTGCCCGACTCAGCCATGCCCTCTCCCACAGCCCCGTCGGCCGGATGGGCCCTCGCGCGCGCGACAAGGTCAAGGGTCAGGGCGACGGGCTGTCCATTTGCGCAAGGATGACGTTGGAGATGCGGGCGTAGGTGGCGAGATCGTCCGGGCTCAAGACATCGACGATCAGGCGCCGGACCACGGCGGCGTGGTGGGGTGCGGCGGCTTCGAGCGCTTCGCGGCCGGCCGGGGTGAGCACGACGTGGGCACCGCGTGCGTCGTCGGCACATTGCTCCCGTCCCACCAGGCCGCGTTTGACCATTCTCGCGACCTGGTAGGACAAGCGCGTTCGTTCCCACTCGATCGCCTTGGTCAGGTCCTGGAACCGCTGCCGCCCATCCCGGGTGTCGGCGAGCGCGACGAGGATCTCGTAGTGCGGCCTGGCACTGCGGGTGGCGGTCGGCTTGCTTGGTGATCAGTGTCCGTCGATGGTCGAGAGCTACTGCGGCCGCCTCGTCGAAGGCGCTGCCGGTCCCCTTGTCGGCCACTGCCACGGATAGCCGGTGCGACTTCTCAACAGCCCGCTCCGGCGACATAACCTCCGCTGAGACCGCATCGGGTACGACTGGCAGCAAGCCTCGGTCACAGGCCCGGCCCAGGTAGAACGGCCGCCTCGTACCCGGGCTCACACGGCAGGATGCTGTCGACCTCGCGATCTTCCTGAGCAGCGTCGAGCTCTCCTTCCGCGCCACGGCCGGACGCGGCTGGACCGACGACCAACACCAGCAGGAACTGACCAAATCACCGCGTCAACAGTTGCCGGCCCAGCCACGGGCGACGACACCAGATCGGCGGTGACGGCAGGTCGTGCTCGTCCGGATGCCGCCGGACCCGCGTCGGCTGTCGGTCCGTGTCAGTTCGTTTCGGTCGGGATGCGGAGGCTCAGCTCGTAGCCGCCGTCGGCGGTGGTGCCGGACTCGAAGGAACCTCCGAGGAGTTCGGCGCGTTCCCTGAGCCCGATCAGGCCCTGCCGGGAGCTGGGAAGAGGCAGCGAGGGGCGAGTGGAGGGCGTGTTGGTGACGGTCACGCCGAAGGCCGTGCCGTTGTCGGCCTGCCACAGTCGTACGCTCGCGGAAGCGCCGGGCGCGTGTTTGCGGACGTTGGTGAGGGCTTCCTGGACCGTGCGGTAGACAGCGCGCTGCGCCGGGGTGTTGATGTTCGGCGGGAGTTCGCCGATCAGTTCGGCGTCGATGCCGCTGGTCGTGATGAGCCGATGCAGGTCGGCGAGGGTGGGCTGTGGGGTCAGTTCGGTGGCCCGGCCGCCGGAGGCCCGCAGCAGGGTGACCATGTGGCGCAGTTCGTCGAGGGTGTCGACGCTCAGCGCACGGATGGTGCGGGCGCCTTCACTGAAGTCCGGGTCGGTGGCGGCGACTTGGAGCGCGCCGGCCTGTACGGCGATCAGGCTGACCTGGTGGGAGACCACGTCGTGCATCTCTCGGGCGAGTTGGGCGCGTTCGCGGGCGAGGACGGCCTGGGAGTGCAGGAGGCGTTCGTGCTCGCGGGCCTCCTCGATCTCGACGAGGCGGCGGGCCAGGTCCCGGCGGGCCTGGACGAGCTGGCCCAGCAGGACGGGGGCCGCGGCGGTGGCCAGCGTGTAGAAGAAGTAGACCAGGGTCCAGGTGCGTTCGTGGGAGGAGAGGTCGTCCAGCGGCCAGGGCGCGGCGGAGGCGACGGCGAACAGCACCGCGCACCCACCGAGCAGACGCCGGTCACGGGAGCGCTCGGCCAGCGTGAACAGCGCGGCGAACGGGGCGAACACAATGTCCAGCATCAGACTCGCCGGGAGGGTGAGCAGGAACACCGGGAGCGGGAAGCGCCGTCGTACGGCGAGTGCGGCGCAGGCGAGCGCGGCCGTGGCCTGCTCCAGCCGGCCTGTGTACTCCAGGTTGAACAGGACGTCCAGGACGGCGACCACGGCGACCACGCCGTCGACGACCGGAGCGGGAATCCGCGTCCACCACGTCCGGGCCGCGGTCATCGCCCGGACTCCGGGCACCGCTGTCCTTCGTCGAGGAGTCCGGCCCGCTGCGCGAGCAGCGCCGCCTGCACTCTGCTGCCGACCCGCAGCTTGGTCAGGATCGCGCTGACATGGTCCTTGACGGTGCCCGCGCTGAGGTGGATGCGGGTACCGATCTCGGCGTTGGAGAGCCCCTCCGCGATCAGCACAAGGACCTCGCGCTCGCGTCCGGTGAGCCGACCGACGCGGGCCGCCTCCTCGTCGTCGACGGTCGCGGCGCCGGGGTGACTCTGCCAGACGGCACGTGACGCCTTCGGTGACATCACCACCCCGCCCGCGGCCAACGTGCGGACCAGCTGGGCGAGTTGCTCGGGCTCGGTGTCCTTGAGCAGGAAGCCGGCGGCGCCCGAGCGCAGCGCGGTGAGGATGTACTCGTCGGCGTCGAACGTCGTCAGCATCGCCACCACCGGCGGTCCGGCAGCGCCCGTACCTCCCGCAGCACCGTCAGACCGTCGACGTCCGGCATCCGGATGTCCAGCAGCACGACATCGGGAGCTTCCCGCCGTACGGTGTCGACCGCCTCGGCGCCGACCGCGGTCGCGACGACCTCGATGTCGTCGGCCGCACTCAGGATGAGCTTGAAGCCGGAGCGCACCAGCGCCTCGTCGTCCACCACCATGACCCGGATCACGCGCACCCTGCCTCGTTGCCTCGTTGTCGCGTTGTCGCGTTGTCGCGTTGTCGTCGTGCGTAGGTCTCCGGCCGCACGCCGATGTCGATTGTCTCCGCTGTCTCCACCTCGACGGTAGAGCGAGAACTGCCTGGTGGGGCGGGTCGGCGCGGCGTTCCCGCCACTCGGGGGG
>NZ_VJZE01000730.1 GCF_009377205.1 Streptomyces phyllanthi
CCCGCATCGAGCGCTTCGGCCATGAACGGGCCTCGTCCTCAATCGCCGGACGGGCCGGAACTCCCCCCTGCCCGAGCGAGGCCGAGAGCTTGGGGGAGGGACGGGTAAGGGCGGCGGGGGGCGACAAACCCCCAGGCCCCGGCCATCGGCCGCACCGGTTGCCACAGCCGTTAGGCTGGAGGCGTGGCAGTCGTCGATGTATCCGAAGAGCTCAAGTCCCTCTCGTCGACCATGGAGTCGATCGAGGCCGTCCTGGACCTCGACACGATGAGGGCAGACATCGCCGTGCTCGAGGAGCAGGCGGCCGCGCCGTCCCTGTGGGACAACCCCGACGAGGCGCAGAAGATCACCAGCAAGCTGAGCCACCTCCAGGCGGAGGTGAGGAAGGCCGAGGCCCTCCGCGGTCGTATCGACGACCTCGGTGTCCTCTTCGAGATGGCCGAGGAGGAGGACGACCCGGACACCCGCGCCGAGGCCGAGACCGAGCTCGTCGCCGTCAGGAAGGCACTGGACGAGATGGAAGTCCGGACGCTCCTCAGCGGTGAGTACGACGCCCGCGAGGCCCTCGTCAACATCCGCGCGGAGGCCGGCGGCGTCGACGCCGCCGACTTCGCCGAGAAGCTCCAGCGGATGTACCTGCGCTGGGCCGAGCAGCACGGCTACAAGACCGAGGTCTACGAGACGTCGTACGCGGAGGAGGCGGGCATCAAGTCCACCACCTTCGCCGTGCAGGTGCCGTACGCGTACGGGACGTTGTCCGTGGAGCAGGGGACCCACCGGCTCGTCCGTATCTCCCCGTTCGACAACCAGGGCCGGCGCCAGACCTCGTTCGCGGGCGTGGAAATCCTGCCCGTCGTCGAGCAGTCCGATCACGTCGAGATCGACGAGAGCGAGCTGCGCATCGACGTGTACCGGTCCTCCGGGCCCGGCGGTCAGGGCGTCAACACCACCGACTCCGCCGTGCGGATCACCCACCTCCCCACCGGCATCGTCGTCTCCTGCCAGAACGAGCGGTCGCAGATCCAGAACAAGGCGACGGCCATGAACGTTCTGCAGGCCAAGCTGCTGGAGCGGCGCCGGCAGGAGGAGCAGGCCAAGATGGACGCCCTGAAGGGCGACGGCGGCAACTCCTGGGGCAACCAGATGCGTTCGTACGTCCTGCACCCGTACCAGATGGTCAAGGACCTGCGCACCGAGCACGAAGTGGGCAACCCCGAGGCCGTGTTCAACGGTGAGATCGACGGGTTCCTCGAGGCCGGCATTCGCTGGCGCAAGCAGCAGGAGAAGTAGCGGCGAGGGTTCGCCGCCACCGCTTGGCGTTTTGTCGACTTGGCAACTGCCGCCCACTGGGCGGCAGTTGCCTTTTACGTAGGGGATGTCTGGGTTTTACGTCACACTCACATGTCCTGCCCGGGATCAAATAACACCGAAGAGGACATTGCGCGCGCAACGGCCTTGACGTTGTTGTGAAAAGTGGGAAGGGTGAAACGTGGCATGCGTATCTCTGGGGCGCATGTGACGCGGGGGGATTGAGCGAGCGAACCACCCCTGACGCCGTGGCCCCCGGACGCCTGTCAATTGACGATGAGCTACTGGGGGTAGCAAACACATGACCAAGAAGACGCGGATCCGCCTCGCGCGGGTGGCCGCGGGCGCCGTGATCGCCGCCGGTGCCTCCATGACCGCCGCGGGTGCCGCATCCGCCGCGGATGCGGACGACTGCCTGCTGCCGGGCGTCCTGTGCACCAACGATGACCCGCCCCCGGGCGAGGGCGGCGATGAGCCGCCTCCGGGTGAGGGCGACGAGGACCCGGACGACGGCGTCGGCGTCCCGCCGCCGCCGATCGAGGAGCCGCCGCCGGGCGACCCGGTCGAGCCTCCGGAGGAGGAGGACCCGCAGCCGGAGCCGGAGCCCGACCCGGGCGACGACAACGGCAACGGGAACGACAACGGGAACGGCGACGGCAACAACGGGGGCGGCAACGACAACACCGACCCCGACGGCGGCAGCGGCAACGACGCCGTCGCCCAGGAGGAGGGCTCGTCCTCCCTGACCGACACCGGCACGGAGGTCTCAACCGGCACCGGTACCGGCACCTCCGCCCAGGGCTCGGGTGACGAGCTCGCCGAGACGGGCGCCGCCGAGACCACGTTCCTGCTGGTCGGTGCCGCCACGATGATCGCCGGCGGTATCGGCTTCCGCCTGCTGCCCCGCCTGATGGGCGGCCGCGGCGGCGCCGCCGCCTGAGCCTCACGGCTCACGTCGGCGCGGTAAGCACGACAAGGGCCCGGAGCCGCTCGCTCCGGGCCCTTCCCGTTGTCCTGTGTCCTGGGGTGCCGGGTGTTCTCCCGGGCGCCTCCGGCGTCCTATGCCGTCTGGTGCGCCAGCAGCGCCAGCGCCGCGATCAGTACGGCGAGCAGGGCGATCAGCGTCATCGGGTTCAGCCCGGCGAAGAAGCCCTCCTGCTGGAGACGCTCACGGCTCGCCCGGCAGACGGGGCAGCGGCCCTCACTCACGGGCGCCGCGCAGTTCGCGCACACCAACCGGTCGTACGTCATGCGCCTCGCCCTCCTCTGACTGGCCTCACCCATGCACAACGCCTGGGAGAACTCAACCGTTCCCCTACCACTGTGCCAGGTTCCCCGGGAAAGGGCGCGGGCGCCTTCGCGGGGGTGGCCGGCATCATCCCGCGGCCGCGGGTTCGGCGCCGCCGCTCGCGCCCTCACAGGGCGGCCCCTTCACCCGTACAAAAACGCACAACCCCCACGCAACCCCCACCGGCGACTGCACTCGTGTACCCGGTTCGCGTATGGTCACGCTCACCGATATCCCCGGCGACCTGTGGTGCATCCGTGATCCGATTCGACAACGTCTCCAAGGTCTACCCCAAGCAGACCC
>NZ_VJZE01000731.1 GCF_009377205.1 Streptomyces phyllanthi
CCCCGACCCCCACCGTCGCGGGCACCTCGCGCCCGCCCAGCGTCCCGGCCGGGGCCGAACGGGAGGCCGGGTTGTACGCGTGGGTCCCGCCCAAGGGCTGGCTGCGGGCGGCCGAGAGCGGTGCCGAGGTGCACTACGCCTCGCCCGACCGCAAACAGGAGATCCTCGCCAACGCGGCCCCCGCCCGCGGCGATCTGCTCGAACAGTGGAGGGACAAGGAGGAACAGGACACCAGCAAGGGCCTCGACTACCGCAGGATCCGCCTGGAGGAGACCACGTTCCGGGACGGCCCCGCCGTGGTGTGGGAGTACACCGTCACGGCCAAGGGCAAACCCTGGCACGTCCGGCTGCTCGGCTTCCGCTCCGGCGGTACGTCCTACGAGATCAGCACCTGGTACGCCCCGGACATCGAGGACCGCGCCGTACCGACGTACGAGCTGGTCAGGGACAGCTTCACACCGCTGTGAGCGGGTGGCGAGCCGGCAACAGCACCGGGCCCGGCAGTCAGCCCTGCCGGACCCGATGCGAGGAGATCAACCTGCTCAGTGCTCAGTGCTCAGTGCTCAGTGCTCAGCGCTCAGCGCTCGGTATGAGAGGCGCTGCGCTCAGGCCTGGCGCCCAGCACCTTCTCCTTCACCAGTGAGATGCCGACGACGACGGCGGCGACGAGGAGGGAGAGCAGGAGGATGTCGCGGTTGCCGTGCTGGGTGTCGGTGAGCATGTAGCCCAGGACGAACACGATCAGGGCGATGGTGGCCCAGGTCAGGTACGGATACAGCCACATCCGCACCACCAGCCTGTCCGGCTGTTCGCGTTCGATGACCTTGCGGAGCCTGAGCTGGGAGAAGCAGATGACCAGCCACACGAACAGGGCGACGGCGCCGGAGGAGTTGACCAGGAAGAGGAAGACGGAGTCGGGATAGGCGTAGTTGAAGAAGACGGCCACGAACCCGAAGACGACGGAGGCGAGGATGGCCGCCATCGGCACCCCGCGGGCGGTGGTCCGGGCGAAAGCCGCGGGTGCGTCGCCGCGCTCACCGAGGGAGAAGGCCATCCGCGAGGCGGTGTACAGGCCGGAGTTGAGACACGACAGCACCGAGGTGAGCACGATGAAGTTCATGATCTGGCCGGCGTGCGCGATGCCGAGGGAGTCCAGCGCGGCGACGTAACTGCCCTTGTCGGCGATCGACTTGTCGTTCCAGGGCAGCAGGGTGACGACGACGAAGATGGAGCCGAGGTAGAACACGGCGATACGCCAGATCACGCTGTTGGTGGCCTTGGTGACGGCCTGGCGGGGGTTGGCGGTCTCCCCGGCGGCGAGGGTGACGATCTCGCTGCCCATGAAGGAGAACACCACCAGCAGCACACCCAGCAGGATCGCGCCGGGCCCGTTGGGCAGGAACCCGCCGTGGTCGGTCAGGTTCGACACACCCGCCTGAGGCGCCTGCACACCCGGCAGGAGACCGAGCACGGCCAGGGCGCCGATGACGATGAACGCGGCGATCGCGACGACCTTGATCCCGGCGAACCAGAACTCGAACTCGCCATAGGAGCCGACCGAGACCAGGTTGGTCGCGGTCAGCACGACCATCACGATGAGCGCCCACGCCCACTGGGGCACGGCCGGGATCCACCCCTCCAGGATCACCGCGCCGGCGGTGGCTTCGACGGCCAGGACGACGACCCAGAAGAACCAGTACAGCCAGCCGATGGAGAAGCCGGCCCAGCGGCCCAGGGCGCGGTCGGCGTGGGCGGAGAAGGAACCGGAGGTGGGGTTGGCGGCGGACATCTCGCCGAGCATCCGCATGACCAGCACGACAAGAGTGCCCACGAGCGCGTAGGACAACAGGATGCCGGGGCCGGCGGTCGCGATACCGGAACTGGAACCGACGAACAGCCCCGCACCGATCACACCACCGATCGCGATCATGGACAGATGACGGTCCTTGAGCCCGGCCTGGAGACCACCACCGGGCTCTCCGTGGCTGCCTGGGCTACTGCCGGCTTTCGCCGTGGTCGGCTGCGAGGTCATGGGGGGAGTTCCTTTGCACAGCGGGGCAGGGACTGAGTGGGGGTAGGCCGGACACGTGTGATGCCTGGCTTGAACTGATGCGTCTCGTGGCGCCTGCCCAGTCGCGGGGCCCTCATGACTCGCGTGAGAGGGGGACGCGAGAGACGGGGGAGGACCCGACGAGACGCGGACAGCACGCCGTATCCGGAGCGGACAGCACGCCGTATCCGGAGTTGTACAAGCCGGTCCAGTGAATCTGAGGCGAAGGGAATCTTGAACCTGTGAATCCAGATCGTTACTTGAGGTTTCCTTGAGGTTTTGTAGTGTTGCTCACGGTTTTCGGGGTCGGGCCCCCGACGGGCCCCGCCGAAACGGCCGTGTCACACTCGGACCATGCGCGTCTACCTCGGCTCGGATCACGCCGGCTACGAACTGAAGAATCACCTCGTCGAGTGGCTCAGGGCCGCCGGCCACGAGCCCGTCGACTGCGGGCCCCACATCTACGACGCCCAGGACGACTACCCGCCGTTCTGCCTCCGTGCCGCCGAGAAGACGGCCGCCGACCCCGGCTCCCTCGGCATCGTGATCGGCGGCTCCGGAAACGGCGAGCAGATCGCCGCGAACAAGGTGACCGGCGTCCGCGCGGCCCTCGCCTGGAGTGTGGAGACGGCGTCCCTGGGCCGCGAACACAACGACGCGAACGTCATCGCGGTCGGCGCCCGCATGCACACCCAGGAGGAGGCGACGAAGTTCGTCGAGACCTTCCTCAACACGCCTTTCTCGGGTGACGAGCGTCACGTCCGCCGAATCGAGATGCTCTCCGCTTACGAGAAGACGGGCGACCTCCCTCCGATCCCGCCCCACCACCCGCAGCAGTAACAC
>NZ_VJZE01000732.1 GCF_009377205.1 Streptomyces phyllanthi
TCCCCGCCTCCTTCGACACCAGCGCCACCGCCTCGTCCACGTCGTCCGTGATGTGGAACAGCAGCAGGTCCTTCTCCGAGGCCTTGCCCTGGGCGATGAGGGTGTTCTTGAGCCAGTCGACCAGGCCGCCCCAGTACTCGGTGCCGAACAGGACGATGGGGAAGCGGGTGACCTTCTGGGTCTGGACCAGAGTCAGGGCTTCGAAGAGTTCGTCCAGCGTGCCCAGGCCGCCCGGCAGGACGACGAACCCCTGGGCATACTTGACAAACATCATTTTTCGGACAAAGAAGTAGCGGAAGTTGAGGCCGATTTCGACATAGGGGTTCAGGCCTTGCTCGAACGGCAGCTCGATACCGAGGCCGACCGAGATACCCCTCGCCTCGCAGGCACCTCTGTTGGCGGCCTCCATGGCACCCGGCCCACCGCCCGTGATGACCGCGAAGCCCGCCTCGACCAGGCCCCGCCCGAGGGCCACCCCCGCGTCGTACTCGGGAGAGTCCACCGGAGTCCGCGCGGAGCCGAACACGCTGATCGCAGCGGGGAGTTCGGCGAGTGTGCCGAAGCCCTCGATGAACTCCGACTGGATGCGCAGGACACGCCAGGGGTCGGTGTGGACCCAGTCGGAGGGGCCGCCCGCGTCCAGCAGCCGCTGGTCTGTGGTGCTCGCCTGCACCTGTCCGCGCCTGCGCAGCACGGGGCCCAACCGCTGCTCCTCCGGTGGCTGCTTCTTGCCCTCGGGATTGCCGGTAGCCATGTGCGCTCCCTCCGTCGTGCCAGGTCGTTCCACCTCAGCGTAGATCGGCACGGGTTACGGACGGGGGACGTGAGCATGTCCGCCACGAACCGCGTTGGCCCGCGTCGGAAACCCGCTGGTCCACGTCGAGGAACGTCATGGTCCACGAAACGGTGTCGGAACGCCATCAGAACGCGGCGGGAACACGGTCAGGACGTCGTCAGCCAGGACCTCAGCCGCTCCTCGCCCGCCAGGATCTTCGCCGTCTCCACCCGCTCGTCGCGCCGGTGCGCCAGGTGCGGGTTGCCTGGGCCGTAGTTCACCGCGGGGACGCCGAGCGCACTGAAGCGGGCCACGTCCGTCCAGCCGTACTTGGGCTGCGGGGTGCCGCCGACCGCAGCGATGAACGCGGCGGCGGCCGGGTGGGAGAGGCCGGGCATGGCCGCACCGCTGTGGTCGTCGACCACGAACTCCTCCACCCCGCAGTCCGCGAAGACCTCGTGGACGTGGGCGAGAGCCTCGTCCTCCGTACGGTCCGGCGCGTAGCGGAAGTTGACCGTCACCACGCACTCGTCGGGGATGACGTTCCCCGCCACCCCGCCCGAGATCCCGACCGCGTTCAGGCCCTCCCGGTACTCCAGGCCGTCGATCACCGGGTGGCGCGGCTCGTACGACGCCAGCCGGGCCAGGACCGGGGCCGCCGTGTGGATCGCGTTGGAGCCCATCCAGCCGCGCGCCGAGTGCGCCCGCTCGCCCCTGGTCTTCAGCAGCACCCGCAACGTGCCCTGACAGCCGCCCTCGACCTGCCCGTCCGAGGGTTCCAGGAGAACCGCGAAGTCGCCCTTCAGCCAGTCGGGGTGGGCCTCGGCCACATGTCCCAGGCCGTTCAGATGCGCGGCGACCTCCTCGTTGTCGTAGAAGACGAAGGTCACGTCCCGGTTCGGTTCCGGGACCGTCGCCGCGATGCGGAGCTGGACCGCCACCCCCGACTTCATGTCGCACGTGCCGCAGCCCCACAGCACGCCGTCCTCGTCGAGCCGCGACGGCACGTTGTCCGCGATGGGGACCGTGTCGATGTGCCCGGCGAGGATCACACGCTCGGCGCGGCCCAGACGCGTACGGGCGACGACGTTGTTGCCGTGGCGGTCGACCGTCAGGTGCGGCAGGGCCCGCAGCGCGCCCTCGATCGCGTCCGCGAGGGGCTTCTCGGTGCCGCTCTCGGAGGGGAAGTCGACAAGCTGCGCGGTCAGCCGTGCGGCGTCCAGCGTGAGGTCAAGCGGGGTTTCGGTCATACGGACGACCCTAGCGCCCGGCGATGTCGTGGCCGGATCCCGCTACCCCGGCCCCGATCTCCGCCAACGCACATCTGGGTGACAGGTGTCTCGAGTAACTTGGACGGCGTGTCAGAGCCGTACCCCCCTTCTCGTTCCCGTCGTCGCCGTGGCCGCCTCCTGCGCAGCGGGGCGGCCATCGTCGTACTGCTCGCGCTCGCGGGCTATCTCACGGTGCAGTACCTCACCGGAGGCACAGGTGCCCCGCGGTGCGAGGTGGTGTCGGGGAAGGGCGACGGCGCGTCGTACGAGTTCACGCCGGAGCAGGCCGCCAACGCGGCGACGATCTCCGCGGTGGGCACCTCGCGGGGCATGCCCGAGCGGGCCGTGACCATCGCCCTCGCGACCGCGCTCCAGGAGTCGGGCCTGCGCAACATCAGCCACGGCGACCGGGATTCACTGGGGCTGTTCCAGCAGCGCCCGTCGCAGGGCTGGGGCACGGAGAAGCAGATCATGGACCCGGCGTACGCGGCGGGCGAGTTCTACGAGCACCTCGCCAAGGTGCCCGGCTACTCGCGGCTGCCGCTGACCGACGCCGCCCAGCGGGTGCAGCGCAGCGGCTTCCCGCAGGCGTACGCCAAGCACGAGCCGGACGCCACGCTGCTCGCCGCCGCCCTGACCGGCCGCGCGGCGGCCACGCTGACCTGCGAGGGGCGCCCCGACGCAACCCCGAACGGCGGCCCGGACGCGGTGCGGGCCGCGCTTCTGCGGGACTTCGGCGGCGATGTGCTGGAGTCGGCCGCGGCGGAGGTGAAGACGGCCTCGGGCTCCACAGGCGGCGCCGCCTCCGCCATGGCCGCCTCCTCCTCCCCCATCC
>NZ_VJZE01000733.1 GCF_009377205.1 Streptomyces phyllanthi
AGCCCACCCGAGAAAGACACACCACGCATGACCGCGCACCGTATCGACACCGCCGCCATCCGCCGCCTTCCCAAGGCCGTCCTGCACGACCACCTCGACGGCGGTCTGCGCCCCGCCACCCTGGTGGAGCTCGCGGACGCGGTCGGCCACACTCTCCCCACGACCGACCCGGAGGCGCTCGCCGCCTGGTACTACGAGGCCGCGAACTCCGGTGACCTCGTCCGCTACATAGCCACCTTCGAGCACACGCTCGCCGTGATGCAGACCCGTGAGGGCCTGCTGCGCACGGCGGAGGAGTACGTGCTCGACCTGGCCGAGGACGGGGTCGTGTACGGCGAGGTCCGCTACGCCCCCGAGCTGATGCTGGGAGGCGGGCTGACCCTGTCCGAGGTCGTCGGGACCGTGCAGGAGGGGCTGGCCGCCGGTATGGCCGGGGCGGCCGCCGCGGGCACCCCGGTGCGCGTCGGCACCCTGCTCTGCGGGATGCGCATGTTCGACCGCAGTCGGGAGATCGCCGACCTGGCCGTGACGTTCCGGGACGCGGGTGTCGTCGGCTTCGACATCGCCGGCGCCGAGGACGGCTTCCCGCCCGCCGACCACCTGGCGGCCTTCGAGTACCTGCGGAGCGAGAGCGTCCCGTTCACCATCCACGCCGGTGAGGCCCACGGACTGCCCAGCATCCACCAGGCCCTCCAGGTCTGCGGCGCCCAGCGCATCGGCCACGGTGTCCGCATCGCCGACGACATCGTCGACGGCAAGCTCGGCCGTCTCGCGGGCTGGGTGCGCGACCGCCGTATCGCCCTGGAGATGTGCCCCACCTCCAACCTCCAGACCGGCGCGGCCACCTCGATCGCCGAGCACCCCATCACCGCCCTGAAGGACCTGGGCTTCCGAGTCACCCTCAACACGGACAACCGCCTGGTGTCGGGTACGACGATGACCCGCGAGATGTCCCTGCTGGTCGAGGAGGCCGGCTGGACCGTGGACGACCTGCGCACGGTCACGGTCAACGCCCTGAAGAGCGCGTTCATCCCGTTCGACGAGCGCAACGCCCTCATCCGTGACGTGGTGCTGCCGGGTTACGACTCCGCGCGCTGAAGCAGCCCCCGCACGTAGGCGGCCTGGCCGGCGTGCTGGAGGTCGTCGGCCAGGACGCTGACCAGCCGTACGCCGAGGGTGACGGGCGGGGTCCAGCTCTCGTCCACGATCCGGTCGAGATCCTTGTCGCCGATGCCGTCCACGAAGACCAGCGTCCGCTCGTGCACCGCGTCGTAGTAGCCCAGGAGCAGGTCGCCCGAGTCCACCCGGACCTGGGCGACCTTCCTGGGTGTGTGGCCGTATCCCGTGTCCCGGGCGGGCAGTCCGAGGGCGAAGCGGTCCGCCCAGCCCTCCGACAGCCACACCTGCTCCTGGCCGGCCGCGTCCGCCACATGGTCGTCCTGGATGCGGGTCAGGTGCCAGACCAGCCAGGAGACGGAATTGGCGCCCTCCCGGGGCGGGGTGTTGAGGTCGTCGGGGGAGAGGCCCTCGACGGTGGCGTGGACGTCTTCCTTGATACGTCCGAATGCGTCGGTGAGAAGGTCTTTGGAGTGCATGACGTCCAGCCTCCCGCATGGACGGCCGGAGCGCCTCCGAAGTCGCGGGTGAGTTTCCCCTCCTGCTGAATCGCTCATTCCGCTTTCCGTGGTCGTGCATTCCCTGTGGCAAATCGATACTTACTCCAGGTAACTCGACTTCACCGCCATCGAATCTCCTTGAATTCTCCTCGTTTTGATTGCGGGAGAGGTGATGCCTTTCCGAGATGTCGGAACTCTTGTTGCGGACCAAGCGCTGTGCGAAGGTGACGCCTGTCGGTGAACAGGCGGAATCGCCATGGTTCTGGGGGTGCGGTGGCCTGCGTGCCCCGTGGAGGCAACGGACGTGAAGGACGCGACCCACTTGAATTCCCCGAATTTCGCTCGTCCGTACGGAGTGATGGACGAAGAGCTGGCGGCCGATCTGAAGAAGTGCTCCAATAAACGGCCCGCTCACCAGCCCACAGGGGAACTGCTGGACCGGCACTGGAAGGCCGTCTTCTCGTACGCGACCCTGTGCGCCAGTGGTCCGGACCACGCGGGAATACTCGCCACCGCGGCATTTACGAGGGTGTTCGGGGAATCCCTTCGGGGATCCGGTCCGACAGCCGCCTGGCGTCCGCACCTGCTGGTCACGGTGCGCCGTATCGCGGGGGAATGGGACACGGGCGGGCGACGGGTCATGCTCCACCCGGGGCTGCGCTCCGATCCGGGGGTCGCTGACCGGGCCGCGGCACGGCTTCTGCCCGCTGACGACAGGAGGCTCATGTCCCAGGCCTTCCGTCGGCTCCCCGAGCGCGCCCGCTGCGTCCTGTGGCACGTGGAGGCCGAGGCCGAGGACCTCGCCGTACCGGCCGGGCTCCTCGGCGTCGCCCCGGAGGACGCCGCCGTGAAGGTGACGCACGCGCGGGCGCTGCTGCGCGACGCCTGCATACGGGCGCACCGCGAGACCGCCCCGGACGAGGAGTGCCGTCGCTTCAGCCGCCTGCTGGACGTGTCGCTCCGACGCGGTGACGTGGGACTCGACCCGGATCTGCGGCAGCACCTGGCGCACTGCGCCCACTGCCGTCACACCGCCGACCAGGTGGACCACTCCGGCGGCCGGCTGGCCTCCCTGCTGGCCGAGGCGGTGCTCGGGTGGGGCGCGCGGGCGTACCTTGCCTCCCGGCCGGGCCGCCGGACGGAAGCCGGGGAAGTCGCGGATGGCCACGGAGTCGCCGGTGGCCAGGGAGTCGCGGAACCGTGGGCGGCCCAGGGCATGCGGCTGGAGGCGGGTGGGGTGCCCGGCGGCTCGGGTG
>NZ_VJZE01000734.1 GCF_009377205.1 Streptomyces phyllanthi
TCGGTGTGCCACCGCGGTCACCGGTTCCTTCTCGGCCAGTAGGACCAGCGCGCGCTGAAGTCGCAACTGGGTGCGCCACTGGGGGAAGGTCATGCCGAGGTCGCTGCGGAAGAGACGGGACAGAGTGCGGTCACTCGCGCCGACCTGGTGGCCCAGCTCGGCAAGAGTGCGGGGGTCGGCCGGATTGGCCAGCAGGATCTCGCACAGCGTGCGAAGGAGGGGGGTGGCCGGCGTGGGCAGGTGCAGCGGCTCCTGGGGGGAGGCCCTCAGCTGGTCGAGCAGTACCGCGCGCAACCGGGTCCGTTCCGGGCTGTCGTCGTCGGGTGTGTGGGTGTAGGCGATGATCAGTTCACGTAGCAGCGGGCCGACGGCCAGCACGGTCGGTGCGTCGAGACCGAGCGGGTTGTCGGTCGCGGGCAGCCCCACCAGATGCAGTTCGAGTTCGCCGTGGGCCTGGTGGGCATGGACGACGCCGGCCGGGACCCAGATGGCGCGGGTGCCCGGGGCGACCCAGGAGCCCGCGCTGGTCGTGACGGCCAGCACTCCCCGGCCGGCATAGACGATCTGGTGGTCGTCGTGCCGATGGGCGTCGATCGCGCCGCCGGGTGCCAGCCGCTGGGTGCGCGTCGGAGCGATCGGCTCATGGCGGATTTTCGTCATCATCCGGCAGTTTATCGGAAGCGCGACACGAGGGCGGGTCCGGACCATGGTGGCGTGCGAAGGAATACATCGATCACTCTGCTGTCCGTCGGGCACGCCTGCGTCGA
The DNA here is from genome assembly GCF_009377205.1 of Streptomyces phyllanthi. GTDB lineage: Bacteria > Actinomycetota > Actinomycetes > Streptomycetales > Streptomycetaceae > Streptomyces > Streptomyces phyllanthi. The sequence goes on from NZ_VJZE01000734.1 coordinate 768, forward strand.
CGTCTACCAGGGCGCCGTGGCGGCCCTGGTGCCGTTCTTCATCGCCGAGCGCGCCTACACCTACGCGGTCGCCTCGGGCATCGTGCTGGCCGCCTCGCTGCTGTCCTCGGTGGCGCAGCCGGTGTTCGGCGCGCTCACCGATCGCTGGGCCATGTCCTGGCTGCTGCCGGTCAGCACGCTGCTCGGCGGTGTCGGCATCGCGCTGAGCGGACTGAGCGGCTCTTACCCGCTCACCCTCGTGTTCGTCGCGATCTCGGGGGTCGGCGTGGCCGCCTACCACCCCGAATCCGCCCGCGTCGCCCGCATCGCCGGCCAGGGCAGTCACCGGGCCATGGGCTGGTTCTCCACCGGCGGCAATATCGGCTTCGCGCTGGCCCCGCTCATGGTCACCGCCGTGGTGGCCACCGGGGGGCTGCGCTGGACGCCGCTGCTGGTGCTGCCGGCCCTCGCCGGCGCCGCGCTGTGCCTGCCCGTGGTGCGCGCCCTGCAGCAGAGGGAGGCCGACGGACCTGGTGCGACGGTGCCGGCCCGAAGCGATGACATCGCCTCCTTCGTGAAGCTGTCACTGGCCGTGGTCTTCCGGTCGATCGCGTTCGTCGGTCTGAGCACCTTCATCTCGCTGTACGCCCGGCAGCGCCTGGGCGGCAGCACGGCCGCCGGTACCGCGGCCCTGACCGTGCTCTACCTCGGCAGTGCGATCGGCTCGGTGCTGGGCGGATCCCTGGCGAGCCGATGGGACCGGGTGACGGTCTCGCGATGGTCGTACCTGATCACGGCCGCGGCCATCGCGGGCGTGGTGGGGGTGCCGGGCCCGGCGATCTACCTGTTCTTGGCGCTGACCTCGGCCAGCCTGTATGTGCCCTTCTCGCTGCAGGTCACGCTCGGTCAGGACTACCTGCCCTCGCGGGTCGGCACCGCCGGCGGGATCACCCTAGGCCTGACCGTCAGCGTCGGCGGCCTGGCGAGCCCCGTCATCGGCAGCCTCGCCGACGCCACGTCCCTGCAGACCGCCCTGGCGCCGCTCGTCCTGATGCCCCTGCTGAGCTGGCTGTTCTTCCGCAACCTGCCCGAACCCGCCGCGCCATACCTCGGGGCCGCACCGCAGCCGAAGACCGATGACACGGACGTCACACACGCGTCCGCCCAGCGACCCGGCCTCCGCTGACCGACTTTGGGGTGACGTCAACGAGCGGAGACCTGCTGCGGTGGAGGCCCGTTCACGACGCTGCTCAGTCCGCCGTCACGGGCCGGCACGGTGCCGGTGGCCGCAGCACTGCCTTCGGGCCGCTGGGCCTGCATCGACGCCACGTCAGTTCGACAACCGGGTTCAGCCTCGGCACGAGTTGGGGCGGGTTCGCAAGCCTGGTCATGCCTGCCGTGCCCCGCCGTGCCCCGCCGTGCCCCGCCGTCTCCGGGCCCTCGACACCCTGGCGACCACACCCCGACCGGCCGGTTCCACATCGGGCCGGAAAGCCCCCAAGACCAAGGGGAGCGCGGCGGACCATTTCGAAGTGCCGCGCCCGCGGGCGACCGCACACGGTCACCTGCAGGGTGGGCTCCTCGGGGCCCTGGTGACAGTCGAATAGGCGAGCCCGCCGGTATCACACACCGACCCAGGCCTCCGGCCCAAGGGCCGGGCGCCCGCCCGCCAGTTGCCGTGCGGGTCGTGTTACGTATAACGTCCCAGCACCCCAACACGTACGTGAGAGGCCCATGAGACGCATCGCCCTGGTCACCCTCGTCGTCGACGACTACGACGAGGCGATCCGCTTCTACACGGAGGCACTCGGCTTCCGGCTCGTCGAGGACACGGCACGGCCCGACGGATCACGCTGGGTCGTCGTCGAGCCGGGTACGGAAGGCTACGGCACCGGGCTGCTGCTGGCCCGCGCCAAGGGCGGGACGCAGCGCGGCCGGATCGGCGATCAGACCGGCGGACGTGTGGGCTTCTTCCTGCACACCGACGACTTCGCCCGCGACCACGCGCGCATGCGTGCCATGGGCGTGAGGTTCCTGGAGGAACCGCGCCACGAGCCGTACGGCACCGTCGCCGTCTTCCAGGACCTGTACGGAAACCGCTGGGACCTGCTCATGCTCCGGCC
>NZ_VJZE01000735.1 GCF_009377205.1 Streptomyces phyllanthi
TGTGTATAAGAGACAGGTGCACAAGCCGCCCCCCGCGCCGAAGCCCACGCCGAGTGTGCGGCCCGAGCCGTCGCCGGCCTCGGTTGCCTACCCGCCGTACCGGACGCCGTCGCGCAGGCAGGCGCCGAGCGGCGGCCCGTCCCTCGTCACCCTCACTCTGCTCGTCACCGCGCCCGCGGTGTTCGCCGTCGCCGCGCTGCGTCCGCGCTGACCCCTGGAGGAACCTCTTGTCGGAATGGCTTGTTCTCACCCTCGCGATGGCGGCCGCGTGCGTCGTCGTGCTCGTCGTGGCCGTCGTACGGCATCACACGGCGCCCGATGACGACGACCCGTCCGAGACCCCCGACGTGATCGAGTACTGCACGATGATGATCGGCGTGGTCTATGCCATCGTGCTGGGTCTGGCCATCGCCGGTGTCTGGGAGGCCCGCAGCGTCGCCCAGGACCACGTCCAGCGGGAGGCACAGGCCCTGCACGAGATCACGGAACGGGTCCGCGTCTACCCGGAGGACGTCCGCGAGCGGATCCGGGACGACGTCGACACGTATGTCGGCCATGTCGTCACCAAGGAGTGGAAGACGATGGCCGAGAAGGGCGAGCTGACCGGCCGCGGCGCCCGGCTCTTCGACCGTATCCGCGAGGACGTCACCGACTACGAGCCGCGTACGGAGTTCGAGGCGCAGGCGTACCAGCCGCTCGTGGACCAGGTGGCCGCGGCGGACGCCGCGCGCAACGCCCGCGCCGACTCGACGGGCGCGACCATGCCGGGGGTCGTGTGGTTCGGGCTTCTCGCCGGCGCGGTCGTCACGGTCGGGATGGTGTTCGCCCTGCAGATCCAGCGCAGTGCGCGTGAGCTGGTCCTCGCGGGGCTGTTCTCCGCCCTGATCGCCTTTCTGCTCTTCCTGATCTGGGACTTCGACGCGCCCTACAGCCGGGGGGTCTCGGCGTCGGCGGACGCGCTGCTGGCTCTCTTCCCCGACGCGCGCGGGTAGGGCGGCGCTCCGGCCCGTGCGGAGAGCAGCCTGTTCAGCCTGTACCGGAACCTGGCCCACAGCACAGCCCTTCGCCCCGGTTTCCTCAGGGGCCCGGGGCGAAGGGCTGTCGACGTGCGATCCGGCGTGGGAGAGGACATGGTCGGGATGGCGTGTGGGAGACGGCGTGTGCGGGACGAGGTGTTCGAGATGACGTGCGAGCCAATCCTCAGGAGGGGGAGCAGTGGCCGGCTCTCCCTGTCGCTGACTTCCTGTCCGGGTCCACCTGTTCAGCTCCCGCTGTTCAGGTCTTCCTGTCCTGCCCGTCGCTCAGATCCTGCCCTCGGAGCGACGACGCATCCAGAACACACCACCGCCGACCAGCGCGGCGGTCACCAGCCCGCCGCCGATCGCGATGTCGGTCGGCGTCGCCCCGGAGGTGCTGCTGCCGCCGATACCGCCACGGACACCGCCGACAACGGTGAAGACGCCGTTGAACGTCCTCCTCCGGTTCTCGCAGTTGGTGGTGACGCTGTACGTACCGGGGCTGGCGTTCGAGTTGACGGTCACGGTCGCCGTGGCCGTCTCGCCGCCCATCGACTTCAGCGCTGTGGTCGGAAAGGCCGTCGAGCTGACGGTGCTGCCGGCCAGCGTGCACGCACTGCCATGGACGGTGATCTTCAGCTGTCCGCCCTGGGCGATGACGTTGGGCATGGCGGTGACCGAGGTCGGGTCGTTCCACGCGGCGGCCGTCGGGGCGCCGAGCCCGATCACGGCGACCGCGGCGGCGGACGCCGCCAGGGCACGAGTAGTACGCATGTGATCCTCCGGAGGAAGACGCCCCGGGACCCGTCCCCGGTCGATCGGCGAGAAAGCGCCTCCCAGACAGACCCTCAGACGCCGTGGGACGGGCCGCATGTCGAGAATGGTCCGTCCCGGTGAGAGGACACGCCGGGGCATTCCGCACAATGGGATATCGCCGCAGGTCAAGCACCATTGGAAATTTCTGCCGACGGCAACTCGGATGGCGCAGGACTCGTTTTTCCGCCGCCACCCGTTCGTACTTGCCCCGTCGCCGAGTCCGCGCGCTGCGATTAGCGTTCTCTTATGCGTGACGGACGCGGCGACGGCCTGGGCGAGAGGGGATGGCGAATGTCTTCGTCCGAGCTGGCCGAAGAGGAGGGGCGGCGGAGGAAGCGCGCCCCGTGGGGCGTGATAGCGCTGGTTCTGCTGACCGGTCTCGCGCTCATCCGGAACGGTTCGGGCGAGTTCGACGAGGGACCGCCCCAGCCCGCGTCGGCCGCTGCCGCCGACGGTCGCGCCACCGACGGCACGTTCGCCACGGCACCGTCGGCACTGCCGTACTCCGAGGTCAGCCGGATCAGGATCCCGGCGATCCAGGTCGACGCGCCGGTCATGCCCGTGGGCCTGGACCTGGAGGGCTGGGTCGACGCGCCGCCGCCCGAGGACCCGAACCTCGCGGGCTGGTTCACCGGGGCGGTGTCCCCCGGCGAGAAGGGGACGGCCGTTCTCGTGGGCCACGTCGACAACCAGCAGGGGCCCGCCGTCTTCTACGGGCTCGGGGCGCTCAAGAAGGGGAACCAGGTCGAGGTTCTGCGCAACGACGGAAAGACGGGCGTTTTCGAGATCTACGGCATCGAGGTGTTCGAGAAGCACAACTTCCCCGGAGACCGTGTCTACGGGAACAGTGGCGTCCCGGAAGTGCGGGTCATCACGTGCGGCGGGGGTTTCACGAAACAGGACGGCTACGCCGGGAACGTCGTTGTTTTCGCCCGCATGGTCGCAGTCCGCTGATTTTTTTCGGGGCTGTGCCCTGGACCCCCGTTTCGATACGTGAGGGGGCCGGTCCGCGTGTGCGGAC
>NZ_VJZE01000736.1 GCF_009377205.1 Streptomyces phyllanthi
GTCTCCCCGCCTGCCCGTGGGCACGCGGTGTCACGTGAGCGGAGTCACGTCGGTACGCGGCCGAGTCCCGCTCGGCCCGGCGGAACCTCGCCTACGCTCGGCACAAGCCCGCGCACGAGCGCGTCCTCACCGTCGGGTACGCGCGCTCGTGAGAGCAAAGTTCCCTTCCGGTCACTCGGTGCCACAGGCAGGAAACGAGCCCTCCCTACCTTCGGGATCATCACCCCTCACCACCCTGAGTGCGAACCCGGAGCACCGGAGACCCGTGGAGGCGTCATGACAGCCCCGAGCACAGCCCCCGCCGCGAGCAAGGGAGGCCGCTGGATCCAGCACTGGGATCCGGAGGACGAGACCTTCTGGAACGAGACCGGCGAGAAGGTCGCCCGGCGCAACCTGCTCTTCTCCGTGATCTCCGAGCACATCGGGTTCTCCGTCTGGACCGTGTGGTCGGTGATGGTGCTGTTCATGGGCCCCGAGTACGGGCTCACGCCGGCCGACAAGTTCTTCCTCGTGTCGATGGCCACGCTGGTCGGCGCGATCGTGCGTGTCCCCTACACCTTCGCGGTGGCGCTCTTCGGCGGGCGGAACTGGACGATCATCTCCGCGAGCCTGCTGCTCGTACCGACCGTCGCCGCGTTCGCCGTGATGGAGCCGGGGACCTCGTTCAACACCTTCCTGGTGTGCGCCATGCTCGCCGGTGTCGGCGGTGGCAACTTCGCCTCCAGCATGACCAACATCAACGCCTTCTTCCCGCTCAGGAAGAAGGGCTGGGCGCTCGGCCTCAACGCGGGCGGCGGCAACATCGGTGTGCCCGTCGTGCAGCTTGTCGGACTGGCGGTCATCGGCGCCAGCGGCGGCCCGCGCGTGCTGCTCGGGATCTACATCCCGTTCATCGTCATCGCCGCCGCCCTCGCCGCGGTCAAGATGGACAACATCGCGTCGATGAAGAACGACACCGGTGCCGCCAAGGATGCCGTCAAGGACGCGCACACCTGGATCATGTCCTTCCTCTACATCGGCACCTTCGGCTCCTTCATCGGCTACAGCTTCGCCTTCGGCCTGGTGCTCCAGACCCAGTTCGGGCGGACCCCGCTGCAGGCCGCGTACGTCACCTTCATCGGCCCGCTGCTCGGCTCGCTGATCCGGCCCGTGGGCGGCGCGCTCGCCGACCGCTTCGGCGGCGCGAAGATCACGCTGTGGAACTACGTCGCCATGGCCGCGGCCACCGGTGTCATCGTGATCGCGTCCATGCAGAAGTCGCTGCCGCTGTTCACCATCGCGTTCATCGCGCTCTTCGTGCTCACCGGACTCGGTAACGGCTCCACCTTCAAGATGATCCCGGGCATCTTCCAGGCCAAGGCCTTCGCCAAGGGGCTTGAGGGCGAGGAGGCCGCCGCGTACGGGCGCCGGCTGTCCGGTGCCTCCATGGGCATCATCGGGGCCGTGGGCGCGCTCGGCGGCCTCGGTATCAACCTCGCCTTCCGCCAGTCCTTCCTCACCGTGGGCAGCGGAACCGGCGCCTTCGTCGCCTTCCTCGCCTTCTACGGGGCCTGCTTCCTCGTCACCTGGGCCGTATACCTTCGCCGCCCGGTGGCCGCACAGGCCCGGACCGAGGCCACGGCCGAGGCGAAGCCCCAGCTCAGCTACGCCGAGGTGTGACGGTCCGTGTCCCGGGGGGAGAGCCGCCCCCCTGGGACACGGGAGCCGGTAGCGAAACGGGAGGCCATTTTTCGCATGAGGCCGCATCGGTAACACCACCGACATAAAGCCGAACCGAGTCTGTCACGCACCGTTGACAGGCTCGTTCGGCACGTAAGTGCTGCAACGACTCGACCGCGGGACGCGACATGTACGACGAACAGCAGCGACCACCAGACCACGGGCCCCTCGCCGGGTTCACCGTGGGCGTGACGGCCGCGCGACGGGCCGAGGAGCTGGGCGCCCTGCTCCAGCGGCGCGGCGCGTCCGTTCTCCACGCGCCCGCCCTGCGCATTGTGCAGCTCGCCGACGACAGCGAGCTGCTGGCCGCGACCAAGGAACTGATCGACCAGGCCCCGGACGTCGTCGTGGCGACCACCGCCATCGGCTTCCGCGGCTGGATCGAGGCCGCCGACGGCTGGGGGCTCGGTGAGAGCCTGCTGGCCCGGCTGCGCGAGGTGGAGCTGCTCGCGCGCGGGCCCAAGGTCAAGGGCGCGGTACGGGCCGCCGGGCTGACGGAGGACTGGTCTCCCTCGTCGGAGTCCATGGCGGAGGTCCTCGACCGGCTGCTGGAGGAGGGCGTCGAGGGTCGCCGTGTCGCCGTACAGCTGCACGGCGAGCCGCTGCCCGGGTTCGTCGAGGCGCTGCGGGAGGCGGGCGCCGAGGTGGTGGGCGTGCCGGTGTACCGCTGGATGCCGCCGGAGGATCTGAGCCCGGTCGACCGGCTGCTGGACGCGACGGTCGGGCGTGGGCTGGACGCGGTGACGTTCACCAGTGCTCCGGCTGCGGCGTCGCTGCTGTCGCGGGCGGAGGAGCGGGGGCTGTTGCCCGAGCTGCTCGCCGCGCTGAACCATGATGTGCTGCCCGCCTGTGTGGGGCCGGTCACCGCGCTGCCGTTGCAGGCGCGGGGCGTGGACACGGTGCAGCCCGAGCGGTTCCGTCTCGGGCCGCTGGTGCAGTTGCTGTGCCAGGAACTGCCGGGGCGTGCGCGTACGTTGCCCATCGCCGGGCACCGGGTGGAGATCCGTGGGCACGCGGTGCTGGTGGACGGGGCGCTCCGTCCCGTGCCGCCGGCCGGAATGTCCCTGCTGCGGGCGCTGTGCCGACGGCCGGGGTGGGTGGTCGCGCGGGCGGAAC
>NZ_VJZE01000737.1 GCF_009377205.1 Streptomyces phyllanthi
CCCCGACGGGTTCCGCCCCCGCCGGGCGCGCCCCGCGCCGGGACTCCCTCGGGCCGGTCGGGCTGGTGCTGGGCGGGGCGGTCTCGGTGCAGTTCGGCGGGGCGCTGGCCGTGAGCCTGATGCCGCGGGCCGGGGCGCTGGGCGTGGTGACCCTGCGGCTGCTCGTGGCCGCGCTGGTGCTGCTCGTCGTGTGCCGGCCCCGGGTGCGCGGGCACTCGCGGGCCGACTGGGGCACGGTGATCGTCTTCGGTATCACCATGGCCGCGATGAACGGGCTCTTCTACCAGTCGTTGGCCCGTATCCCGCTGGGCCCCGCCGTCACGCTGGAGGTGCTCGGCCCGCTCGCGCTGTCCGTGGTCACGTCCCGCCGTGCGGTCAACCTGGTCTGGGCCGGGCTGGCGCTCGGCGGGGTCTTCCTGCTCAGCGGTGGGGGCTTCGGCGACCTGGACCCGGTGGGCGTCGGCTTCGCGCTGGCCGCGGGCGCCATGTGGGCGGCGTACATCGTCTTCAGCGCGCGTACGGGGCGCCGCTTCCCGCAGGCCGACGGGCTGGCGCTGGCCATGGCGGTCGCGGCGGTGCTGTTTCTGCCGCTGGGGGCCGTCGAGTCGGGGACGCGGCTGCTCGACCCGACCACGCTCGCGCTGGGCGCCGCCGTCGCCGTACTGTCGTCCGTCCTGCCGTACACGCTGGAACTCCTCGCCCTGCGCCGGCTGCCCGCCTCCACCTTCGCCATCCTGATGAGCCTGGAACCGGCCCTCGCCGCCACCGCCGGCTTCCTGGTCCTCGGCCAGGTCCTCTCCCCCACCGAAACCCTGGCGATCACGCTGGTCATCGCGGCGAGCATGGGGGCGGTACGGACTCAGGCGGGGAGGGGCAAGGCGGCCGGGGTGCCGGTGAAGCCGGTGAAGCCGGTGAAGAAGGTTGGTGACTGAGAGCGGCAGCCCTCCTTCCTGCCTGTCGCCAGGCCCTCCGCCAGGCCCTCCGCCCGCCCCTCGGACCGGTTCCGGCCGCCGGCGAAGACGAACAGGCGCAGCAGCAGGAAACGCCCGCTCCCTGCGAGGCCGGAGGCGCCGAGGTAGACGGTCTGCTGCCAGAGCGTGGAGGGCGAGGACTGGACCGCGTACAGGACGTACATCGCAACGCACGTCACGACGTACGCCGCTGTGGCCGATCCCGCGGACTGCAGGTGTCGGCGCCATCCGGCCCGCCGCCCGGTGCCGAAGGTGAACAGGGCGTGGAGCTCGGTACAGAGAAGGGTGCCCACCACCGTGATCACCGCGTTCGCCAGCGCCCAGGGCATCAGCGTGGCCAGCAGCGGTATCGCGGCGCTGGACGCGACCCCGACACCGCCGCCGCACAGGACGAACCGCGCGAAGGAGGCGAGTGGGCCGGGGGAGGAAGCGGTGGCCGGGGCGGCAGAGGCGGAACTGGTGGCAGACGTGGCAGTGGGAGCGGGAGTGGCAGAGGCAGCAGGAGCGGCAAAGGCAGCAGGGGCAGCAGGGGCAGCAGAGGCGGCGTAGGCAGCAGCCGTGGCGTTGGCCTTGGCCGCCGAGGGTCTGGATGCGGCGTCGGCCGCGTCCGGCGCCGTCCGTGCCGTGCGCCGCGCCCCGCATGCCGTCCGTGCCGTGCGCCGTGCCCCGCATGCCGTCCGTGGCTTCGAGGTGAGCGGCGAATGCATGGCGGGGTCCTTCCGGGGGCGGCTGTGAGCTCGGGGATCGGTTCGAAAATTGCAACTGAGATCTGTGGGAAACAGCTGCAATTTCTCTTGAAATCAGCTGAGATCCACGATGCCGCCGGCCACCCGCCCGCCACGAGGGGGCGCACTCCCGAATCGGAGCTGGGGCTAGCCACACCATGGCGGTCCGCCTCGCCCCAGGAACCGACTCCTCAGCGGCGCGACATGTACAGGTCCAGCGCCTTGTGCAGCAGCCGGTTCAGCGGGAAGTCCCACTCGCCGAGGTACTCCACCGCCTGGCCACCCGTGCCCACCTTGAAGCGGAGGAGGCCGAGGAGGTGGTGGGAGTCCTCCAGGGTGTCGGTGATGCCGCGCAAGTCGTAGACGGCAGCGCCGAGTTGGTGGGCGTCGGTCATCATGCGCCACTGGATGGCGTTGCTGGGCTGGAGCTCGCGCCTACGGCTCGTCGAGGCGCCGTAGGAGTACCAGACGTGCCGGCCGACCGTCAGCATCGTGGCGGCCGACAGGATGTCGCCCTCGTGCTGGGCGAGGTAGAGGCGCATACGGTCGGGGTCCTCGGCCGTGAGCGCCGTCCACATGCGCTGGAAGTACGGGAGGGGGCGCGGAATGAAACGGTCGCGCTCCGCGGTCTCCGTGTACAGCTCGTAGAAGGCGGGCAGGTCGTCGTATCCGCCCCGGACCACCTTCACCCCCGCCTTGTCGGCCTTCTTGATGTTGCGGCGCCACTGCTGGTTGAGGCCGCGCTGGATGTCCTCCAGGCTCCTTCCGGCGAACGGGACCTGGAACACGTACCGGGGCTGTCCCGCCGCGAAGCCGTCCTCGCCGCCCGGGTCCGTCTGCCGCCAGCCCATGGCGCGGAGCCGGTCGGCCACGGCCGCGGCCCGGTCGTCGTGCTCCGTGGCCCGCGTGTCGCGCAGTCTCCGGGCCGCCGGGTCGGCGATCGCCGTCTTGACCGCGTCCGCGCTCCAGCGCCGTACGGCCACGGGCGGCCCCATCTTCACGGAGAAGGCGCCTGTGGTCTTCAGATACGCCAGCATGGGCGCCAGCCAGCGGTCGGCCAGGTCGGGCGCGTGCCAGTCGATGACCGGCCCCTCGGGCAGATACGCGAGGTAACGCCTCATCTTCGGC
>NZ_VJZE01000738.1 GCF_009377205.1 Streptomyces phyllanthi
CCCCCAAAGCGCTGCCCGTACAGATCCCGACCCCGACCACGACGGTCCCGACGGTGGCGATACCGAACCCGGTCCACCCCGCCACGGTGTGCCCTTCGTCGTACTGATGCGCGCTCACGCCGTACGCCCCCCTTCTCACCCCGCCTTAGAATCCATCAACCCCTCATTACTAAGAAGTTAAACACATAAACTTCTCACGCACTAAGAGATTTCCGCTGAGCGACTGCCGAGGAACGACCATGCAGGGCAAACCCCGTCCACCCGCCACTCCCGCGGAGACACTGACCGCGATGGACCACCTGATCGCGACGAGCATGATCGGTCAGCAGGAGATGGCCGAGCGCCTGGGCGTGACGGTCACGGACCTCACCTGCTTCGCCTACGTCCTGGAGGCGGGGGAGAACCTGCTCACGGCCGGCGACCTGGCCGCCCGGGCCCATGTCACGACGGGCGCGGTGACCGGCATCCTCAACCGTCTCGAACGCGCCGGCTACGTCACCCGCCGCTCCGACCCCGAGGACCGCCGACGAGTCCGCGTGGCCGCCACCGCCTACGCCGCCGAACGGGCCCATGCCCTCTACGCCCCGTTCTACGAACGCCTCAACGAACTCTTCGCCGACTACTCCGCCGACGAGATCGCGGTCCTGCACGACTGGTTCAGCCGCACGGGCAGCGTGATGAAGCAGTACCTGGAGGAACAGCGGGACGAAAACTGAGCCCTCCCGCGGCGACGGAGATCAGGCGCCGGCCTTCTTCTTCGGATGGGTGGCGGCGGGCGCAGGAGGCGGCGCGGAAGCACGACGCCGGCGGACGGTCTTGCGGGGCGGCCGGGTGAGGGTGATCTGACGGACGAGCTGCTGGAAGCAGGCGAGTGAGGCGAGGGCGGGAAGAGCACCGGTTGCCACACCGGTGATGGTCCTGGGCGACTGCGCGATGCACAGGAGCATCGCGACGCTGGTGAAGAAGAGCACGACGCACCAGGAGTGCGCGGCACGGCGCCGGTGGAGAGCGGCGCGGAGAATGGACAGGGTGGCGACCAGCCAGGGGCCGTAGACAAGCAGCGGCCACAAGTAGCCCGCGCCGTAAGCGGTGTGGATGCCGGGGAGGCGGCGGAGCGGGTCGTAGGCGATGACCCCGCCGAGCACGCTGACCATCGAGACGATGACGGCCGCGACCGCGATGATCAGGTAACTGACCCTCTGCACCGGACTGAGCGTGGGCTTTCGCGGGGGAACCCGCCGATGTCCGGGTGCGCTGCGCACGCGCGGCAGTTCCTCGGTGACCTGCGTCAGCCCGGCGAGCCGTTCGGCGGCGGACATTTCCTCGGCGGGTTCGTCCGGAGGTGAGTCCGCGGGGAACGTACCGCCCTCGACCGCGGCCTGGTCGCTCAGCAGGTAGGCCAGTTCCTCCGCCGGGTCCCACGACGGGGTGAAGGGGGCGAACGAGGTGAAAGGCTGCTCTCCGGCCCCCGCGTAGGGGTACTCGGAGTCCGTGTACGGCCATGCCGTGGCGCCCGGATCGAGGCGGGTCCCGCCCATTCCATGACCGCTGTACGTCTCAGACATGACGGAACCCCCCTCCCCGGTTCCCCTGCCTTCCGACAGCTGATCCACCAGGAGTGCGGATCCACGGCGCGAAGGTCCACCCTCCCTGCGAGAGCACACGGCCACCAAAGCGGGAATCCGCGCCGGGCGAAGGGCCCCATGGCGCAGTTGAGGACGTCGCTGCAGTCATACCCCACCAACGCCGGACACAAGGGAGCAGATGCCCGCCAACCGAGTGATGGGTTTGCTCCATATGGGTGCTTCACGAGCGTTTCGCGAAGAGAACCACGCCCCCAGCGCGGTTGGGGCTCTTTGATGCCACGCGCACATACCCGTGTTGCGGAGGAGGGTGCCCGAGGCTGAGTTCCGTGTGGAGCTGTGACTGCGTTAGGGCGGTGGAGCAGGAGCAAGTCCGTGACCTCACCAACTCCCGCCCCCTCGACCGCGGCCGCCATGAACCAGGAGGGCGACCACCACCACCGCCTGCGACCCCAACCGGGGTGAGTACGGACGATCAAACCCCGAAACACCAGGGGCCCCGGATCTCTCCGGGGCCCCTGGCCTGTGCGCACTCGGCAGGATTCGAACCTGCAACCTTCTGATCCGTAGTCAGATGCTCTATCCGTTAAGCTACGAGTGCCTGTGTGTTCTGTTGTGTTGCTCTTCCTTCCGGGCTTTTTCGGCCCGGTCGGCGTTGCGGGAACAACATTACATGACTGGCGGCGTGAGGCGAAATCCGTTTACCGCACCCGGACTGACCTGCAAAAACGGTCCAGCGATGGCTCCGACGCCACCCGCCGCGGACGCCTCCGGGAGCCAGCATCCCGGCCACGAACGGCCGAAGCCCCGGTCGTCGGGGACCGGGGCTTCGGGAGCAGAGCGGAGGCGGAGGGATTTGAACCCTCGATGGGCTTTAAGGCCCAAACCGCATTAGCAGTGCGGCGCCATAGACCGGACTAGGCGACGCCTCCAGCACAACCGCCCGCGTCAGTACGAGTGGTGCGTGCAGATGATGACACAGCCGAGCGGGCTGTCACCAATCGCCCCCCACGGTACTAGGCGGAGAGGCCGCAGGGCAAAGCCGTATAGCGGTTCGGATGTCGTTGCGGATCTTGCGGACGGGGTTGCGGCCCGCGATCTCTCGGAACCGTTCCGCGGCTGCCGGCTGTCGGCTGTCAGCGGTCCTTGGCGCAACCGTGCGCGGGTCCTGGCGTTAGTCAGGGCATGTTGCGGCCTTCCCCCTCATCTGCAGCCCCATCGTCC
>NZ_VJZE01000739.1 GCF_009377205.1 Streptomyces phyllanthi
GGCCAGGGGGCAGGGGTGCCGAACCGGTGCCGGGCTCGTGGACGGCCGACAGCAGGGCCTGCTCGGTGAGCTCGGCACCGGACAGCTCGCCGACGATCCGGCCCCCGGCGACGACGAGACAGCGGTCGGCGAGCGCGACGACCTCCTCGGGGTCGCTGGAGGCGAACAGCACGGCCGCCCTCCGCTCGGCGGCGAGCGAGGACACCACCTGGTGGATCTCCTGCCGGGCACCGACGTCGACGCCCTGCGTGGGCTCGTCCAGCAGCAGCACGTCCACCCCGTGGATGTCGTGGACCCACCGGCCGAGGACGAGTTTCTGCTGGTTGCCACCGGAGAACGCGCCCGCGGGCAGCTTCGGCCTGACGGGCCGCAGCCCCATCGCCCCGGCCACCGCGTCGAAGACCCGGCGCTCGGCGCCCAGAGCCCGCACCCCGTGGCGGGCCAGCGGGCGCACCGCGGGCAGCAGCGCGTTGTCCTGCGCGCTCAGTGTCGGGAACAGCCCCTGCCGGCGCCGGTCTCCCGGTACGAGAGCGATCCCGGCGGCCAGCGCGTCGGCGGGCCGCGCCGCCGCGACGGCACGTTCCCCGACCCGTACCGTGCCGCCCGTGGCCCGGCGTCCGCCGAACAGGGTCTCCAGGAGGCGCGTACGCCCGGAGCCCATCAGCCCGTACAGCCCGACCCGCTCGCCCTCGGCCACCGAGAACGAGACGGGGCCGAACCCGGGACCGCACAGGCCGTCCACGGTGAGCCGCGGCGGGCCGGGCGGGGTGTGAGCGCCGCGCGGAGCCCCGGCTGTCGGCGCCGACCCGCTCGCGGTGCCGCCCGGAGCCGACCTGCCCTCGGTGCTGCCGGGGGCGGGCTTGCCGACGGCTCGGCCGACGATCGCGTCCACCAGCTCGCGCCGGGTGCGCCCCGACATCGCCGAGTGGTGGGCCACCCGCCCGTCCCGGAGCACGGTCACCTCGTCCGCGAGGCGTTCCACCTCCGACAGCAGATGGGTGACGTACACGATGGCCAGTCCCTGGACGCGCAGGTCCTCTACCCGTTCGGCCAGGGCGTCGCTCTCGGCGCCCGACAGGGCGGCGGTCGGCTCGTCCAGGACCAGGACCGAGGCGCTGCGGCTGAGCGCCTTGGCGATCTCCACCAACTGCCGCTGGCCCATGGGGAGATCGCCCACCCGGTCGCGCGGCGAACAGGTGGCCGCGACCCGTTCCAGCAGCCCGGCGGCCACCTCCTCCTGCCTGCGGCGGTCGACCCGCCCGTACCGCGTCCACTCCTGGCCGAGGAAGATGTTCTCGGACACGGTCAGCGCGTCGACCACGCTCAGCGTCTGGAAGATGATCGCCACACCCGCGGCGATCGACTCGCGCGGAGTCAGCCGTGTGTACGGCCTCCCGCCCACCTCGATGGTGCCCGCGTCCGGCGGGAAGGCCCCGCCCAGGCACTTGATCAGGGTGGACTTGCCCGCGCCGTTGTGGCCGAGCAAGGCGTGGACCTGTCCCATCGGCACGGTCAGGTCCACGCCGTCCAGGGCCCGGACTCCGCCGAACGACTTGCGCAGTCCGCGGATCCTCAGGCTCGGCTCGGTCATGACGGGGCGTTCTGGGCGAGGAGTTCGTCGATCTTCTCGGTGTCGCCGTGCCGGACCAGGGTGATCGGCACCTCGGCGCCGGGGTTCGCCTTGCCTGCGGCGACCGCCATGGGCACGTCGACGATGGCGCCCGCGATGGCCTCGGGTTCGAGGGCGGCCGAGGCCCGGTAGAAGGTGCCCTGCTTGATCGCCATCAGGGAGGGCGCGGCACCGTCCTGCCCGCCGACGAACGTCCTGGCGTGATTCTTCGAACGGCCCGCCTGCTGGAGCGCCTTGAAGGCGCCGTACGCCGCCGCGTCCGTGACGCCGAGCACGATGTCGAGGTCGGGGTGCCGGGCAAGGATCGCCTTGGTCTTCGCCAGTCCGGTGTCCGGGTCGATGGCCTGCTCCTCGGCGACCACGTCCACGCCGGGTGCCAGCTCGGTGAAGGCGTCGATCATGCCCTTGGTGCGTTCGCGGCCCAGCTCGATCGTGCTGTCGGTGAGGAAGGCGACCTTGCCCTTCCCGCCCAGCTTCTCCTCGGCCCACGTGGCCGCCGCCTCCCCGAGCAGGGTGCCGCCCTCGCGGAAGCTGAACTTGATGTCGGCGCTCTGGTGCTCCAGGGAGCCGCCGTACGTCACCCAGATCAGCCCCGCGTCCAGCGCCGCCTTCGCGATGGGCTCGGCGGCCTCGAACACCATGGGGAACGACACGATGGCCGGGACCTTCTGCGTGACCCAGGTGTTGAGGTTGGTGGCCTGGGTGTCGGCGCTGCCCGCGTCGTTCGTGGTCAGCAGGGTGATCCCGTGCTTCTTCGCGCCGGCGGTGGAGAGCTTCACCAGGGTCGAGTAGAGCGGGAGCATGGTGAAGGGGTAGTCCAGGCCGATCTTCGTCAGCCGCTCGGCGGTGCCGGACGCCTTGCCGTCGCCACCGGCCTTCTGCGACTTGGACGAACTGTCGGGCGCCGCGCATCCCGCCGCGGTCAGCGCGGTGGCCGCGACGGCGGCACCGGACCACGAGAGGAACTGTCTGCGCGAGGCCGCGGACTCGACGGCGTACCGGGGCGTGAACATGGCGGGACCCTCCAGGAGACGTGCCCGTCATGGCGGGCTTCCGGCTGTGCCGACCAGGAAAGACGCCGGGGCCCCGCACCACCATCCGTACAAATACCGACTGTGCCCGGCGGCCGGGTCGGCCGGGGCCCGCGCCACGTTCCGGCTACGCCTGTGC
>NZ_VJZE01000073.1 GCF_009377205.1 Streptomyces phyllanthi
GGGCGAGGGCGTTCACCGCCTCGCGGACGCGGGCCAGCAGGGCGGGGTGGCTGCCGATGGGGCCGCCGAGGAGGACGAGTTCGGGGTCGACGACGGCGCAGACCGTGGCGATGGCCTCGCCGATGGTGCGGCCCTCCTGTTCGATGACGGCACGGGCCTCCGTGTCGCCCTCCTCGGCGAAACGGAAGATCTCGCGGGCGACGGCGATGGAGTCGAGGCTGTCGTCCGGCGGTAGGAGCCGCGGGCGGAATCCGGCCGCGCACAGGCTGACCCCGGCATCTTGACGTGTCCATTTCCGTCATCAAACATCGTTGAGCCCGACTGCTTCTGATCGGTTCTGTTCGCCTCTGTGTTGTGGAAGGGAGTGCCGTGTCCAGCCGACATCGCCTCATCCGGGCGTTGGCACCAACCGTCACCCTGGTGCTCGGTGCGGGTCTCGTCGCCTCGCCCGCCGCCACCGCCGCCACCGCCGACTCTTCGCCGCAGAGCGCGGTCACCGTGCGGATCGACCCGTCCTACCGGCAGCAGCGGTTCGAGGGGTGGGGGACGAGCCTCGTCTGGTTCGCCAACGCCACGGGCGGTTATCCGGATCCCATCCGAAGACGGCTCGCCGACATGCTGTTCGGCGAGGACGGCCTGGGTCTCAACATCGCGCGGTACAACATCGGCGGCGGCAACGCCCCCGATGTCCGCAAGAACTACATGAAGGCGGGCGCGACCATGGAGGGCTTCTGGAAGGCCCCCGAGGGAACCACCCAGAAGGACATGGAGTGGTGGGACCCGAACAATCCCGACCACTGGGACTGGGACGCCGATCCGGGCCAGCGCTGGTGGGTGGACCAGATCAAGGACAAGATCACGCGTTGGGAGGCGTTCAGCAACTCACCGCCCTGGTTCCAGACGGTCAGCGGTTATGTCTCCGGGGGCTTCGACTCCAGCGCGGACCAGATCCGCGCCGACCGGGTCGACGACTTCGCCACCTACCTGGTGCGCGTGACCGAGCGCCTGGAGAAGGAACACGGCATCGAGTTCGACACCATCGCCCCGCTCAACGAGCCCAACACGCCCTACTGGGGCACCCAGCTCGGAGCGGACGGCCAGCCCACGGGCGGGCGCCAGGAAGGCGCGCACGCCGGGCCGGAACTCCAGCAGAAGGTGCTCCTCGCCCTGGACAAGGCGCTCGGCGAGGCGAGGACCGACGCCGAGATCTCCGCGATGGACGAGACCAACCCCACCATCTTCACCCAGAACTGGAACGGCTACGGCGCCCCCGCACGAGCCGCCGTGCCCCAGCTCAACGTGCACACCTACGGCACGGGCATGCGTACCAGCGCACGGGACATCGCCAAGGGCGCGGACAAGAAGCTCTGGATGAGCGAGGTCGAGGGCACCTGGGGCACGGGCACCGACTTCACCAGCATGGAACCGGGGCTCGGGATCGCCACCCGCATGGTCGACGACATGCGCGAACTGGAGCCCTCCGCCTGGGTGTTCTGGCAGCCGGTCGAGGACTCCATCCCCCAGGCCGCTGCGGGCAAGAACTGGGGCAGCATCCACGTCCCGTTCAACTGCACGGCCGAGGACACCCTGGAGACCTGCCCGGTCCGGGCCAACTCCAAGTTCCACACCATCCGGAACTTCACCCACCACATCCGCCCCGGCGACCACTTCGTGAAGGTCGACGATCCCTCGAGCGTCGCGGCCGTCAGGAAGTCCGGCCGCGCGGCGAGCGTCGTGCACGTGAACAGCGGTACGTCCGCGCGCTCCGTGACCCTCGATCTCTCGCGCTTCGGCGAGATCACGAAGAAGGCCACCGTCACCCCCGTCGTGACGAGCGCCGACGGCGCCCTCGTGCGGGGCACGCCGGTCCGGGTGACCGACCGGTCGGCCACGCTCGCCGTCCCCGCGAAGTCGGTCACCACCTTCCTGGTCGACGGCGTCAGCGGGGTGGCGAAGGACGCCGCCCTCGTCCAGTCCGGCCACGTGTACCGGCTGCAGGGTGCACAGAGCGGGAAGTCGTCGGCTCCGTCGGAGGACGGCAGCGGTGTCGTCATCCGTACGACCGACGCCGGCAGTGCGCGGCAGCTGTGGTCCGTCAGGAAGCTCACCTCCGGCACCGGGAACCGGGAGCGCTACGCCCTCACGCACGCCCCGACCGGCAAACGGCTCACGGTGCGCGACAACCAGGCCGTCCTGGAGGACCCGGACGGCGGCCAGGTCGCCGAAGCCGCGCAGTGGATCATGTCGACGACCGGCGACGGCACATGGACGTTCGTCAACGCCGCCACGGGCCGCCTGCTCGATGTCACCGGGCAGTCCACCGCGGACGGCGCCAAGGTGTCGACGTACACCCCGACCTCGGCGGCGAACCAGCGCTGGACCGTGACCGACGAGACGGTGCTGCGCACCGCCACGGTCGAGGCGTTCACCGTGCCCGGCCTGCGGCCGAAGCTCCCGGAGACGGTGACGCCGGTGTTCCGGGACGGCGCTCGCGGCTCCCTGCCCGTGGTGTGGGACCTCCCGTCGGACCGGAAGTGGCGCGAAGCCGGGACGGTACGGGTCCGGGGGTGGGCCACGGATCCGCTCGGGCGGAAGATCGCGGCGAAGGCGGTCGTCACCGTCGACACGATCGCCTCGACCCTCCCCGGCCGTGCCAAGGCCTATGTGGGCGGTGAGCCGGAGCTGCCGGCCACGGTGGTCGGCGTCGGCAGGAACGGCGGCAGGGCCGATCTTCCGGTGACCTGGGACAAGGCGCCCGACGGGGCGTTCGACGCCACCGGGGTCGTGACGCTGCGCGGCACCGCGCAGGTCGTCGGCGGCGGCACGGTCGACGCGTCCGTACGCGTCCAGGTCACCGAACCGGCGTCGGCCAACATCGCGCCCGACGACGATGTCTCGGTGGACGCGACGTTTACCGAGAGCGGGTACTCCGCGGAGCGCCTGCGCAACGGCGACCTGTCGGAGAAGGCGTGGTCCAACTGGAAGCCGGGGAACACCAAGAACCCGTCCGACACCATCACGTTCACCCTGCCGGCCGCACGCGACGTCCACCGGGTCGTGGCGCACTTCCACCGCGACGGGGCCAACGCCTCCTTCCCGGCGAGCCTCAAGGTGCAGGTGCGGAAGACCGCTGACGGGACGTGGTCCGACGCGAGCGACGCCATCGAGGTCGGGACCGAGGGCACGCCGGTGGTCGACGTACCGCTGGAGTCGGGACCGGTGACCGGGGTCCGTGTGGTCATGACGGCACGTCAGGGCGGCTACATCACCCTGAGCGAGATCGAGGTGTACGCCAGGACCCCCGGTGTCTCCTCGGACGCCGCCGCCGCGTCGGTCGAGGTGGCCGGGGTCCCCGTCCCCTCGTTCGACCCCGACACGACCGAGTACCGGGTCGTCACCGACAACCCGAAGCGGAGCACGGTCACGGCCACGGCGCGCGACCCCTACGCCACCGTCGCCGTCGACCGTGCCGACGAGTCCGGCCGGACGGTGGCCGTCGTCTCGGTGACCGGTGAGGACGGCTCGCAGACACGGAAGTACCGGGTCGAACTGGCACGGCGCTGAAGCTCGTCGGGAGGGGGAGCCGCCCTGGTGCGGCTCCCCCTCCGGCGTCTCTCCGGCGCCTCTCCGGCGTCTCCCTCCGGGCCGGTTTTCGGCCACAGTTCTGAACATTTGACCCGATCGCATCACCAAAAAGGCAGGGGGTTAGCATATGAGCGCCGCCTAGCTCGAAAGATAAGACTGTGACTCTCAACGAGGACTCGTTCACCAACTGGAAGACCCGCGAGGAGATCGCGGAGTCGATGATCCCGATGATCGGGAAGCTGCACCGGGAGAGGGACGTCACGGTCCTGCTGCACAGCCGCTCCCTGGTGAACAAGTCGGTGGTCAGCATCCTGAAGACCCACCGGTTCGCCCGTCAGATCGCCGGTGCGGAGCTCTCCGTCACCGAGACGCTGCCGTTCCTGCGGGCGCTCACCACGCTCGACCTCGGTCCCTCCCAGATCGACATCGGCATGCTCGCCGCGACCTACCGGACCGACGACCGCGGTCTGTCCGTGGAGGAGTTCACCGCCGAGGCCGTCGCCGGCGCCACGGGAGCCAACAAGATCGAGCGCGGCGAGGGACGCGACGTCGTCCTCTACGGGTTCGGCCGTATCGGCAGGCTCGTGGCCCGGCTGCTCATCGAGAAGGCGGGCTCCGGCAACGGCCTGCGGCTGCGTGCCATCGTCGTCCGCGGGGGCGGGGGCCGGGCCGCCGAGGATCTCGTCAAGCGGGCCTCGCTGCTGCGCCGTGACTCCATTCACGGCCAGTTCCAGGGCACGATCACCGTCGACGAGGCGAACAGCACGATCGTCGCCAACGGCAACGAGATCAAGGTGATCTACGCCAACGACCCGTCCGAGATCGACTACACGGCGTACGGCATCAAGGACGCCATCCTCATCGACAACACCGGCAAGTGGCGCGACCGCGAGGGCCTGTCGCAGCACCTGCGTCCCGGTGTCGACAAGGTCGTCCTGACCGCTCCGGGCAAGGGCGACGTCCCGAACATCGTCCACGGCGTCAACCACGACACGATCAAGCCGGACGAGCAGATCCTGTCCTGCGCCTCCTGCACCACCAACGCGATCGTCCCGCCGCTGAAGGCGATGGACGACGAGTACGGCGTCCTGCGTGGCCACGTGGAGACCGTCCACTCGTTCACCAACGACCAGAACCTGCTGGACAACTACCACAAGGCCGACCGCCGCGGCCGCTCCGCGCCGCTCAACATGGTCATCACCGAGACGGGTGCCGCCTCCGCCGTGGCCAAGGCGCTGCCCGACCTCAAGGCGCCGATCACCGGCAGCTCGATCCGTGTCCCGGTGCCGGACGTCTCGATCGCGATCCTGAGCCTCAGGCTCGGCCGCGAGACCACGCGCGAGGAGGTCCTCGACCACCTCCGCGATGTCTCGCTGACCTCGCCGCTCAAGCGTCAGATCGACTTCACCACCGCCCCCGACGCCGTCTCCAGCGACTTCATCGGCTCGCGCCACGCCTCGATCATCGACTCGGGCGCCACCAAGGTCGACGGCGACAACGCGATCCTCTACCTCTGGTACGACAACGAGTTCGGCTACTCCTGCCAGGTCATCCGTGTCGTCCAGCACGTCTCCGGGGTGGAGTACCCCACCTACCCGGCGCCGGAGGCCTGATTCCCGAAAGTCTCGGGGGCCGTTCGTACGGCGGGCAACCGCAGGTGCGTACGGCCCCCGAGTGCTCTGCCCGGCGTCGGCAGGCCGGTCGCCGGCCGGCTCGCTACCGGCATCCGCGCGGTCGGTGCCGGGGTCGGGGCGAACGGGTGCCGCCACAGGCCCCGGGCGGCCAGGCGCGGTTCGGAGAGGGCGTGACAGGGACCCTTGAGCCTGGCTCGTGACGACCCGGAACTCCCGGGCCCGCGCCCGGCACACCCTCCACCGTGGACGGCCCACCCGCACGAACCCGTGTGAGCCCGATCGGGTTCCGTCGAAAGCGTGACTTCGGCGACGGCCGTACCGCGCGGCTGTCCGCACGGCCCCACGCGGCTGATTCGGCGCGGACGTCATCGGGAACGGATCACCGCCCCACCCGTAGGAGGACTTCATGGGGCTCACTCCGCCGGCGGTCCGGTGCCGCTTCGAGTTCAGTGACCGTCTCGACTTCGACCCGGTCCTGGCGGACCTGGCGGCGCGGGGTCCGGTCACCCGGATCCGGCTGCCGTACGGAAGCGGTGAGGCCTGGCTGGTCACGACCTTCGACGCCGTACGGCAGGTAACGACCGATCACCGGTTCAGCCGGGCGGCCGTCGTCGGCCGGGACTACCCGCGGATGACCCCGGAGCCCATCGTCTCGCCCGAGTCGGTCAACGTGATGGACCCGCCGGCCTCCACCCGGCTGCGCCACGCGGCGACGCAGGCCTTCACCAAGGAGCGGGTCGCCCTGATGCGCCCGGCCATCGACCGGGTCGTCGAGGGGCTCCTGGACGAGATGGAGGAGCACGGCTCCCCCGCCGACCTGGTCACGCATCTGTCGGATCCGCTGCCGCAGCACATCATCTGCGAGTTGCTGGCCGTGCCCCCGAAGGACCGGAACGAGCTGCTGCTGCTCACCCGGCACCTGCTGGTCACCACTTTGGACGGGCGTGCGGCGGCAGCCAGGGCGAAGGCTCGTCTGCGCTCCTATTTCGCGAGCCTGATCGCCGAGCGCCGCCGGACGCCCGGTGACGACGTTCTCACCGCCCTGGCGACCGCCCCCGCCGAGGACGGCACGGCCCCGCTCTCGGACGACGAACTCGCCGTCCTGGCCGTCACCCTCATCCTCAGCGGCAACGACACCGCCACCTGCCAGATCAGCAATCTGACCTACACCCTGCTGACCGGCCCCGCGTCCCTGCTGGAGGCCGCCCGGCGCCCGGCGGACCTGCCGCGGGTCATCGACGAGCTGTTGCGCTTCATCCCGTTCCGCAAGGGTGTGGGCATCCCGCGCGTGGCCCTGGAGGACGTCGAGGTCGCCGGCACCCTCATCCCCGCGGGGGACTACGTGCACGTCTCCTACCTGACGGCCAACCGCGATCCTGACGTCTTCCCGGCCCCGGACTCCCTCGACGCCGACCGGCCCCGGCACGCCCACATGACGTTCGGCTGGGGAGGGCACCACTGCGTCGCCGCCCCGCTGGCCACGGCCCAACTGCACAGCGCCGTCGGGGGCCTCCTCGCCCGCTTCCCCGGACTGCGGCCGGCCGTACCCGCCGACGAGCTCCGCTGGGACACCCGGACCATCCGCCGCTTCCCCCTCGCCCTTCCTCTGGCCTGGTGAGCATGCCGTACACGGTGTCCGACATGGAGGTCCTGGTCGTCGGCGCCGGGCCGTCCGGACTCACCCTCGCCTGCGACCTGGTACGGCGCGGTGTGCGGACCCACGTCATCGAGGCGGCCCACCAGCTGTTCGCCGGTTCGCGGGGCAAGGGGATCCAGCCGCGTACCCAGGAGACCTTCGACGACCTCGGCGTCATGGAGACGCTGCGCGCCGCCGGTGGTCCCTTTCCGCCCATGCGGACCTGGCGGGACGGCCGGCACCGCGAGGCGTGGAAGCTGATCGAGCCCGATCCGCAGGCGCCGGTCTCCCGTTATCCCGAGCCGTGGATGGTTCCGCAGTGGCGTACCCAGGAGATCCTGAAGGACCGTCTGCTCGGTCTGGGCGGGACGGTGCGGTTCGGGGCCCGGCTCGTGTCCCTGCGTCAGACGGACCAGCGTGTACAGGCCGAGTTGGCGCATGCCGACGGCCGTCACGAGACGCTGACCGTGCCGTATCTGGTCGGTGCCGACGGTGGTCGCAGCACCGTGCGCGAGGCCCTCGGCATCGCCATGAGGGGCGAGGAGGGCGGTCTGCGTCCGGCCGTGGTGGCGGACGTGCGCGTTCGGGGCCTGGACCGCGGCCACTGGCACGTCTGGCCGGACGCCCCGGGCGGTTCGCTGCTGCTGTGCCCGCTTCCCGGGACCGACGACTTCCAGCTCAGCGCCCGGATCGACGGCCCGGACGCCGCCGCCACCGCGCAGACGGTACGGGACATGATCGCCGCCCGTACCCATCTGCCCGCCGACGCCGTCACCGATGTGCCGTGGATGTCCTACTACAAGCCGCGTACGGGGCTGGCCGAACGTTTCCGTGAGGGCCGGGTGTTCCTCGTCGGAGACGCCGCCCACGTCCACCCGCCCGGCGGCGGGCAGGGGCTCAACATCGGCGTCCAGGACGCCTACAACCTGGGGTGGAAGCTGGGGCAGGTGGTGCGCCACCGTGCTCCGGCCGAGCTGCTGGACAGTTACGAGGCCGAGCGCCGGCCCGTCGCCGCCCACGTCCTGGAGCTCAGTGCGCGGCTGTACCGGGCCGGCCGCCGTCCTGAGGGAGCGGACCGGCAGGCACGCCATCGCGGGCGGGTCAGCCATCTGCTGTCGGTGCACTACCGCGACAGTCCCCTGAGCAGCGACACACGAGAGCGGCTGTCCCCCACCGCCGCCCGGGCGGGCGACCGCGCACCCGACCTGCCCTGCGTCACGGTGGGCGGGGACGGTCCGCGACCGTTGTCCGAGCTGCTGAGAGGCCCGCAGTTCACCCTGCTGGCCGTGGACTGCGAGCCGACCCGGGTGCCGACGGGCGCCCACGTCCACCGAGTGACCGACAGCCCGCTCGCCGAGGAGCTGGGAAGGGGCTTGTTCCTGCTCCGGCCCGACGGTCACATCGGCCTGGCGACCCGGGACTCCGCGCACCTCACCCGGTATCTGGCGAAGGTGGGACTGCGGGTGGGACTGCGGGGAACCCCGGCGTAGGCGCAGATGGGTGGTGGGCGTCGCACGGACGACGCCCACCACTTCCTCAACGGTGCCTCAGCACCTGTCCCATCGGTGCTTCAGGCTTCCGGACTCAGCTGCACTTGCGTCCGGTGTTGATGCACTGGACCGCCTTCTTCATCGTCTGCTCGTTGAAGACGTTGATGAAGTCGTCGTGGTCGGTGATCGGCTTGTGCGCCTGCTCGGGGAAGCCGTCCACGGCGAAGAACGGACGGGTCTTGCCGCCGTCCTTCACGCTGGGCGCGTCCACGTCGTACACCAGGCGGTGCACCAGCTGCGGGATGGCCTTGAAGCCGCTCGGGCAGTTGCCGCCCGCGTCGGCGAAGGCCACGTGCGTACGGTGGTTGGCACTGTCGATGTTCGCGCCGTCCCAGCAGCTCTGGTACTTGAAGGTCCGCACCACGTCACTGCCCGACGGGCAGAGCGGATACTTGTCCTTCAGCTGCACCTTGTTCTCGAAGCCGGTGCAGCTCCAGGAGGCGTTGGCGTTGGCCGGGCCGTTGGTGAACGCCTTGGCGTCACCGGTGATGATGCGCAGGAACTTCGGCATCGCCACGACCTTGCCGCGCGGGCTGCCGACGAAGGTCAGGGTGGACGACCGGGCCGTCAGGATGCGGCCCACGTTGCCCTCGGCGCCGCCGCCCAGCTTGTCCGCGTCGAACTCCTTGGTGCCGTCCTGCAGACGCAGCACGGGCCAGTAGTAGGACGACTTGTCGCCCTGGTTCTGGCAGCTGGTCCTGGCCTTGGCGAAGTCCTGGTCGGTGGCGAAGGCGTCGTTGGACTGGTTGCCGACGTAGTCGTGCACGTGGTGCGCGCCGTTGGTGACACCGGGCGCCACGATGACGTTGTCGGAGTTGTAGAGCTTGTTCTTGTTCACCCCGCACTTGGTGGTGAACGTGCCCTTGGACGCGCCCGCCGACCGGCGCGGCGTGCTCACGTTGGGCTGGACCTTGGTGATGTCCACGAAGTCGGCGGCCACGGGACCGCTGGTGGCCTGCCCGGCGTTGCCGTTGGCGCCACCCTGGTTGTTGCCGCCCTGGTTGCCGCCACCCTGGTTGTTGCCGGCCTGCCCGGCGTTGGTGTTGTTGCCGGTGGTGCTCAGCTTGCAGGCGGCCAGTGCGTCGAGGCCCTGCGGCTTGGTGCCCACACGGCCGATGGCGATGGCGATCCGGTCGATCGTCGCCTTCCGCTTGTCCTTCAGCGGGCCCACGATCGCGTTCTGTGCGAAGTTGGCGTCCTGCTGGATGGCCCGCTGGGACGTGGAGAGGCGCTGGTAGGCCTCGGAGATCTGCTTGTCGAGCAGCGCGAGTTCCTTGTCCACCTGAGCCCTGGCCTGGGCGGGGACCGACTTCAGCTGCTGGCCGACATCGGGGCAGTCGATGGTGGACGCTCCCGCCGCCTGGTTCTGGGCGGAGGCCTTCGTGTTGGTCTCACCGGCCGAGGCGTAGATGTTGGCCGCCACGATGCCACCGGCCCCCATGGCCACTGCGGCCACGCCGCCCACCACCCGGACGGTGGTGTTCGATCTCTTTCGCGAGTTGCGTCTCATCATGCCTCTCTGACACATCTTCGGAGCCGGTAGGGCTGGCCGGGTAAGGGCGAAGCTCTCTCCGATACGTATGTCAGCGCCGGATGTTCAGCGAATTCACAGATTCGTGGTTTCCTCCAACCGCAAAGCGGGCATTGGTAGTTGACTCGGCCGGAGGGCCGGGCAATCGCCGATACCGGGTGATATCAGGGGTGTACGCGGGGGTCGTCGGCCCCCGTCAGCCCTGCTCGGCCCTGCTCAGCCCGTGAACCTCGCGCCCTCCGTACCCTCCGCGGCCTCGGTGACCTCCGTGACCTCCGTGACCTCCGTGAGGAAGTCGATGAGCGCCGTGTTCACCTCGTCCGGCCGTTCCTGCTGGGTCCAGTGGCCGCAGCCGGGCAGCATGACGGGCCTACCCACGAGGCGGGGCATCAACTCGGGAAGCCTCTCGATGAGTTCCAGCGCACCGGGGAAGTTCGGGACGACGTCCTTGTCGCCGTACACGTACAAGGCGGGCCGGCTGACGACCGTGCCGTGCCAGGGAGCGGTCAGCTCCCAGTTGCGGTCGATGTTGCGGTACCAGTTGAGCGCACCCGTGAAGCCCTCCGTGAAACTCTCGGCGAAGACGTCGAGGTCCTCTTCGGTGAGCCAGTCCGGAAGCTCCTGCGGGTCCGGCATGCCGTCGAGCCAGCCCTGCCCCGGCTCGACCAGCGGCTGCCTGTCACCGCCGGCCCTGCGGCCCTCGCCGGAGGCGGCGTACAGGACCCTCCGCAGGGTGGTGCGTGCGTCGCGGCCCAGCTCGGCGTCGGCGACGCCGGGCCGGGCGAAGTAGTTCCAGTAGAACCGTCCGCCGAACCTGTCCTCCATGGCGGCCAGCGGTGGCCGCCCGCCCCGGAACGGCGGAGGAACGCTGAGCCCGGCGACGCCACGCACGATGTCGGGCCGCAGCAGTGCGGTGTGCCAGGCCACCGGGGCGCCCCAGTCGTGCCCGACGACGAACGCCCGCTCCTCCCCCAGCGCGTGGACGAGGCCGACCACATCGCCGACCAGGTGCAGGATGCTGTAGGCGTCGGCGCGCTCCGGGTGGTCGCTGCGCCCGTATCCGCGCTGGTCGGGGGCGACGACCCGGTAGCCCGCGGCGGCCAGCGGGCCGAACTGGTGGCGCCAGGAGTACCAGCACTCGGGAAAACCGTGCAGCAGCACGACGAGGGGGCCCTCGCCCCTCTCCGCGACATGGAGCCGGATGCCGTTCACGTCAACCACGCGATGAGCGGTCATCCTTGAAGGATACGTTTTGTCCCCTCTGCGCCGCCGAGGGCCCCCAGCCGTACGACGGGCCGTCAGCGCATGCCGAACTGGGCCCGGCCGGGCTGGTCGACGTTCGGCCTGATGGCGATACCGGTGTCGGTGAGCGTCTGGCCGTGGATGTCGGTGACACGGATGTCGGAGCCGCAGCCGGTGCCGTCCTCCGAGACGAAGTAGTTCCATTCGCGGCGCGGCAGTTGGCGCCAGGTGGAGCCGGTGCGGACCTCCAGGGTGGCGACGGGGTTGCGGTGGTTGCGCACCTGGATGCCGCACCACCACTGTGTGGAGCCTTCCTTGTAGCGGTAGGCGACCGTCCCGCCGATGTCCGGGCTCACCAGCTTCCAGGTGATCGGCACCCGGCCGGCCACGGGGTCGGCGATACGGGCGAAGGCGCGTTCGCCCAGGTCGATGTCTCCGGGCCCGCACTCCGGGCAGCGGTCGACGATCTTCACCGTGATCTCGCCCCGGGGGCCTTTGACCTGGAGGTACGCCCCGCACATCCGGGAGGTCTCGTAGTCGGTGTGGTTGAGGGCCGCGATGCCGATGTCGCCGGTGGCGTCGTACAGGCAGTTTCCGACGCCGGTCGCGCCGTAGAAGGTGCCCTCGCCGGAGTAGGTGGTGCCGGGCTGGACGGAGGCGTGTGCCGGTGACGCCGTCGCGCACAGGAGGGCTGTGGCGACACCGGGAAGAGTGAGGGGCCTGGTACGCATGCGGGTGCCTTTCGAGGACGGTGGGGCGTGCTCGGGCGACCGCGATCCTGGCACCGGCGAAAGATCACTTGAAAGTGCAATTACAGCCATGGCTCCGGGGCTCTCACGGGGCCGGAAGTCGTCCGTGGAAACCCCCGCCCCGTTGAGGAGTCGGCGCATCGCCGGTTTCACTGCCCTGCCCTGCGGCGTCCCGCCGCCGCGCGCCGCACGACGGCCATCACCGGCGAGCATGTCCACTGGCTGCTCGACGAGGTCGCCGGGACGCCGGTCGCGGAATACCGCATCGAGTACCTGGCCGAGCTGTGGCAGTTCGCGCCGGAGCGCGACGGCGACGGTCTGTGCCGGGGCCAGGTCTCCCGCCCACCGGGGTGAGCAGCTCTCGGCCGCCGCGGGCTCCGGCACCGAGGTGGTCCGGCTCGACGGGACCACGGGCACCAGCAGTGTGGCGACTCGGGCCCGGCCGAGCGGAACGGGCGACCGACCTGATCCCGGAAGCGGTCGGTGGCCTGCCGGGCACCTGTCCGGCGGGCCGGCGGGGCACACACTCCGACAGCCCCTGTTTCAGCAGGGGTCCCGCCACACGTCGAGTTCCGGCCGCTTCACCATCGACGACAGTTTCAGCCGGCGGGCCTCGGCGCAGAAGCTGCTTCTCGGCTCCGTGTACTCCACGTGGAACACCGCCTTGCCCGCCTCGATGAACGGGGTGAGCTCCCCGCACTCGTCGTACTGCGCGCACTCCTCGTTGACCGCGAAGTCGAAGTCGTCGAGGAGCTGGGGGATCTGCGGGAGGTCGTTCTTCAGCCCCACCGACAGTCCGCGCTCGTGGGCGATGTCCGCGATCATCCGGTTGTACCTGAGCTGGTGGCGGGCGGTGAGCGGGAAGCCCGTGTCGTTGTCGTAGCCCTCGACCAGATCGGGCTCGACCGCGTCGAAGCCCTTGTCGCGGCACATGTCGAAGCGACGTTCCATGATGGGCCGCAGGACGGAGATCTGCCGGATGTCCAGCCATCGCTCGCCCTCCCAGCCGTTGGGCTCGCCGAGCACCGAGCGCGGGAAGGCGTCCTTGTCGGGCCGGAAGTCCTCCCAGGCGCCGACGTTGATGTAGCAGATGACCTTGCGGCCGTCGCGGTGCAGACGGGCCACGTCCGCCTTGGAGTTCTCGAAGCCGTCGATGTCGTAGACGGGCACGTCGACGGAGGGGTCGGCCTTCTCGTCCAGTTGCCACTGCCAGGCCAGGCCGGGGCGGGGTTTCCACAGGGCGTCGGCGGCTCGCTCCGTACCGGTGGTACCGGAACAGGCGGCCGACACCGAAGCCGCCAGCGCGGCCATCAGGGTCGCGCAGGCGCGTGCCGTTTTCCTCATCGCTCCGTTCCGGTCAGCGCGGGCGTCAACTGGGCCCAGGGGTTGGGTGGTTCGCCCGTCACCGGACCGCATGCGCCCGCACCCCGCTCGTGCGCGGTACGGACGGCGAGCGGTACGAGCGCCTCGGGTACACCGTAGACCAGGTGGCCATCGGCCGGTTTCCGCCCGGCGGCGGGCGGGCACCGTACGCGCCGCAGACCCCTTCCGTTCCCGGCTCACGGACGATTCGAGGGACCCTGGTGACACGATGCGGATGACCTGTGTCCTCGCCGTCCTGGTGGGTGCGAACCTGCTCAACAACTGGCTCGCGCCGGGCGCCTACGTGCTCACCTGCGTGACCGCGGCCGTGGCGCTGCTGCTGATCGCCCGCTGGGACGGCCTCACCCGCGCCGACCTGGGGCTCGACGCGCCCGGCCTGCGCCGAGGGCTGCGCTGGGCACCGGTCCTGGCGGGGGGCGTTCTCGCCGTCTTCCTGCTCGCCCTGGCGGTACCGGCCACCAGGGAGGCGTTCCAGGACGAACGCGCCGCGAGCCTCTCCGCCGGACAGCTGCTGTGGCAGGTACTGGTCCGTGTGCCGTTCGGCACCGTACTGCTGGAGGAGACCGCCTTCCGCGGTGTCCTGTGGGCCATGATCCGGCGCCGTCACGGTACGGCCTGGGCCACCGCCGTCTCGTCGGCGCTGTTCGGCCTCTGGCACGTACTGCCCTCTCGGGGCCTGACCCGGGCCAACGCCGCCGTGGGGGCTCTCGGCACGGGCTCCGCGCTCACGGTCGCCGCAGCCGTCGCCGGCACCGCCGTCGCGGGTGTCGGCTTCTGCGAGCTGCGGCGCCGGTCCGGCAGCCTGGTGGCGCCTGCGGCACTGCACTGGGCTCTGAACGGTCTCGGCTATGTGCTGGCCTGGGCCGCGCCGTGGAGGAGAGGCGGAGGATAGGGACAAGTCAGGGGGGCGCGGAAAGGGCGGTTCGCGTGCCTGCAGTGGCGCCCCGGACGGCCGTATGCTGGTGTTGGCGGGTCAACGTCCCCGGAATGACGGGTCGTTGGCACACAGCCGATCAGTCAGCGATCCATTGTGGCCCGACCCGGCAGGGGGCGAAGGAAGGGCATGGACGTCAGGCTTCGACTGTCCGACGATCCGGACGGCGTCGAACTCAAGCAGTTGTACGACTGGTTGATCAGAGATCAGGAGATCCACCCCTACGCCGACATCTCACTGCGCCCGCGCACCGAGCGCGCCCGGAACGACGAGACCGACGGGGACGAAGGAACCGACGAGACCGAAGGAGCCGGCGAGGTCGGCGAGGTCGGCGAGGTCGGCGAGGTCGGCGACAGCATGGGCCTCGCCTTCGACATCGTGCAGCTCGTCCTCGACGTGACGTTCAACCTGGGCTCCCTCGGCGTGGCGATCCTGGCGTGGCGGCAGGCGCAGCGGCCCCGGTCGCCGGTGACCGTCGAGCGCAACGGCGTACGCGTCGTACTTCCGCCCGGCACCGACCTCGCCGGCGTTCAGGACCTTCTGCGGAGCCTCCAGGACCTGGACGACGAGGCCCCACGGCATGACCCCGCCGGGCCGGCAGGTCGAGCGGGTCCACCGTCCGGTCCCTCCGACCCGCCGGAGCCCGAGGACACACCACCGTCCCCCGAGGGCGGCCACCAGTGACCGAGGCCCTGCCCGATCCCGGCGCCTCAGCCGCCGTGTTCATCGGTGTCAGTGCCTACCGGCACATGCCCAAGCTGCCGACGGTCGCGAACAACCTCACCCGCTTCAGGGAAGCGCTGTCCGACAGGAGGATCCTGGGCCTGCCCAAGGACCGGTGTGTCACGGTGGCCGATCCCACGACCTCGGCCGAGCTGATCGACCCGGTCATCGACGCGGCCGGCCTGGCGCGGGACACGCTGATCGTCTACTACGCCGGTCACGGATTCGTCGACCGGCACGGCGCCCTGCACCTCACCCTCGCCGGGTCGAAGCACGGAAAGCGGCACACGGCGGTGCCGTACGAGTGGCTGCGCGAGGCCCTCCTGGAGCACAGCCGGGCCCGGCGTCGCGTGGTCATTCTCGACTGCTGTTACAGCGGACGCGCCATCGACGACATGTCGGCCCCGGAGACCCCGCTGTCGACGGCGGCCGGTGTGCGGGGCACCTACGTGCTGACCTCGTCCGCGGAGAACGTCAAGGCGCTGGCCCCGCGCGACGAGGAGTGCACGGCGTTCACCGGAGAGCTGGTCCACATCCTCCACCACGGGGTTCCGGGCGAGAACGGCCAGGAGAGGGAGCCCTGCCTGACCCTGGACATGATCTACGACCAGGTCCGGGACTCCCTGCGGGACAAGCGCCGCCCCGTACCGCAGGTGCAGGACCGGGGCCGCCTCGGTCCGCTTCCCTTCGTGCACAACGTCGCGGTCCAGGCGCCGCCCGATCCGGGTCCCCGGCACAGGAAGGGCTGTCTGGCAGCCGTCGCGGTGGGGGCCGTGCTGGCGGCCCTGGGGGCGACGGTCCCGCTGTGGTGGCCCGGGGGCGACGGCGCCTCGTCCGACGTCTGCTCGTCGCGCGCCTCCCTGCTCGGCTTCTCCGACCGGCTGGACAAGGCGAAGTTCCAGAAGCAGGACGTGTACGGCCTCTCCTCGCTCGCCTTGACCGGCCCCTCCACCGCGCTGTCGCTGACCGACAGCTCGCGGCCCGTGCTGTTCCGCCTGTCGCTGGGTACACCGGGGCAGCCGCCCGAGCCCCGGATCACGGCGATGACACGGCTGCGGCGCGAAGACGGCAGCGCATACGGCAACGAGGAACTCGACGGAGAGGCCCTCGTCCTCGAGAAGGACGGCAGGACCGCCCTGGTGGCCTCGGAGGCCGGCCCGTCGATCGGCCGCTTCGACCTCACGACCGGCAGGCTGACGGCCGACCTGCCGGTCCCCGAACGCTTCGAGACCGCACGCACGAGCGAGGCCTTCGAGGCGATGGCCCTCTCCCCTGACGGCCGTCGCCTGTACGTCGGCCTGCAGAGCCCGCTGTCCGCCGACGGCACCCGCCAGGGACGCAACCGGATACGCATCCTCCGCTACACGGGGCAGCCGGGCGGCCGGTACGTCGCGGACGGCGAGGTCGCCTACGAGACGGCCTCCGGACTGGAGCTCGCGGACCTCGTGGCGACGGGCCGGGGCGAGCGGTTCCTGGCACTGGAGCGTGGCTTCACCGAGGGGCAGGGCAACAGCATCCACATCCACGAGGTCTCGTTCGCCGGGCTGCCGGACGTGAGCGGGATGCCGTCCCTCCAGTCCGCGCCGTCCTCCGCCTTCGCGACGAAACGCCTGCTGGTCGACGTGGGCCGGTGCCCGCCCTCCGGGGCGGAACAGAAGCAGCCGCAGGCCAATCCCCTCCTCGACAACATCGAAGGCATGGCGCTGGGCCCCCGGCTCACCGAGGGCAGGCACCAGGGGCGGCGTGCGCTGTATCTCGTGTCCGACGACAACGGGGAGAGCACGCAGACGACCCGCTTCTACGCCCTCGCGGTCGACGTCTCCTGAGGAGGCACGCGGCGGCCGGCAGCGGCGTGAACGGCCCCCGCGTGACGGGGTCACGCGGGGTTCGGGGGAACCGTCTGAGTCCGGATCAGCGGGCGGGCAGCCTGACCCCCAGCTCGGAGGCCGCCGCCTGGAGCACCGGCACCATGGCGACCAGATCGTCCACACTGCGGCGGAAGGCGGGCGCCGCGGTGGACAGGGCGGCGAAGACGCTGCCGTCGGGCCGCGTGATCGGGACGGCCACGGCACGCAGACCGGGATGGTGCTCCTCGTCGGCCGTGGCGTATCCGCGTTCGCCGGCACGGGCGACCTCTTCGCGCAGGACGTCGCGGTCGGTGATGGTGTTCGGCCCGTACGGGGTGAGCTCGACGCGGTCCAGGAGGTCGGCGCGTACATCGTCGGGGGCGAAGGCCATCAGGACCTTGCCCATCGAGGTGCAGTGCAGCGGACCGTGGCGGCCCGGCTCACTGCGCACACCGACCGGCAGGGGGCCGTCCACGTAGTGCACGTACAGGTGCCGCGTGCCGTCGAGTACGGACATCAGGGTGGCTTCCTCGGTCTGCCGCGTCACGCGCTGCATCACGGGGAGGGCGGTCCCCGCGAATCCGTACACCTGGCCCGCCTGCTGACCGAGCTGGAACAGCCGCAGACCCGGCTTGTAGCGCTTGCCGGTGGTCTCGAACTCCACCAGGCCCTCCCGGCAGAGGGAGTTGACCAGCCGGTGCGCGGTGCTGACGGGGACGCCGCTCTCACGGGCCAGCGCCGACAGCGTGATGCCGTTCGGATGCTCGCCGACCAGGACGAGCAGCCGGATCGCACGGCCGACGACGTCACTCGGCACCTCACTGGTACTCACAGCGACAAATTACCACTCAACGGAAAGGGTTCCCACTCAGTGGTTGACAGCGCTCACTGATACCGCCAACGATGTTTTCCGTTGAGTAGATAAGTTTCCCACTCAGTGGAAATTCTGGGAGTGGCCCATGACGCAGCGCGTGCTCACCACCCGGCCGGCCCTGCCCGGTGGAGGCCTGGGCCGGCTGGCCGACCGGTTCGATCTGGTGTGCGGGGAGGGCCGGGGCAGGCCCGAACCGGCCGAGTTGCGGACCCTCGCCGCGGGCGCGAGCGGCATGCTCTGCCTGGGCAACGACCGGGTGGACGCCGCCCTGCTCGACGCCGCCGGGCCGTCGCTGAAGGTCGTCGCACTGGCCAGCGCGGGATTCGACGCCGTGGACCGGGACGCGGCGGCCGAGCGCGGTGTCGTGGTCACCCACACCCCCGGTGTCCTGGCCGAGACCACCGCCGATCTCACGTTCGCGCTCATCCTGATGGCCCGCAGGCGCCTCGGAGCGGCCCGCGACTCCCTCGCCGCCGGGGAGTGGGACGTGTTCCGTATGGACGACTACCTGGGCCTGGACGTGCACGGCGCCACGCTCGGCGTGGTCGGGTACGGACAGATCGGGCGAGCCGTGGCGCGGCGGGCCCACGGCTTCGGCATGCGACTGCTGCACCACAGCCCGTCCACGCCCGGGGACACCCAGGACCCGCCCTCCAGGGGAGTGGACCTGCCCACCCTGCTCGCCGAGGCCGACGTGGTCTCCCTGAACGTGCCCCTGACTCCGGAGACCCGCCACCTCGTCGGCGCCGCCGAACTGGCCGCCATGAAGCCCACCGCCACGCTGGTCAACACCTCGCGGGGTGGCGTCGTCGACGAGGAAGCACTGCTTAGGGCCCTGCGGGAGGGGGCCATCCACTCGGCGGGCCTCGACGTCTTCGCGCGCGAGCCCATGGGCGCCGAGCTGTCACCCCTGGTGCGCGAGCCCCGTGTGGTGACGCTTCCTCACGTCGGCTCGGCCACCGAGGCCACGCGGGCCGCCATGGTGGACCTCGCGGTCGACAACATCCTCGAGGTGCTGGCGGGCCGGCCGGCGCGCACTCCGCTGCCGGGCGGTGCCGCACTGCCCTCCGCTCCCACCCACGCCTGAGAGGCCCTCATGAGTCACCCCCTCTTCGACGTCACCGGCAAGGTGGCCCTGGTCACCGGATCGAGCCGCGGTATCGGCCTGGCCCTGGCCAAGGGGCTGCTGGAGGCCGGCTGCACGGTCGTCCTCAACGGCCGTGACACCGTCGCCCTGGAGACCGCCCGCAAGGAGCTGGCCGACACGTTCGGCGCGGCGGTCGCGGCGGAAGCGTTCGACGTCACCGACTCCACCGCGGTCGCCGGTGCCGTCACCCGGATCGAGGACCGGGCCGGGCCGATCGACATCCTGGTGAACAACACCGGGGCCCAACGCCGCGCCCCCTTCGTCGACTTCACCGACGAGGAGTGGCACGGTCTGCTCGACACCAACCTCACCAGCGCCTTCCTCGTCGGCCGCGAGGTCGCCCGGCGTATGGTTCCCCGGGGCCACGGCAAGATCATCAACATCTGCTCGCTGCAGAGTGAGGCGGTACGTCCCGGGATCGCGCCCTATTCGGCGACCAAGGGCGGCCTGAAGATGCTCACCAAGGGCATGTGTGCCGACCTGGGGCCGTACGGCATCCAGGTCAACGGCATCGGCCCCGGCTACTTCGACACCGAGCTGACCTCCGCGCTGGTCGCGGACGAGGAGTTCAGCGCCTGGGTGCGCAAGCGGACTCCGGCCGGCCGCTGGGGCAAGGTCGAGGACCTCGTCGGCGCGCTGCTCTTCCTCTCCTCGCCGGCCTCCGACTTCGTCAACGGGCAGCTGCTGTACGTCGACGGCGGCATGCTCTCCGTCCTCTGAACGCCCTGTGACGCCCTCTGACGCCCTGTGACCCCTGTGACCCTCAAGGAGCCCTCCCCCATGCGTGCTTGTGTCGTTCACGGAGCCGGAGACCTGCGAGTAGAGGA
This sequence comes from Streptomyces phyllanthi, assembly GCF_009377205.1. Classification (GTDB taxonomy): domain Bacteria; phylum Actinomycetota; class Actinomycetes; order Streptomycetales; family Streptomycetaceae; genus Streptomyces; species Streptomyces phyllanthi. Next base: position 19,663 of record NZ_VJZE01000073.1, read on the forward strand.
CCGGCAGTCCTTCGAGCCCGGACCAGGACAGACAGCGGTCGCCGTCGCCCTCGGCGGGATCTGCGGTACGGACCTGCACTACTACCACCAGGGCCGGGTGGGGGACTTCGCCGTGCGCGAGCCCATGGTGCTCGGGCACGAGGTGGTGGGCCACGTCGCGGCCGTCGGGCCTGACGGCCCCGGCCCCGGCACTGGCACTGGCACTGGCACTGGCACTGGCACTGGCACATCGGTCACGCAGACCGCCCCCGCGGTCGGCACCGCCGTGGCGATCCACCCCGCGACCCCGTGCGGCACCTGCCCCGAGTGCGCCGGCGGCAGGCGCAACATCTGCGGCCACACCCGGTATCTGGGCAGCGCCGCCCACACCCCCCACGTCCAGGGCGGTTTCGCCCAGCTCATCAACGTGCCCGCCGAGCAGATCCGCCCCCTGCCGCCCGGCCTGAGTCTGCGCCGCGCCGTTCTCGCCGAACCCCTGTCGGTGGCGCTGCACGCCGTGCACCGGGCGGGCGAGGTGCGCGGCAAGCGGGTCCTGGTCACCGGCGCCGGTCCGATCGGCTGCCTCGTCGTGGCGGCGCTGCGGCACGGCGGCGCCGCCGAGATCGTCGTCAGCGACCTCTTCGACGAACCGCTGGACATCGCCACCGCGGTGGGCGCCACCGCGACGGCGCGCGCGGACCGTACCGGCGATCCGGTCTGGGCCACCCTCTTCGACATCGCTGTCGAGGCGTCCGGGGCACCGGCGGGGCTGCGGACCTGTGTGGAGCGGGTACGCCGTGGAGGCACCGCCGTCCTGCTGGGCCTGCTGCCGCCCGGCGAGGTGGGACTCCTGGGCAATGTCGCCGTCACCCGCGAACTCGAACTGCGGGGAGCGTTCCGCTTCGACACCGAGTTCGACGAGGCCCTGTCGCTGCTGGCCCAGGGCCTGCCCGTGGATCCGATCGTCACCCACACGTTCCCGTTGGCGCGGTCCGTCGCCGCGTTCGGGACGGCTCAGGACCGTACGGTCGCCTCCAAGGTGCTGCTGGACCTGTCCGCGGGCTGACAGAGGGGCCCGTACCGGGCGCGTACCGTACCGGGCCGGGTGCGTCTACGGACTCGTGCGCAGGATGAGACGCAGGGTGTCCGTCAGCACGGCCGTGGGAACGGCCGGGTCGGCGATCCGCTGGATACCGAGTCCGATGCCGAGACTGAGCAGCGTCATCGCGGCCTGGTCGGCGGGCATGGCCGGCGAAACGCCCAGGTCCCGGGCCAGCGCCTCGAGGAGCTGGGCCAGGACTTCGCGGATCACCGCGACGCGTGCTGTGATCTCACCGCGGAGCTCGTCGTCATGGCGGGCCCGGGTGAGGAACTCGACCTCCAGCGTGGTCCACGCCTCGTCCCCGATGTGTGCCTCGCCCCAGGCGGCGAACGCCGCGAGACGGTCGTCGATTCCCCCGTCGCGCATGACGGAGTCCGTGAGCAGGACGAGCTGTTCGGCACGGACGTCGTCGAGGACGGCCAGGCACAGGTGGTCCTTGCTGCGGAAGTTCGAGTAGACGGCGCCCTTGGAGTAGCCGGCCGTCTCGGCGACATCGCTGAGTGACGTGGCGCCGTAGCCGTCGCGCAGGAACAGCTCCCGTGCGGTGGCCACGAGCCGCTCCCGAGTGCGCTCCTGACTCTCGACGCGGCTGAGGCGGGCCATGTCTCGCTCCCTTCCGCGTCCTGCGCGGCTTTCTCCGAAGTCCCCGAAGCTCTCGGATCTCAAGTCCCTGAAGCACTCGGATCCTATCTCCGCGATCACTGCCCCCGCGCTTCAGATACCGCTAGTATCCGGATCTCGTCGGTATCCGAATCAGCGGAGAACTCGGAGAACTCAGTGACCACGACTGACACACGCACGTCCCCCTCCCGGGGCCTGGTCCTGGGCTGCGGTGGAACGCTCGGGGCAGCCTGGACGATCGGTGCCCTGCACTCCCTCCAGCGGGCCCTGCGATGGGACGTGCGCGACGCCGATGTGCTGGTGGGTACGTCCGCCGGGGCGGAGATCGCGGCCCTGCTCGGCGGCGGTGTCGGTGTGGAGGAGCTCCTGGCCGCGCAGCTCGCCCGTGAGGACGCCCGTCCGGAACTGGTCCGCCACTTCGCCGCACCGCCGCGGGCGGTCCCGCCACGGCCCGCGCTCTTCCCCGGATCCCCGCGGCTGGTGCGCCGGGCGATGGGCCGTACGGTTCCCGTGCTGGCCGGCCTGTCCGGCTTACTGCCCCAAGGGCGCGGCGACACCGGTCGGCTGGCCGCCCTCGCCGACTTCCTGTGCCCCTCCGGTCAGTGGGTCGAGCACCCCGCGACGTGGCTGGTGGCGACCGACTTCGACACGGGCCTGCGCACGGTCTTCGGCCACCCCGACACCCCGCCGGTCGCCCTGCGGGACGCGCTCCGCGCGTCGTGGGCGGTACCGGGGTGGTTTCCGCCCGTGCGCGTCGGCGGCCGGCGCTACGCGGACGGCGGCATCCTCTCCACCGCCTCCGCCGACCTCCTGACGTCCCGTGGGCTCGACGAGGTGTATGTCGTGGCGCCGATGAGTTCGCTCTCTCCCGGACCGCGCAGAGGTCTCGGCCGAGCGGAGGCACTGCTGCGCCGCACCATGACCCGGACCCTCACCGCGGAGTGCGCCGCGTTGCGGGCCACGGGCACACGGGTCATCCGTATCGAGCCCACCGCCGCCGACCTGCACGTCATGGGCGGCAACTTCATGGACGCCCGACGCCGCCCGACCGTTCTGGAGACCTCTCTGCGCACCACACGGGCCGTCGTACGCGACCGCCTCGCCGCACTCCCCGGGCGACACCGCACCGGTCACCGCCCCGACGCCCGGACAGGAGCCTGACGTGCCGCACCCCGACAGCCCCACGGCAGCCGTCACCCGCGAGAGCCACGACGTGGAGGCGCTGATCATCGGCAGCGGCCTGTCCGGTATCGGAGCCGCGATCGCACTGCGCCGGGCCGGAGTGCACGACGTCGTCCTCGTCGAGAAGGCGGACGACCTGGGCGGCACCTGGCGGGACAACACCTATCCGGGCTGTGCCTGCGACGTCCCCTCCGCCCTGTACTCCTACTCCTTCGCGCCCAACCCGGAGTGGACGCGTGCCTTCGCCGGCCAGCCCGAGATCCGCGCCTACCTCCGTGACACCGCGGCCGCGTACGGGATCACCCCGCTCATCCGGTTCGGCACCGAGGTCATACGCGCGCAGTGGGAGCCCGGCGACGCCCGCTGGCACGTCCGGACCACCCGCGACCACTACACGGCCCGTTTCCTGCTCTCGGCGGCGGGGCCCTGGCACGAACCGCTGGTTCCCGACGTCCCGGGACTGGCCGACTTCCCCGGCGAGGTCTTCCACTCCTCGCGCTGGCGCCACGACCACGACCTCACCGGCGCACGTGTCGCCGTGATCGGCAGTGGCGCGTCGGCCGTGCAGTTCGTCCCCGCGATCCAGCCCCGCGTCGGCCGGCTGCACCTGTTCCAGCGCACCGCCCAGTGGGTGCTGCCCAAACCCGACCACTACGTGCCACGCGCCGAACGCCTGCTCATGCGACGCCTCCCGGCGGCCCAACGGGCCCTGCGGAACGCGGAGTACGCGGCACTGGAGGCCCTCGGCATCGGCTTCCGTCACCCGTCCCTCCTGCGCGCGGTGCAGAAGGTGGGCACCCTCCACCTCAGGGCCGCGGTCAGGGACCCGCGGCTGCGCCGGGCGCTGACCCCCGACTACACCCTGGGCTGCAAACGGCTCCTGCTGTCCAACACGTACTATCCGGCCCTGACCCGGCCCAACGTCACCGTCCACCCCACGGCGGTCGAGGCGGTCCGCGGCAGCCGCGTCATCGGCGCGGACGGCAGCGGCGCGGACGTCGACACCGTCATCCTGGGCACCGGCTTCCACATCCTGGACATGCCCATCGCCCAGCGCGTGTTCGACGCCGACGGCGCCAGCCTCGACGAGCACTGGAAGGGCAGTCCGGACGCGTATCTGGGCACCACCGTCAGCGGGTTCCCCAACGCGTTCGTCCTCCTCGGACCGCACCTCGGCACCGGGCACTCCTCCGCCTACACGGTCCTCGAGGCCCAACTGGCCTACGTGGCGGGCGCGGTACGCCACTCCCGCTCCGCAGGCTGGACCAGCATGGACGTACGCCCCGAGGTCCAGGCCGCCTTCAACGCCGAGGTCCGGCAGGCGCTGCCGTCCACCGTCTACAACGCGGGCGGATGCTCCAGCTACTACCTCGACGGCAACGGCGTCAACAGCTTCAGCTGGCCCTGGTCGACGGGCCGGATGCGCCGGCGTCTGGCGCGGTTCGACCCCGAGGCCTATGTCACCACGTCCGGCACCCCGGAGCAGGCGGACGGCCGCGCCCGACCATGAGGGGCGGGCGCGGCCGTGACCTGCCCTAGCGCAGCCCGTACGCGCGCGTCACCGTGTACTCCGCGGTGTTGCCGTCGGTGTCGGCCAGCTTCGCCCGCAGGGAGGCGAAGCCCTTGCCGCGGGGGCTGAGCAGCTCCGCCCGCCACCGGGCGGGGTCGCCGGTCCGCCGTACGTCGACGGTGGTCCAGGTGGCTCCGTCGTCGTACGACACCTCGACGCTCAGGTCCCGTACGTCCGACTCCGGTGCGCCGGGCTGGCGTTGCAGGACAACGGGCAGGACCATCCGGTGGCCGGCCCGTGCCGAGTTGTCCTGGCGCAGTTCGGGCGTGAACCGGATCGCCGTCACCGGCAGGGACGTCCAGTCGTCGCCGGTGGTGTGCCGCGACCGGAAGGTCCATGCCGCGCGTACGGACGTCGAGGTGGTGTACCCCTGGCCGCCGCGGTCCACGGAGGTCTCCAGCCGGTACGAGTCCTCCGCCGCCGGCACGGGGCCCTGCGCGTCGTAGAACGGGTAGGGCACGTCCGCCAGCAGCCTGCCGTCGCGCCAGAGCCGGGTGCGGCCGGAGTCTGCGAGGGAGAAACCGGTGTGGCCCGGATCCTGGTCGGCGAAGGGCGGGGTGTGGAACATCAGCGTGTCCCCGCGGCGCCGCACACTGGCGAAGACACGCGACCGCTGGTCGGCGAAGCTCGGGCCGAGCGGCCCGTGGCCCCAGCGGATCTCCTTCTTGCCGCCCGCCTTCAGGGTCAGGGGCGCGCCCCACTGCTGGAACTCGCTCTGGCCCTGCGCGTTGAACCGGTTGAAGACCAGGTGCCAGGCGACATCGCGTGCCGAGTAGTGGACGGTGCGCTTGCCGGTGGCGCGGAACCTGATGTTCGGGCCGGCCGCGCTGCCTCCCTCGCGTGGGAAGGCGTAGGTCCACAGGGCGGCCGTGCGTTCGTCGGGCCGGTCGTTGTGGATGACGTGCGTGACCTTCGACAGGTCGCCGCGTTTCGCCCGTGCGCGGAAGTCGGTGAGGAAGCGGCCGCGCACGACCCAGGCCAGCTCGTAGTCGTACGGGGTGTCGGTGAAGGTGCCGTCCTCGCCCAGCCGTGCCCAGGAGCTGCGTACCACGGAGGTGAGGGTGCCCGCGTCGGCGGGCAGTGCGCCCTTCCCCGCGCCCTTCCCCGCGCGCAGGTCGGCGGTCTGGAGCCGTGCGAAGGAGCCGGCGGTGACCAGGGACGAGACGCTCGCGCCCGACGGGGCGGTCCGCACGACGCCGACACCGGCCAGCGCGCTGGTCGCCCCCTTGCGGGGAGAGGCCACGGTGACGGGCGTTCCCTTGCGGGCGTCGAGCACGACCGTGTCCGCGCCGGTGACGGGTTTCAGGGGCTGGACGACGACGGTGTGGTCGTAACTCCCGTCCGCGGCGGCGGTCGCGACGTGCACGTCCAGGTGGTAGCGGCCGGGACGGACGTCGACCGTTCCGGTGCCGCCGGGGGCGTAGAGGTAGCGTCCCTCGCCTCGGTCGATGTCGAGGAGCGTCACGAAACTGCCGGTCGCGGGTTCGCCGTCGCGGTCCAGGACCTTGACGGTCAGCGGGTGGGACTCGTGCGCCTTGGTGACGGCGAGGACGCCGCGCACCGTCGTGTCACCGGATCGCGCGACCACGGCGCCGGAGAAGAGACCGGTGGCGCTGTCCACACGGGTATCGGTGGTGACTTCGGCCTCCGCCCGGCCTCCGGCGGGGACGGTCAGCCTGGACGGGCTGACCGTGAACAGGCCGTCGGGCGCCGCCTTGCCGTCCGGTCCCGTGGCGGTCGTGGTGAGGTCGAGGGTGATGTCCAGGGCCCCGGTGTTGCGATAGGTCAGGGTCCTGGTGAGCGGCTGGTCGTCCTCGTGCGGCCAGGAGGTGGTGCCCAGCGACAGGCTCGGCGGGCTGACGGTGACGCTCTGGCCGACGGCGCGGGCGATGTCCACGCGGCCGGCGCCCTGCGCGTGCGCGCTCAGGGCGGGGTTGGGCTTCGCCGAGCCCATCAGCGCGTCCTTGAGCTGCTCGCCGGTCCAGTCGGGGTGCTGCTGGGCGAGGAGCGCGGCGGCGCCCGCGACATGCGGGGTGGCCATGGAGGTGCCGGACAGCGCGGCGTACGCCTTGGTGCCGTCGACGGGTTCGAGCTCGCTGTCCTTGGAGCGGGCGGCCACGATCGCCGCGCCGGGGGCGGTGATGTCCGGCTTGATCGCCCCGTCCCCGGCGCGCGGGCCTCGGCTGGAGAAGTCGGTGAGTGCGTCGCCGGCGTCGACCGCGCCGACGGCGAGCGCGGCGTCGGCGCTGGCGGGGGTGCCGACGTCCTGGTCCCGGCCGGTGTTGCCCGCGGCGACGGCGAAGAGCGTGCCGTACGTGGCGCTGAGCTTGTTGACGGCCTCCTCCAGCGGGTCGAGGCCCGGGGAGTCGGTGCCGCCCAGGCTCATGTTGACCACACGGGCGCGCGGGGCGGCCCATTCCATGCCGGCCAGGATGGCCGACTCCTGGCAGCCGCGGTCCACGCAGACCTTGCCGACGAGGAGGGAGGCGCCGGGGGCGACGCCGGTGTACCGGCCGCCGGAGGCGGCGCCGTCACCCGCGACGATCGACGCCACATGGGTGCCGTGGCCGACGAGGTCGGTGGTGTCGGGCGCGGTGGTGAAGTTCTCCTTCTCGGCGACGCGCGCGGCGATGTCCTGGTGGGTGTCGTCGATGCCGGTGTCCAGGACGGCGACCTTGACGCCGGTGCCGGTGTACCCGGCCTCCCACGCGGTGGGGGCACCGATCTGCGGCACGCTGACGTCGTCGCTGACCTCCAGTTTCGCGTCCAGCCAGATACGGGACACACCGGCGGCCAGTTGCCGCTTCCCGCTGTGCGCGGCCCGCTCGGTCAGCTGCGACCAGAGCGGGGCGGCAGCGCCGCGGGCGGCGCGTACGGCGGCCATGCGCAGCCCGGGAACGGTACGGGTCAGACGGGCGCCCGCCTTGCGCACACCGGCCCGTAATCGCTGCGAACTCCCCTCCTGGGCCCGGTACTCGACGATGAGCGGAACGCCGTGCGCGCTGTCGTACCCGGCGTCCGCCAGCCCGGTCACGTCGAACAGGCGGCGGTCGAGGGCGCCCGAGGCGACGAGGGCGAGGGCGTCGTCGGGGACGACGTACTGGTGACCGGAGTCCTCGTACCGCGTGAAGGCGATCCGGTCACGGCCCTCGCCCGGGGTGACGGAGACGGCGTCACCGGCGAGGACGACCTGGTCACCGGTCAACAGGGTGACGCCGCGGGTGGTTCGGGCGGCCCGGTCCGGGCCGGTACCGGTTCCCGGCCGCCACGAGGAGGGAGCGGCGGGATCGGACGGGGCGGCGGATGCGGACATGGGTGCTGCTGCGGACGGGGCCGGTCCCGGAAGCACGCCCAGGGTGAGCGTGAGCAGGACGAGGCAACCCGCCGCGCGTCTGCTGCGCGACAAGCGTTTCCTCCTGGTGGGGCTGGAGCGCGCGCCTTGCGGCGGGTGGCGCTCCACAGGGCGGTATCCGAACCAAGCCCGTCGTCGAGGCGGCTCCGTCGTCGACCGACGCGAGCTCCCGTCCACGGCGAGGTTGTCGTGCCCACGCAAAGTACCAACGGCGACTCGCCTGCCGCCACAGGGCCTTCACCGCCACAGGGCCCACCTGGAGCACGGCGCTGATGTGGAGGCCGTTGCCGACGGGAACTCACACGGCGTTCTCGATCAGCTTCAGCTGCCCGTCGGGATTCCGTTCGATGACGGCGAACGCGGCGGGCCCGGTCCGGATGTGGCCGAGGCACACGACCTCCGTCGGCCCGACGGCCGCCCGGTGACGATGATGCATGTGGCCGCAGAAGTGCCATCGTGGCCGGATGCGCTCGGACAGGGCCCGCAGCTCGGGACGGCCGACCGGAGTCCCCCGACGGGGTTCCGCGACTCCGGACGGCCAGTCATGGGTCAGCAGGATGTCGACCCGTCCCGCCCGGCGCGCGGCCCGGCGCACCTGCTCCAGTTCCTCCGCGGTGTAGTACGTGCGCTCCCTGACCGTGTCGCGGCGCGCCTTCGGAACATCGGTGACGCGGGGCGAGTGGATGCCCGACAGGAACGCCACCCGGAGGCCGACGACATCGGTGACGCCCGCACGGCCGAGGAAGTACACACCGTCGCTCCACCAACCCGGGCCGGCATCGTCCAGGGCCGGCCAGGGCTCGTGGTTGCCGCCGATGAAGTACAGCGGAGCCCCCAGGTCGAGCAAACCCTCATGGACCAGCGGAAAGTCACCGACCTTGCGGTACTTCGCGGGGCCGTGCACCCCGGCCGCGTCCGTCTCATCACGGTTGGGCTCGACATCGCCGACCGCGAGAACGGCGTCCAGCGCCCCGTGATCCTGCCGGACGGCCGCCACCCACTCGGCGAGCAGCTCGAACTCGCCGTGGACATCCCCGACCACCAGAACCCGAACAGGCCCGGCGGCCACCCCACGCCTGCCTGCCACGACGGAACTCTCCTCCCAGGACGGTCCGCCCGACGCTACGCGGACCGCCTCACCGGCCGCCACCCGTTTACGCCCTGCCGACCTGCTGGAAACCGGTGACCGTTCCTCGTCCAGCGGGCCGTCCTGGTCAGGTCCGTGGCGGCGGGAGGAGTCCTCGGACCCTGGTGTTCTGGAAGGAGACCAGCTCCCAGCCCCGCTCCCGGTGGGCGGCCACGTAGGTTTGGATGGAGTGGCTGTCCGGACGGCACTCCGGCTCGCCGGGGTTGGCGACACAGCCGGTGGTGATCATGACGGCGGTCCTGGGCGTCGGGTAGCGCAGGGTTACGGGAACCTTGGTGAAGACCAGGCGGGTCCCTTTCGTGTAGTTGTCGAAGTAGATCTGGAAGTTGCGGGCCATCTCCGGCCGGCCGCGCAGGTGGGTGCCGTCGAAGGTGATGAACTCCGCGTCCTGCGCGTAGGTGTTGGCGAAGGCCGTGCCGTCTCCTCGGTTCCACGCGTCGGCCTGCCGCTGGATGAGTCGCTTGAGCTGCGGAAGGGCGGATCCGGTGGGTTCGGCGGATCCGGTGGGTCCGATGAGTTCGGTGGATCCACTCGTTGCCGCATGGTGGCCGGGCGCCGGGTCGGTGGCCGCGTTCGCGCCCGTGGCAAGGGCGAACACCACCGCAGCGGCAAGGGCCAAGGGCCGGCGGAGACCGGTCCGCCCGGTGGTGTGCCGCCGAGCCGTGGCCCGCTGAGCCGTGGGCCGTCGAGCCGTGGGCCGTCGATCTGACGCGGACGTGCGTGACGTCATGTCTGTCCTCCATCGGTGAGGTGCGGTTCCGGCCGTCTCCGGGCCGGTCCGGGTCTGGTCACCAGCGTCGTGGTGCGTCGGCCGGACCGGCCATCTGCCGTACGGCGGAAACCGGCCGACGGACGTCGTCTGCCGTTCGGCAGATCGCGGCGCGCCCGCTGCCGGGGGTACGTTGAGTGGCATGTCCGGTGGGGGGTGGGAGCGGCTGCGGCCGTGGTTACCG
>NZ_VJZE01000740.1 GCF_009377205.1 Streptomyces phyllanthi
GTGCCGGGTCGGGTGAGCGGCTGAGGGCCTTCGGCGAGGGCGAGGCCAGCAGGTCCAGCCACAGGGCCAGCGTCGCGCGCAGGTCCTCCGGCCGTACGACCGCGTCGGCCGCGCCCGCCGCCACCTGGGCCTCGGCCGTGTACGCCGCCGGGTCCGCGTCCGGCGGCCGGACCCGGGAGCCCGCGAAGCCCACCTGGGCGCCGGGCAGCGCGAGGACGACGTCGGCGCCCGCTCCCAGGGTGGCCCAGCCGCCGCCGGTGGTCGGGTCCCGCAGTACAGCGATCTGCGGCAGTCCCGCCTCCCTGGTGAGCGCCGACTGCCGGGCCACGCGCTGGAGTTGGGCGAGCGCGCGCATGCCCTCCTGCATCCGGCTGCCGCCCGTCGCGACGAGCGCGACCACGGGCAGCCGGTGCCCCCGCGCGTACGTGTACGCCGCCTCCAGCCGGTCACCGGTCCGCTCGCCGAGCGAGCCGCCGAGGAAGCCGAACTCGAAGGCCAGGACCACGGCCTCCGTACCGCCGATCGTCGCCCGGCCGCAGACGACGGACTCCTCCTCGCCGGTGCGCTCGGCGGCGCGGGCGCGCGAGGCGTCGTACCCCTCCCAGGAGAGGGGGCCGTCGGGCCCGTGCTCCCCTGCCGGGTGCGGTAGTCGCGTGAAGGCTTCCGCGACCAGGGCGACGATCCCGCGGGCGGAGTGCCGGGCGGCCGGCTCAGTCATGGGCCAGCGCCCGCTTCATGATCTTGCCCATGTCGTTGCGGGGGAGCGCGTCCAGGTAGTGCACGACTCGGGGGCGCTTGTGCGGGGCGAGGCGCGTGGCGACATGGTCGGCCAGTTCGGCGGCGCCTGGCGGGGACTGGGGGTCGGCGGGCACGATCCAGGCGACCACGCGCTCGCCGAGGTCGTCGTCCGGTTCGCCCGTGACGGCGGCCTCGCGCACGGCCGGGTGCTCCAGCAGCGCGTTCTCGATCTCCCCCGCGCCGATCTTGTAACCGCCGCTCTTGATCAGGTCGGTGGCCTTGCGGCCCACGATCCGTACGTAGCCGTCAGTGTCCCGGACCGCCATGTCGCCGGTGCGGAACCAGCCGTCGTCGGTGAACGCGGCGGCGGTCGCGTCCGGCCGGTTCAGATACCCGGTGAACAGGTTCGGCCCGCGCACCTGGATCTCGCCCACGGTCTCGCCGTCGTACGCCGTGATGGCCGAACCGTCCTCCTCCACCAGCCGCAGCTCCACGCCCGGCAGCGGCACTCCCACGGTCCCCGCGCGCGGCTCGCCGTCCGCGCGCACGCTCGTGTTCATGAGGGTCTCGGTCATGCCGTACCGCTCGATGACCCGCCGCCCGGTTGCGGCCGCGATCCGCTCGTGGTCGTGCACCGGCAGCGCGGCCGAACCGGAGACGAGCAGCCGCGCCCGGCCGAGCGCCTTCGCGAGCGCCGGGTCGCCCGGGAGGGCCTCCGCCAGCCGGTGGTACATCGTCGGCACGCCGAACAGCATGGTGGCGCCGTCGTTCAGCTCCCGGGTGACGCCTTCCGGCCCGAACCGCCCGAGGTGCCGTACGGAGCCGCCGCGCCGCAGCGGGCCCAGGATGCCGAGGATCAGTCCGTGCACGTGAAACAGGGGCAGCGCGTGGACCAGGACGTCGTCGCCGGTCCACTGCCAGGCGTCGGCGAGTGCGTCCAGGGTGGTGGCGACGGCGCGGCGGGGGATGACGGCGCCCTTGGGCGGGCCGGTGGTGCCGGAGGTGTAGACGACGAGGGCGGGGGACTCGGGGGTGATGTCGGCGCTGTCGGCGACGGAGTTCCGGGCAGTGCCCCGCACGTCGATGTCCACGCGCTCCAGGTCGCCCAGCGCGGGCGGGAGTTCCGTGACCGGTGCGGTGAGGACGAGGGCGGGCGAGCTGTCCCTGATGATGTGGCCCAGCTCGCTGTCGCCCGACTTCGGGTTGAGCGGTACGGCGGGCACCCCCGCCAGCAGGGCGGCCACCACGCCGACGGCCGTCTCCAGGGTCGGGGTCGCCCAGACGGCGACGCGGCCCGCTCCCCGGATCGTCCCCGCGAGCGTGCCCGCCGCGGCGGCGAGTTCCGCGTACGTCAGGGAGCGTTCGCCGAACCGCAGGGCGGGGCGCTCGGCCGGGGAGTCGGTCAGGGCCGGGAAGAGTGAGGACACGCGTTGTACTCCTTAACCATTGCCGTCTGCTGTCGTGGCTGCCGCCCGTGGGGCTACCCCCAGCCGGGCACGACCATCCCCAGCCACACCACCGCGGGCACCACCGCCACCACGACTCCTCCGTACACCATCAGCTGCCGGAAGAAACGCTCCCGGTCGACGTCCGGCGCCGCGGCCAGCACCAGCGCGCCGTTCGTCGAGAACGGGCTCACGTCCACGACCGTCGCCGACACCGCGAGCGCCGACACCATGCCGACCGCCCCGATCTCGCCCTGTGCCAGGAACGGTACGGCCAGCGGGATCAGCGCGCCCATGATCCCGACGGACGAGGCGAACGCCGACACGAGCGCACCGATGTAGCAGAGCAGCACCGCGGCCAGCAGCGGGACGCCGATACCGCTGACACCCTCGCCGGCCCAGGTGATCGTGCCCATCTCGTCCAGCACGCCGACGTAGGTGAGGACACCGCAGATCAGCAGCACCGTGGGCCAGGCGATCTGCCCGACCGCCGCGCGGCTGTCGGCGGGCCAGGCGGCGCTCAGCAGCACGGCGAGGGTGATCGCGGTGAGGCCCGCGTCGAGGTCGAGGACGAGCACGGCGACGACGAGGGCGACCAGGGCGACGAG
>NZ_VJZE01000741.1 GCF_009377205.1 Streptomyces phyllanthi
GCCGTACCACCCCCACCGGACCGTCCACCACCACATCCGCCCGCTTCGCCAGCTCAGTGACCTCACTGCTGCCGCTGCACACCAGCAGACCAGGCACCCCCTCCGCCCGAAGCTCCTCGACCGCGGCGAAGGCGGGAAGGTCGCCGAGATCGTCCCCCGCGTACACCACCACCTCCGCGCCCACCTCACGGACGTACTCCCGCAGCGCCACGCCCTTGTCCACCCCCGGAGGGCGGAGCTCCAGCACCATACGACCGGGCTCGACCACCAGACCGTGCCGGCCGGCCAGCGCGGTGAGCGGCTCGCGGAGGGCCTCGAAGGCGGCCTGGGGATCGTCCGCGCGGCGCGTGTGGACGGCGACAGCACGCCCCTTCTCCTCGACCCACGTCCCCCGCCACGCCCCCACCGAGTCGAGAAGACCCGGCAGTTCGGCACGGACCGCGGCGACACCCGGATGCGGCGGAGGCGCCGTGACGTCCCCGGTCACCGCGTCCCAGCGCTCCGCGCCGTAGTGCCCGAGGACCACCAGACGATCGAGACCTGAGACGCCCGCGAAGCCCCCGTGGTGAACCGCGACCTCGGCCGGACGGCCGGTGATCACGGCCACGGAGGCGATCTTCGGGGCGAGTGCCGCGAGCGCGGGGACCGCCTCGGGGTGGGCGCGAGCCTGCTCCGGGTCGGACACGATCGGCGCGAGCGTCCCGTCGAAGTCGAGCGCGACCACCGTACGGCCGGGGCGGTCGAGGACCGCCGCGAGTCCGTCACGTCCGGCGGGGGTCACGGGGGTCGGCAAGGAGCCCGGTTCCGGGGAGTCCATGTGGGTGCCCATACCGTGACCCTATCCACGGACGGGCGCCCGCACCCTCACCGCTCCGACCGCCGCGCCTCCCGCACCCTCCGCAGCCGGTTCACCGTCACCGGGTCGTGCTCCAGGGCCCGCCGGTCGTCGAGCAGCGCGTTGAGCAGCTGGTAGTAGCGCACGGGCGCCAGCCCCAGCTGCTCCCGTATGGCTCGCTCCTTGGCCCCGGGCCCCTCGAATCCGCGGCGCTCCAGGGCGAGGATGGCCAGTTCACGCGGGCTCAGCTCGTCCATGAGGAGAACCGTAGCCCCGCCCACTGACACCACCCGCGCCCCTGCTTCCCGACAACGTACTTCCCGACAACACCCGCGCCCCTATTTCTCCTCCCCCGCGGCGTCCGCCGACTCCGCCATCCGCTGCAACCCGTCCAGCACCGCCTTGGGGCTGCCGCCCGGGGCCACGGCCTTGCCCATGCGCTTCTTGACGGCGGCGCTGACCTCGGCCCACGACGTCTTGCCGACGGGATAGAACTCGGTGTCCGGGAGCTCCGCCAGGAAGGGGGCGAGGGCGGCGTCCGACTCGGTGTCGGACATGATCCGGGAGGCGGAGGTCGTGACGGGAAGCAGGTCGTACATGCGGGCGAAGGCCAGCACGTTCTTGTCGCTGTAGACGAAGTCGAGGAAGTCGCCGATCTCCTCGCGGTGGCCGTTCTGCTTGAAGGCCATCATCCAGTCGGCGACGCCCAGGTGGGCGGTGGACCGGCCGCCCCGGCCGGGCATCGGGACCATGCCGAACTTGACGCCCTTCTCGGTGGCGGTCTTCATGAGGGTGGGATGGCCGTTCAACATGCCGACCTCGCCGTTCGTGAACGCCGTGAACGCGTCGGCCCGGTTGAGTTCGGCGGGGGGCGTCGGCCCGGTCAGGCCCTTGTCGACGAGCCGGTCCTTGAGCCAGGTGAACGTGTCGACGTTCGCCTCGGAGTCGAACTGGTAGTTGCCGATGTCGTCGGTGTAGCCGTCGCCGCCGCTCAGCAGCCACTGCATGGTCTCGGCCTGGGCCTCCTCCGGGCCCAGCGGAAGCGCGTACGGGATCCTGACGCCGTCGGCCTTCAGGACGGCCGCATCCGCCGCGAGGTCGTTCCAGCTCTTCGGCGCGTCGGTGATCCCGGCGTCGGCGAACAGCTTCTTGTTGTAGAAGAGCACCCGCGTGGACGCGACGAACGGCATCCCGTACGCGGTCCGCTTCACCCTGCCCGCCTCGCTGAGCTGCGGCAGCAGATCGGCCTGGACGGGTATCGAGAGCAGTTCGCCGACCGGGTGGAGCAGGTCCTGCGCGGCGTAGTCGGCGTAGGCGCCGATCTGCGCCATGTCGGGCGCCTTGCCCGCAGCCACCATTTCCTTGACCTTGCGGTCGACGTCGTTCCACGAGTAGACGCTGACCTCCACCCGCACGTCCGGGTGATCGGCCTCGTACTCCTCGACCAGCGCGTCCCAGTACTTCTGGGAGCTGTTCGCCTCGGAGTCGCCGTAGTCGGCGGCCACCAGCCGCAGGGTGACCTCCCCCGACCCGGGCGTACCCAGGCCCGCGCAGCCGGCGAGGACCGCCGTCAGGCCCAGTGCGGAGGCCATGGCCGGCCAACCCTTCGTACGTCGCCGACTCACCGTCAGATGCACAGTTCGCACAGCCCGTACCCCCACATCTCTCGCTCCCGGTACGTTTCCGGCCTCCGGCCGAGCCTGGGGGAGCAGGCCGGTGCCCGAGCCCTGGATGGCCGAAACCCACATGTCCAGAACTCGCCCATAGGTCTACACCATAAGGTCTACACCACGTAAGTGGACTAGACCTCTTTGGGGTAAGCGGGCCACACTGTTCCCGTGAGACATGTCATCGCCCTGGACGTGGGCGGCACCGGGATGAAGGCCGCACTGGTGGGGGTCGGCGCGCCTGGTGGAGCCACGCCCTCCGGTGGGCCGCCCGCCCGGCC
>NZ_VJZE01000742.1 GCF_009377205.1 Streptomyces phyllanthi
CGGTGAGGGAGTCCCCTGGTCAGGGCCCGGGCCGTCCGGCGCCTGGGGCGTCTGTGCCTCGTCGGCCATGCACGGGATCCCCTCTGTCGTACGTTCCGTCATGCTACGGCCCGCGCCTCCCCCGCACGGGCCGCCCGCCTACGATGATCCCCGAGTCATCGATCAGCCGATCACCCGCGTCTCCCGGCCCCGGCCGGGGCGACGCCGTTCCCGGGGAGGAACCTTGACCGACCACCGCGCCGTACCCGACGGCCCGACCGGCCCCACCAGTGACGCCGGCTCCGCCGCCCGCGACCTGCACGCCTTCATCGCCGGACTGCCCAAGGCCGAACTGCACGTGCACCACGTCGGCTCCGCCTCCCCCCGTATCGTCTCCGAGCTGGCCGCCCGCCACCCCGACTCCCAGGTGCCCACCGACCCCGAGGCCCTCGTCGACTACTTCACGTTCACGGACTTCGCCCACTTCATCGACGTGTACCTGTCCGTGGTCGACCTCATCCGCACCCCCGAGGACGTCCGGCTGCTGACGTACGAGGTCGCGCGGGACATGGCCCGCCAGCAGGTGCGCTACGCCGAGCTGACCATCACCCCGTACTCCTCCACCAAGCGCGGCATCGACGCACGCGCCTTCATGGACGCGATCGAGGACGCCCGCAAGGCGGCCGAGGCCGACTTCGGGACCGTACTGCGCTGGTGCTTCGACATCCCCGGGGAAGCGGGACTGGCCTCCGCCGACGAGACGGTCCGGCTGGCCACGGACGACGCTCTCCGCCCGGAGGGCCTGGTCTCGTTCGGGCTCGGCGGGCCCGAGATCGGCGTGCCGCGGCCGCAGTTCAAGCCGCACTTCGACCGGGCCGTCGCCGCCGGCCTTCACTCCGTGCCGCACGCGGGTGAGACCACGGGCCCCGAGACGGTCTGGGACGCCCTGACCGAGCTGCGCGCCGAGCGCATCGGGCACGGCACCAGCTCCGCGAAGGACCCGAAGCTCCTCGCCCATCTCGCCGAGCACCGTATCGCCCTGGAGGTCTGCCCGACCTCCAACATCGCCACCCGCGCGGTCCGCACGCTCGACGAGCACCCGATCAAGGAGTTCGTGCGGGCCGGGATCCTGGTCACGATCAACTCGGACGACCCGCCGATGTTCGGTACGGACCTGAACAACGAGTACGCCGTCGCCGCCCGCCTCCTCGACCTCGACGAACAGGGGCTGGCCGCGCTCGCGAAGAACGCGGTGGAGGTGTCCTTCCTGGACGCGGCGGGCAAGGCGCGGATCATGGACGAGATCGACACGTACACCGCCGCCTGGCTCGCTCCCTGAGTCGTCGGGGCCATCGGGCGGTCCACCACAATGGGCCCATGCGCACCGTGACAGCCGTGGCCCATCGCGGCGACCCCTACCGTGTCCGCGAGAACACGATCGGCTCCCTGCGCTCCGCGCTCCTCGCGGGCGCGGACGCGGTGGAGATCGACGTACGGCTGACCGGGGACGGGGTGCCCGTCCTGCTGCACGACGCGACCCTGAAGCGGCTGTGGGAGCAGGACCGGCCGCTGGCCGCGCTCTCCTCGGCCGAGGTGCGGGGGCTCACCGGCGGCGGGGTGCCGACCCTCGCGGACGCGCTGCTCGCCACCGGGGACAGCCGGCTGATGATCGACCTGCCGGGACGGGCGGACCCCGGGGCGGTGCGGCGGGTCGTGGACGTCGTCCGTGAGTGCGGGGCGCAGGAGCGGGTCTACTACTGCGCGGGCGCCGCCACGATGCTCGCCGTACGCGCCGCCGCCCCCGCCGCCGAGATCGCCCTGACCTGGACGACCCTCGCCCCGCCGCGTCCCGCGCTGCTGGACGCCGTACGCCCGCGCTGGCTCAACTACCGCTTCGGCCTCGTGACCCGGGACCTGGCCGCCCGCGTCCACCGGGACGGCTACCTGCTGTCGGTGTGGACCCCCGACACCCGCCGCTCGATGCGCCGGCTGCTGGACGCGGGGGTCGACTCGATCACCACGAATCGGATCGACACCCTGCACGGGCTGCGGACACGGACACGGGAGGCGAACGGCACCGAGCGGCCCAAAGTCGGCTATGGAGCCGGCTACACGCGGGAGCGCTGAGGCACCGTCGCCGCGTCGTCCGGGGTCTTGCGGGTGAGGTACTGCGGCACGGGTGCCGTGTCCTTTCCGTTGTCGCGGACGAGGCCGTAGCGGATCGCGCCCTGGTCGGGGCCGGTCGTGACGTCCTTGTTCACGTCGTCCCAGGTCCTGGGGAAGACGCTCACGCCGTAGTCGGCGCCCCGCTCGTTCTGGACGAGGGTGACGGTGCCGTCGAGGTAGAAGTACTCGTTCTGCCACATCTGCTGGGTGCCGGATGGCAGGACGGCGTATCCGGTGTCCGGGCCGCCCATGCCGGTGGTGCCGTCGTCGCCCAGGGGGTCGTCCATGCGGCGGCCGCCGCCCGACGCCACATGGAAGAGCTTGCCCTTCAGCCCGGTCCAGGCGGGCATGACCAGGGCGCCCGCCCGGTACTGCGGCGAGATCTGCCAGCGCACCAGGACATAGCCCTCGCCCTTGAGCGTGACGCTGTCCCCGCGGTGGTTCATCACGGTCTGGTGGCCGCCGGAGCTGGTGACGCCGGACTCGGGCCGGCGCGGCAGGTCCGCCGGCCGCGTGTCCGGGTCGGGGGCCTTGTCGACGGCGTCGACGACCGTGCCGTACAGGTCGGGCTTCTTCGCCTTCGTCCGTGACGGTGAGGGTGACGCGGAAGGAGTGGCCGAGGGGGCGGGGGCCGGGGC
>NZ_VJZE01000743.1 GCF_009377205.1 Streptomyces phyllanthi
GGCCCCCTCGGTGTCCGCCGCGCTCTCAGGGCTCACCGTGTTCTCGGCTCCCGAGGCGCCCTCGGTCTGCCCGGTCCCCTCGGCGTTCGCCGCGCTCTCAGCGCTCACCGCGCCCTCGGTACCCCCGATGGCGTCGGGTGTCGCGTCGTTGTCGGGTCGCTCGGTGCTCACCGCATCGCTCCTTCGGCTCCACAGCTCCACGGCTGTCCCTGGTGACCCGGTCCTGCCAGGAAGGAGGGGCACGGAAGGGTCGTATACCGGGTCCCCTTTACGGGGGACAGCGATGGGACGCGGCGGGGGAGCGCACGGTTCCCTGTTCGGGGCGCCCTCTTGGCACTCGAGTGCGTCAAGTGCGATCGAGTGCCGTCGAGGGCGCCGGACGGGCTCAGTCGCCGTAGTCGGACATCGCGTCCACGAGGCGGGCCGACCTCGGCGGTACGGTCACGCCGTGGATGAGTGACGGGGACACGGGCAGGGGAGTGATCCGCTCGGGGGCCGCCCAGTGCGGCACCATCCGGGAGCAGTCGCCGAGCAGCGCCGCGAGACCGCTCTCCGGGTCGAACGGAGCGGTGCCGTGGACCTTGAGGTCCTTGAGGTTCGTCATAGCGGAACCGTAAGCACCGCAAGAGCCACGAAAAAAGCCCTACTATCGGGTAGTTCTGCCTGCTGCCGCGAGGGCGAGTCACCCGGTAGCGTGAACTGTCAATCCCCCTCCCCTCGCAGGAGCGTGTCCCAGCCGTGCGTATCGCAGTCACCGGCTCCATCGCCACCGACCACCTCATGACCTTCCCCGGCCGTTTCGCCGACCAGTTCGTCGCGGACCAGCTGCACACGGTCTCCCTCTCCTTCCTGGTCGACAACCTCGACGTACGCAGGGGAGGAGTCGGCGCGAACATCGCCTTCGGCATGGGCCAGCTGGGCACACGGCCGGTCCTCGTCGGCGCGGCCGGCGCGGACTTCGACGAGTACCGCGCCTGGCTGGACCGGCACGGCGTCGACACGGCCTCGGTGCGGATCTCCGAGACGCTGCACACGGCCCGCTTCGTGTGCACCACGGACGCCGACCACAACCAGATCGGCTCCTTCTACACCGGCGCCATGAGCGAGGCCCGCCTGATCGAGCTCAAGACCGTCGCGGACCGCGTCGGCGGCCTCGACCTCGTCTCCATCGGCGCGGACGACCCCGAGGCGATGCTGCGCCACACCGAGGAGTGCCGCTCCCGGGGCATCCCCTTCGCCGCGGACTTCTCGCAGCAGATCGCGCGCATGGAGGGCGAGGAGATCCGGATACTGCTGGACGGGGCGACCTACCTCTTCTCGAACGAGTACGAGAAGGGGCTCATCGAGTCCAAGACGGGCTGGACGGACGCCGAGATCCTCTCCAAGGTCGGCCACCGCGTGACGACCCTCGGTGCGCAGGGCGTGCGCGTCGAGCGCGCCGGCGAGGACCCGATCGAGGTCGGCTGCCCGGAGGAGGAGCGCAAGGCCGACCCGACCGGTGTCGGTGACGCCTTCCGCGCGGGCTTCCTCTCCGGCCTCGCCTGGGGCGTCTCCCTGGAGCGCGCCGCCCAGGTCGGCTGCATGCTCGCCACGCTCGTCATCGAGACGGTCGGCACCCAGGAGTACCAGCTGCGCCGCGCCCACTTCATGGACCGCTTCACCAAGGCGTACGGGGACGAGGCGGCGGCCGAGGTCCAGGCGCGCCTGGGCTGACCCGACGGCCCTGTCCAGGGCGTCGAGGGCTACGACAGCCGGCGGACCAGATAGGCGGAGCCACGGTCCGCCGGCTCCTCCCCGACGTACTCCTGTCCCCGCATCTCGCACCACGCCGGGATGTCCAGCCGCGCGGCCTCGTCGTCCGACAGGACCCGGACCGTGCCGCCGACCGGTACGTCCCCGATGACCTTGGCCAGCTCGATGACGGGGATCGGGCAGCGCTTGCCGAGGGAGTCCACGACCAGGGCGTCGTCCTCCCGTACGGCCGCCGAGGGGCCCGCGACCGGCGCGCCCAGCTTCTCGCGGACCGCCGACACCGCCTCGGGCAGCACCTCCAGGAACCGCTCGACGTCCTCCTCCGCCGTGCCCGGCGGCAGCGAGACCCGGACGTTGCCCTCGCTCAGCACACCCATCGCCTTGAGCACATGGCTCGGCACGAGCGTGCTGCTCGTGCAGGACGAGCCCGAGGACACCGAGAAGCCCGCACGGTCCAGCTCGTGCAGCAGAGTCTCTCCGTCGACATAGAGACACGAGAAGGTGACCACACCCGGCAGCCGGTGCACGGGATCCCCCACCACCTCCACGTCCGGCACCGCCCTGGGCACCCGCGCCCGGATCCGGTCCGTCAACTCCCGCAGCCGTACCGCCTCCTGGGCCGCCCCGGCCCGTACGGCCCGCAGCGAGGCCGCGGCTGCCACGATCGCCGGGATGTTCTCGAACCCGGCCGCCCGCCCCGACTCCCGCTCGTCCACGGGACCTTGGGGCGCGAACCGCACCCCTTTCCGTACGACGAGAAGTCCGACACCCGACGGACCACCCCATTTATGGGCACTGGCTGTCAACAGGGACCAATCACCCTCCACCGGCCCCCAGGCCAGCGACTGCGCCGCGTCCACCAGCAACGGCACCCCGGCATCACGGCACACCGACGCCACCCCGGCCACCGGCTGCTCCGTACCCACCTCGTGGTTCGCCGACTGCAGGCAGGCCAGGGCGGTGTCGGTGCGCAGTGCTTCGGCGTACGCCTCCGGCGTCACCGCCCCCGAGCGGTCCACGGC
>NZ_VJZE01000744.1 GCF_009377205.1 Streptomyces phyllanthi
CCCGCGCCTCGTCGTCCCCCTCTCCCTCGACGACCCCGACCAGGACGGCCCCCACGTCCAGTGCCACGGCCGCCCCCAAGGCCCCGGGCTCCGACGAGGCCGACCAGCAGCGCGTCCCCCAGACCCTCCGCCTGGGCGACGACGGCCCCGAGGTCACCGAACTACAGCTCCGCCTCAACCAGTCGAAGTTCTACTTCGGCGACATCGACGAGAACTTCGACGAACAGGTCGAAGCGGCGGTACGCGGCTACCAGTTCAGCCGAGGCATCGCCGACGACGAGCCGGGCGTGTACGGCGTGGCGACGAGAAAGCGTCTGGAATCGGAGACGAACGAGCCCCAGAGCCTCCGCCCGACCCAAGCGTCTCACCCGGCCGAGAACGGGCGGGGACGTCAGAGGCAGGGGAGCCACACTTCCGGAAAGACCGGAAAGACCGGAAAGGGAAGATCCAGCAGGCCGTCTTGAGGGACGGCCGGTCCTCACACAGGACAACCACGTCCACGTCCCGAACCCCGGGTGAACGCGAGGCCGGTGGGGCCGTGAGGCCGGTGGGGCCGTGAGGCCGGTGGGGCCGTGAGGCCGGTGAGCGGCGGCATTCCTGCGAGCTCCCGGAGCAGAAGCGTGCCGCCGCTTGACCGGCGTCCTTCTCGACCTGTGCCGTACGGCTACTTGAGGTCGGCGGCGGTGTAATAGCCGCTCAGGACCAGGACTTCCTTGTAGTTGGTCTTGTCGACGCTCGTCGGCTGCAGCAGGTAGGCGGGCACGGGCTTGGCGCCGTTGTTGTAGGACCTTCTGTTGTTCACCTCCACCGGCTTGTCGGTGAGGATGTCGTCGACCATGAGCGCGGCGACCTCGGCGAGCTCGCGGAGGTCCTTGTAGACGGTCTGCCCTTGCTCCCCTGCGATGATCGACTTCACCGAGGCCAGTTCGGCGTCCTGACCGGTGATGACCGGGAGGGGTTTGCTGCCGGAGCCGTAGCCGTCCGCCTTCAGCGCGGCCAGGACGCCGAGGGAGATGCCGTCGTACGGCGACAGGACCGCGTCGACCTTCTTGGTCCCGTACGTCCTGGCGAGGATGCCCTCCATGCGCTTCTGCGCGGTGGGCCCGTCCCAGCGCAGGGTGGTGATCTTGTCGAGCTCGGTCTGGCCGGACGGGACGACCAGCTGCTTGCTGTCCAGGAACGGCTGCAGGAGGTGCATCGCACCGTCGAAGAAGTACTTGGTGTTGTTGTCGTCGGGGGAACCCGCGAAGAGCTCGATGTTGAACGGGCCCTTGCCGTCCTCCAGGCCGAGCTCGTCGATGATGTGGAGGGCCTGGAGCCGGCCGACCTGCTCGTTGTCGAAGGAGACGTAGTAGTCGACGTTCTTGGTGCCGAGGATGAGCCGGTCGTAGGAGATCACCGGGATGTTCGCGTCGGCGGCCTGCTTGACGACGTTGTTCAGCGACTTGTTGTCGATGGCCGCGATGATCAGCGCGTCGACGCCCTGCTTGACCAGGTTCTCGATCTGTGAGACCTGTCTGTCCGGGTCGTCGTCGCCGTAGACCAGCTTGGTCTTGTACCCCTTGGCCTTCAGGTCGGTGACGACACTCTTGCCGTCGGTGAGCCAGCGCTCGGAGGCCCGGGTCGGCATGGCGATGCCGATGGTGCCGCCCCCGGAGCTGCTGCTGCTCTCGCTGCTCTCGCCGCAGCCGGACATGATGAGGGCGAGGGAGGCGGCTCCGGCGGTGACGGCGAGGGCGGATCTTCGGGTGTACATGGTGATCGTTCCTTGTTCTTCTCGTCGTTGAGAGGATGACGGCGTATCAGATGTCAAGGGAAAGCGGTGGAGCGGGCCGGGCAGCCTGCGAGCAGGTCGAGAGCGAGGGTCGGGCCCCACGGACGGGTGCCGTACGGGTGGATCCCGGGCGTCCCGGACGGACAGGACCTCAGGCAGGGCGGTGCGCCGCGGCGGACCAGCCACCGAGGTTGTCGAGGAACCTGGCGCACATGCCTCAAGGGACGTGAACAGCCGGCGGATCCCGCTGAAACGATTGAGGGGCAAGTCGCCCCGCACGTCGCCCGAGTCGGCGCTCGGACGCCTCCGCGTCCCGTGGATCACCGATCAGTGCGTTGCCGGTGTCCACCTGTACGTACGTCAGGCTGCGCCACGGCGTTCCGGCCACGTGTGTGCTGAATCCGGTGATACGCAGAGCACTTGCCTTTCAACCGTTCGAAATTTCGTCACATGGGCGGAAGTTTGCCGTGACACTAAAAGGGTGAGTGCGGGGTGTCAACGGGACGAACGGCAACGGTTCCAGAAGGCACCGGCAGCACCGCCGACACGGCGGAACCTTTACGGCGGCACCCGACACCCCAGCCGGGCCCCTGCATCTCTCCTGGCCAAAGGCATAAGGGTGAAGATTCTAGCGAGGACGGGGCGCCTGCGGGGCGGACTTGAAGAACCCGTCCCACACCATACGCGGGGACAGTCGGGTACGCGCGTGGCGGCGACGCCACCATCAGGCGAAGGGAAGAGTGCGCCGGGGAACGGTGACGTCGAAACCGGCGGAGCGAACAAGGCATCCGCCGCGGCGGATCAGGCACTCACCGCGCAGCGCACCATCCTGGCCAGGACATCGCAGATCACGGATCGCACGGCAACGCCGACCCGACTGACCGCGAGGATGCGGCAGTTACCAAGCCCCCACACACAACCTACACACACCCCACCACAGCCAGCGACCACCCCCAGGGGCGCGGGGAACTGCGCGACAAGCCACACCCCACC
>NZ_VJZE01000745.1 GCF_009377205.1 Streptomyces phyllanthi
GTCCAGGCCGGCGACCCCCACGCGGCCATCACCGCCGCCGTCCAGTCCGAGCGCCATGACGAGGCCGACGCGCTGGCCGCGCGGTACGAGCAGGAGGCGCTGCGTGCCCACGGGCCGGCGTCCGAGCAGGCGCTGCACTGGACGGAGGTCCGGGCGGACCTGGCGATGTTCGCGGGGGACGCGGCGCGCAGTTGCCGTACCTGGATGGCGGTCGCCACGGCGCGGCTGGCCGCGGGGCAGGCTCCGGACGCGCCGGCGGTCGAGACCGCCGTGGACCGGGCCCACCATCAGTGGGGCCGGGTGGACGACGTGGCGCGGGCCCAGGAACTGGGGCCCGCGCTCGCCGAGTTGCGCCACCGGGTGCCGGGCCGCCGCGAGGGCGCGCTCCGGCATGTCCAGCGGCACCTGGAAGAACTCCGCCGGAACCCGCAGGAACTGAGGCCGGCCCAGCACGTGCCGGGATAGCGGACCGATGAGCCGTCGGTCCACCGCCGGTCGATGAGCCGTCGACCGGGGCGTGTGCGCCGGGGCGGCCCCACCAGGGGGATCGGCGGGGCGGCGGAGTACTAAGCCTCAGTGAACCGGGCGAAGGTATCGAAGTGATCGGAATTCCATCGGAATTCGCTCAGAAATACCTCCGCGCGTAGACTCCGAGGCGGGTTTGTCCGGGGCGGGTGAGGTCGTGATCGGGTCGAGGTCGCGGCCGGGTCGAGGCCGGTAAAACCCGCCCGCTAAGCGGGCCGGTCGTCGTGCGCCGACGCCGACGCGGGCAGCCGGATCCTGAACCACGCCCCGCGGTCCGACGGCTCCAGCGTCACCGAGCCGCCGTGCGCCGTCGCGATGGCCGCGACGATGCTGAGTCCGAGACCGCTGCCCGCGGCCCTCGTCTCCTCGCCCCGCACGAACCGGTCGAAGATCCGGCTCCGCAGCTCGTCCGGCACTCCGGGACCGTCGTCCGTCACCTCGATGACGCGATGGCCGTCCTCCGTGCCGATCCCCAGCGTGGTGGTCGTGCCCTCGGGGGTGTGGACACGGGCGTTGGTCAGCAGGTTGGCGACCACCTGGTGCAGCCGCAGCGGGTCACCAGTGACCGTGTGCTCGCCGGGCGCCACGAGCAGCCGTACCCGGTGCTCGGGGTGGCAGTCCCGCTCGGCCTCCACCGCGTCCCGGCACAGCCGCGCCAGGTCCACGCAGCGCACCTGCAGCGGCTGGCCCAGGTCGAGCCGGGACAGCAGCACCAGCTCGTCGATCAGCGAGTCCATCCGGCGTACCTCGGTCGCCACCCGGCCGAGCGCGTCCTGCCGCATGCTCTCGTACGCGGCTCCGCCGGCCCGGGCGAGTTCGGCGTACCCGGAGATGGTCGTCAGCGGGTTGCGCAGCTCGTGCCCGGCGGAGGCCAGGAACTCACGCAGCCGCCGCTCGAACTCCGCCCGCTCCTCGGCGGCACGGCGCGCGGAGCGCCGGGCGCCCACCACCACGAGCGCGAGCAGCGGCAGCGCGACCGCGAGCTCGATGCGGAGCAGTTCGTGGACCGCGCTGGTGGAGTCGGTCATCGACCGGGCGTGGACCACGTACGTGCCCTCGTGACCGGCGCCCACCGCCTGCGCCTCCCGCACCACCAGGGCCCGGTAGGCGGTGCCGACGGGGACGGGGCGCCCGTGCTCGGCGTACGACTCCAGCCGTTCCGAAGTCAGGGAGGGGAAGGACGGCAGGGCACGGTCGCCCGAGTACCGCTCGACGATCCGGCCCCGGGCGTCCAGGACGAGGATCAGACTGCTGTCGAGCAGCGCGAACCGCTCGATGTCGGCGGGCAGCGGCGCGCTGCCGTACGTCAGGAGCTCCTCGTCGGCGCGCTCCACGAGGTAGTGGGCGAGGAGCCCGGCGGAGAGCGCGGCGAGCGCGCCCAGCGTGGCCAGGGTGGCGGCCAGCCAGAGCAGGACGGCCCGGCGCGCGGTACGGCCCCGGCCCGGCTCGGACGGCTGCCGTCGGGTCTCGGCGCGCGGCGGCCTGGTCCGCGTACGGGTCAGCCCGGGGCGGACGAGGCCTATGGCACCGGCCGGTCCGCCGTTCAGTCCGCGCACAGCCGGTATCCCACGCCGCGCACCGTACGTATGAGCGACTGTCCGGTGCCGCCCAGCTTGCGGCGCAGATAGTAGATGTACGTGTCGACGGCGCCGGAACCCTCGTTGCGGTGGTTCCAGACGCGCTCCATGATCTGCGAGCGGGTCAGGACCCGGCCGGGGTTCTCCATCAGATAGCGGAGCAGGGCGAACTCGGTGGTCGTCAGGTCCACGGGCTCCCCGGCGGACCACACCTGGTGGGCGTCCGTGTCCAGCTGGAGCTCTCCCACCTTCAGCTGGCGCCGCTCCGCGTGCGCACCGGCGGAGGTACGGCGCAGCAGGGCGCGGACCCGGGCGGCCACCTCCTTCAGCTCGAACGGCTTGGTGAGGAAGTCGTCGCCGCCCAGGTCGAGCCCGCGCACCCGGTCGTCGACCCGGCCCAGGCCGGTGAGGAAGAGCACGGGCACGGCGACGCCCCGCTCGCGCAGCGTCCGGCAGACGTCGAAGCCGCTGACGTCCGGCAGGTTGACGTCCAGCAGCACCAGGTCAGGACTGTGCCGGGCGACGGCCTCAAGCGCCTGCCTGCCGGTGGCCGCGGAGGTCACCCCGTAACCGAGGAACTCCAGCGCCATGATCAGCATGGAGCGCACGCTCTCCTCGTCGTCGACCACGAGCAGCCGAGCGGTGGGCTCGGAGGGGGCGGAG
>NZ_VJZE01000746.1 GCF_009377205.1 Streptomyces phyllanthi
GCCCTGCCCGCCCCGCGATCTGGTGGAACTCGCGGGCGCGCAGGGTGCGCACCCGGTTGCCGTCGTACTTCGTCAGGGCCGTGAACAGCACCGTACGGATGGGCACGTTGACGCCGACGCCGAGCGTGTCCGTACCGCAGATGACCTTCAGCAGACCGGCCTGGGCCAGCTTCTCCACGAGGCGCCGGTACTTGGGCAGCATGCCGGCGTGATGCACACCGATCCCGTGCCGTACGTAACGCGACAGGTTGCGGCCGAACTTGGTGGTGAAGCGGAAGTTGCCGATCAGCTCGGCGATCTCGTCCTTCTCCTCCCGGGAGCACATGTTGATGCTCATCAGCGCCTGTGCCCGCTCCACGGCCTGCGCCTGGGTGAAGTGCACGATGTAGACGGGAGCCTGCTTGGTCTGAAGCAGTTCGGTGAGCGTCTCCGTGAGCGGCGTGAGCCGGTACTCGTAGGAGAGGGGGACCGGCCGGGTCGCCGAGCGGACCACCGCGGTCGGGCGGCCCGTGCGGCGCGTGAGGTCCTTCTCGAACATCGAGACATCGCCGAGCGTCGCCGACATCAGGACGAACTGCGCCTGCGGCAGCTCCAGGATCGGGATCTGCCAGGCCCAGCCGCGGTCGCCCTCCGCGTAGAAGTGGAACTCGTCCATCACGACCTGGCCGACATCGGCGTCCTTGCCGTCGCGCAGCGCGATGGACGCCAGCACCTCGGCCGTGCAGCAGATGACGGGCGCGTCGGCGTTCACCGAGGCGTCACCGGTCAGCATGCCGACGTTCTCGGTGCCGAAGAGCTTGCACAGCTCGAAGAACTTCTCCGAGACGAGCGCCTTGATCGGCGCGGTGTAGAAGGTGACCTCGTCCCGGGCGAGCGCCGCGAAGTGCGCACCCGCCGCGATCATGCTCTTGCCGGAGCCGGTGGGTGTCGACACGATCACGTTGGCACCGGACACCACCTCGATCAGCGCCTCCTCCTGGTGCGGGTAGAGGGTGAGACCGCGCTCCAGGGCCCACGACTCGAAGGCTTCGTAGAGGGCGTCGGGGTCGGCGGTCTTCGGCAGCTGATCGATGAGGGTCACGCCCCCATCTTGCCTGCCGTCGGGCCCGATGGGGGAATCGGCTGCGGGACGGAAGATCACGAACGCTACGCTGTGGCGCCGACATTGCGTCGGCGCAGGTGGCAACGGGACAGCGGCACAAGCACGAATGGGGCGGATGCGGCCATGATGGGACCAGCACACTCACTGTCGGGGGCCGCGGCCTGGCTCGGTGTCGGCGCTGCCGCCGCGGCGGCCGGTCATCCGATGCCCTGGCCGGTCCTCCTGGTCGGCGCGCTGATCTGCGCCGGCGCCGCGCTCGCCCCGGACCTGGACCACAAGGCGGCCACCATCTCGCGGTCGTTCGGTCCTCTCTCACGGTGGATGTGCGAGGTCGTCGACAAGCTCTCGTACGCCGTCTACAAGGCGACGCGGACGCAGAGCGACCCGCGCCGCTCCGGCGGTCACCGCACCCTGACGCACACCTGGCTGTGGGCGGTGGTGATCGGCGTGGGCTTCGCGGTCCTGGGCATGACCGGTGGCCGCTGGGCGGTGCTGGCCATCCTCTTCGTGCACATGGTGCTCGCCATCGAGGGGCTGCTGTGGCGGGCGGCCCGCGGCTCCAGCAGCGATGTCCTGGTGTGGCTGCTGGCAGCGACCAGCGCCTGGATCCTCGCGGGAATACTGGACAAGCCCGGCAACGGGGCGGACTGGCTGTTCACCGCGCCGGGCCAGGAGTACCTGTGGCTCGGGCTGCCGGTCCTCCTGGGCGCCCTGGTGCACGACATAGGGGACGCGCTGACGATCTCCGGCTGCCCGATCCTGTGGCCCATACCGGTGGGCCGCAAGCGCTGGTACCCGGTCGGCCCGCCGAAGGCCATGCGGTTCCGCGCGGGCAGCTGGGTCGAGCTGCGGGTGCTGATGCCGGTGTTCATGGTGCTCGGGGGAGTGGGCGCCGCGTCGGCGCTGAACTTCATCTGAGCGCGGGCGCGGCAGGGAACACGAGTCCGTCTGCGCTGCTCCCCCTCCCCGTCTGCGCTGCTCCCCTCCCGTCTGCGCTGCGCCCTGCCTGTCCACCACTTCCCGGGCCTCGGGGAGCCGGTCGCCCGGGGCCCGGGGGACGACACCGCGCAGGCGGGCGTCAGCCGGCCCAGCCTTCCTCGTCGACGATGTGCATGGCGGCCTCCTCGGCCGAGGCCGCCGCACCGTCGATCCCCACATCGGTGGCGACCAGCCCGCTCTCCTCGTCCTCGTGCGCGCCCTCGTCCGGGGCGACCAGACGGCCCGAGCGGATGTCACCCACCTCGTTGTCGAGAGGTTCGCCGTCGGTGCCCTGGCAGTCACCGATGCCGTCCCCGTCGGGCGTCCGGACGTCCGGGGACTCCTTCGCCAGCCGCTGGTCCAGCGTCTCGCCCTGCCGGCGTTCCGCCGCGGTCACCCCGATGTTCTCCACCGCCCACGGCCGCTCCGGCGGCGACCAGCCCCGGTCGAGCGGATCGCCGACTCCGTCGCTCTCCAGGGTGTCCTCGGAGTCCAGCACTCCGGAGTCCTCCTGGATCTCGGATGCGTCGGGCTGATAGACGTCGTCCCCCCATCCTTCGGTGCTGTCCACGGGGTACCTCCAGTCGGTGGGACGGGCCCGGTGCCACCTCCAGCCTTCCACCCGGTTTCGGCACCGTGCAACGGCAGAGGTCAGGAGCGGTGGGGGCGACCGGGGGACGGG
>NZ_VJZE01000747.1 GCF_009377205.1 Streptomyces phyllanthi
GACCTGGACGAATCCGGCGCCGAGCGCACGCCCCGCCCAGGCGGTCAGCTCGGCCAGGTCGCCGAGGTCGCCCATGCCCCAGCTGCGGCGGGAGAGCAGGGAGTAGAGCTGGACGAGGAGTCCGTACGCGCGTCCGGGCGGCGCGGGCAGCCGGGACGGGGCCACCACGAGGTGGGCGTCGGCGGTACGGCCGTCGGGGGCGGTGGCGCGCAGCGCGTGCACACCGGGGGGCAACTGCTCGGCGGCGGCGCGGAGTTCGCCCTGTTCGGTCTCGATGCGCAGGCGGGTGCCCTCGGGGAGTCCGGCCAGTTCGGCGGGGGCCCGTCCGCCCCAGCAGACCAGGGTCGGCGGCAACAGCCGCTCCCGTAGCTCCCGTTCCCGGGCGGCGAGGGCCGCGTGGACGGACTCCGGGGTGCCGGCGTCGACGTCCAGCGCGGTGAGGGCCGCGACGATCGCGGCGTCCGAGGCCGGGACCGTACGGTCCGGGGACGGGCTGTAGGAGGTGGCGACCCCGTGCAGCGCGGCGAGCCGGGACAGCGGCGTCCCACTCGCGGCGCTCCCGGAGCCTTGCGATGAGCTCGCGGAACTCGCGGAGCCCGCGGCGCCCTCGGAGGAGTCAGCGCCCTCGGAGGAGTCAGCGTCCTCGGCGGGGCTCGGTTCCGCCGCCGGGTCGGCCGGTTGTGGCATCTAGACCCCCATGGGATCGAAACCGGTGAAGGCGGCGCCGGTGGGCGTGGGTTCGCTGGTCAGGGGTGCGGCGTCGGCGAGGGGAGGCTCGCTGGTGAGGGGCTCGGCGTCCGGCAGCGGGGGCTCACTCGTGAGCGGGGGCTCGGCGCAGGAGCCCTCCGCGCTGAACACGCAGACGCGGGGCTCGGGGTCGGCGGACAGCTCCGCCGTGGGTTTGGAGAGGGCGGGAAGCGGAAGTCGTGCGGCCACGATGGTCTCCTTGTCGTCGTACGGCACTGAACGGGTTACGGCAGCCCTACCCAGTGGCCGCCGCCGCAGACGTATCAAGGTGGACATCGTGGTTTTGGTCACACACGCTCCGTATCGATCCCGTCACCGAGCGAATTGTCGCGGGCGATTCTGACACATCGGCTCCGCGCGTCGACAGCCCGGCCGCCCGGGCCGGGCTCGCGGCCGAAGTGGCGCCCTGGGCCGAGCGGTTGTCCCGGTACGGCGAGGCGGGCGAGACGGCGATCACCCTGCTGGACGCCCGGGCCGACGACGACGCCGGGGCGGCCCGGGCGGCGTACCGGAAGCCGGGCCGGCTGCGCGCCGCGCTCGGCGCGGGCCGGGTGAGGGTCGGTGAGGGCGTGCTGGACCCCTCCCCGAAACGGGCCCGGACGGCGCACGAGAGCCACTATTCACTCGCTACATATATCGAGTGTAGAGTGATCCGCATGAGCACCCGCCACATCCTGTTGGGGCTGCTCGCCGGGGGACCCAGCCATGGCTATGACCTCAAGCGACGGCACGACGAACGTTTTCCGCAGGCCCGGCCGCTGGCCTACGGGCAGGTCTACACGACACTCCAGCGGCTGGTCCGCGACGGACTGGCCGAGGTCGACGGGACCGACTCGGACGGCGGTCCGGAGCGGACGATGTACCGCTCGACGGACGAGGGGTCGCGCGAGCTGGCCGAGTGGGCGGCCGAGATCGCCCCGCCCGCGCCCTTCGTGACGAACGAGATCTTCGCCAAGGTCGTCGTCTCGATCCTCGCCGGGGGCGACCCGGCCGGCTATCTGCGGGAGCAGCGCGCCGCGCACATGCGACGGATGCGGGAGCTCACGGCGGTGAAGACCGCCGTGGGTTCCGACCTCGCGACCGTGCTCTCGGCGGACTACGCCCTCAACCACCTCGACGCCGATCTGCGCTGGATGACCACCACCGCGGCCCGGCTGATCACTCTGACCGCGGAGGTCGACGCGTCATGACCGACAGCAGCGAGATACCGGAGAGCCCGGACAGCACGGTGCCGCTCCTGGCGGCCCGTGGTCTGGCCAAGGCCCACGGCCCCACCCGGGCGCTGCACGGCGCCTCGGTGGAGCTGCACCACGGGGAGATCCTCGCCGTCACGGGCGCGAGCGGCAGCGGCAAGTCGACGCTGCTGCACTGCCTGGCGGGGATCGTCCGGCCGGACGAGGGCTCCGTGGTCTACGGCGACGTACGCCTCGACCGGCTCCCCGAGAAGCGGCTCAGCGAGCTGCGCCGTACGGACTTCGGGGTGGTCTTCCAGTTCGGGCAGCTGATCCCCGAGCTGACGGCCGTGGACAACGTCGCGCTGCCGCTGCTGCTGGCCGGGGCCTCGCGGGGGGAGGCCCGGGCCCGGGCGGGCGAGTGGCTGGAGCGGTTCGGCGTGCTCGGTCAGGAGGAGCTGCGGCCCGGCGAGATGAGCGGCGGGCAGGCGCAGCGGGTGTCGCTGGCGCGGGCCCTGGTGACCGGCCCGAAGGTCGTCTTCGCGGACGAGCCGACGGGGGCGCTGGACTCGCTGGCCGGCGAGCAGGTGATGTCGGCGCTGGTCCACACGGCCCGGGAGTCCGGTACGGCGGTGCTGCTGATCACGCATGACGCGCAGGTGGCGGCGTACGCGGACCGCGAGGTGCAGTTGCGCGACGGTGCGGTGGTCCCGCTGGGGGTGACGGCATGAGGTTCCTGAGGTCCCTTGGGCCCGATCTGCGTCTGGCCTGGCTGCTCACGCAGGGGTCCGACCGGCGGGAGTGGTGGCGGGTGGCCCTGAC
>NZ_VJZE01000748.1 GCF_009377205.1 Streptomyces phyllanthi
CCCTCCGCATCACCCGTGGGCGAACCCGCCGCCCCCGAAGGGAGAACCGAGTGACGCACCTCCACAGCACGTCGGGTACCCCTGCGGCGGGCACCGCCCTCGGCCGCACCCCGCTCGACGAACTGCACACGTGCGTCACCAGCCACCTCGACAGCACCGCCCGCACCTGGTTCGACAGGGCCCTGGCCGAGGCCACCGACCGCCCCGGACTGCACGGGCCCATCTCCGTCTGGGAGTTGCGCCTCGCCGAGGCGGGCCGACGCTGTGGACCCGAGCACGCCGACGCCGTGCGCGTTCTGATCCTCCGTGCTGCCCGCGCCGACGCGGACACCCTCACCCGCGTCTACCGCCAGGGCACCGGCGCCGAACGCCGGGCCGTCCTGTACGCCCTGCCGCACCTCGTGCCAGGCCCGGAAGCGGTACCGATCGTCGAGGACGCTCTGCGCACCAACGACACCCGCCTCGTAGCCGCGGCGCTCGGCCCCTACGCTGCCCGGCACCTGGGCCCTCACAACTGGCGGCACGCCGTTCTGAAGTGCCTGTTCACCGGGGTGCCCATCGACGAGGTGGCGGACCTGCCCCGTCGCGCCCGGGCCGACGCCGAGCTCGCCCGCATGCTCGGCGACTACGCCGACGAACGCACCGCCGCGGGCCGTCCCGTACCCGAGGACCTGTACCGCGTCCTGGCCCTGACCGAGCCCGGGGGAGAGCCCGGTGGCGGGGCAGGGAGCGAGCCCGGGGCCGGGCCCACGACCGACATGTCCACCGCTCCGGCACCGTCCCCCCACCCCGGCACCCCGTCCCGTGAGGACGGCAAGGAGTCCTGATGCGCATCTTCGACCCCCACATCCACATGACGTCACGCACCACCGACGACTACGAGGCCATGCGCGCCGCGGGAGTCCGCGCCGTCGTCGAACCGTCCTTCTGGCTCGGACAGCCCCGTACCTCGCCCGCCACCTTCCTGGACTACTTCGACTCCCTCCTCGGCTGGGAGCCCTTCCGCGCCGCCCAGTACGGCGTCGCCCACCACTGCACCCTCGCCCTCAACCCGAAGGAGGCGAACGACCCGCGCTGCGTCCCCGTCCTTGACGAGCTGCCCCGCTATCTCGTCAAGGACCATGTCGTGGCCGTCGGCGAGATCGGCTACGACTCGATGACGCCCGCCGAGGACACCGCCCTCGCCGCCCAGCTCCAGCTGGCCGCCGAACACGAACTGCCCGCCCTCGTCCACACCCCGCACCGCGACAAGCTCGCCGGTCTGCGCCGCACCCTCGACGTCGTCCGCGAGTCCGCGCTGCCCCCGGACCGGGTGCTGGTCGACCACCTCAACGAGAACACCGTCAAGGAGGCCAAGGACAGCGGCTGCTGGCTCGGCTTCTCCGTCTATCCCGACACCAAGATGGACGAGGACCGGATGGTCCTGATCCTCAAGGAGTACGGACCCGAGAAGGTGCTCGTGAACTCGGCCGCGGACTGGGGGAGAAGCGACCCCCTCAAGACACGCAGGGTCGGTGACGCCCTGCTCGCGAGCGGCTTCAGCGACGACGACGTCGACCGGGTGCTGTGGCGCAACCCCGTCGCCTTCTACGGGCTCAGCGGTCGCCTCGACCTGGACGTCGTGGGCACCGCCGCCACGCACGAGGGCAACTCCGTCCTGCGTGGCGGGGAGTGAGCGATGCGCTTCCGCCACCCCGACGGATCCACCGTCCACCTCGCCTACTGCACCAACGTCCACCCGGCCGAGACCCTCGACGGCGTCCTCGCCCAGCTCCGCGATCACTGCGAACCCGTGCGCCGCCGACTCGGCCGCGACCGCCTCGGCATCGGACTGTGGCTCGCCAAGGACGCCGCCGACGCCCTCGTCACCGACCCGTCCGCCCTGCGCGTTCTGCGCACCGAACTCGACCGCCGCGGCCTCGAGGTCGTCACCCTCAACGGCTTCCCCTATGAGGGCTTCGGCGCCGAAGAGGTCAAGTACCGCGTCTACAAGCCGGACTGGACCGACCCGGAACGCCTCGACCACACCACGGCCCTGACCCGTGTCCTCGCCGGACTCCTCCCCGACGACGTCACCGAGGGCACCGTCTCGACTCTGCCGCTGGCCTGGCGCACCCCGTATGACGACGACCGTGCCGCCCTCGCCCACAAGGCCCTGACGACGCTCGCCGAACGCCTCGACGCACTGCATGAGCTGACCGGCCGCTCCATCCGCGTCGGCCTGGAACCCGAACCCGGCTGCACCATCGAGACCACCGCCGACGCCATCGGCCCGCTCAGCGCGATCGGCCACGACCGCATCGGCGTCTGCGTCGACACCTGCCACCTCGCCACCTCCTTCGAAGACCCGCACACCGCCCTGGACGCGCTCACCCACGCCGGCGTCCCCATCGTGAAATCGCAGCTCTCAGCCGCCCTGCACGCCGAACACCCCCATCTCCCCGACGTCCGTGAAGCGCTGGCCGCCTTCGACGAACCCCGCTTCCTGCACCAGACCCGCACCGCCACGGCCTCCGGGCTACGCGGCACCGACGACCTCGGCGAGGCCCTCGAAGGCGACGCCCTGCCCGACGCCCGGCCGTGGCGCGCCCACTTCCACGTCCCACTGCACGCGGCCCCCGCCGCGCCCCTCACCTCCACGCTCCCCGTACTCCAGGCCGCGCTGACCCGACTCGTCGGCGGCGCGCGCCCACTCACCCGCCATCTGGAGGTCGAGACCTACACCTGGCAGGCCCTCCC
>NZ_VJZE01000749.1 GCF_009377205.1 Streptomyces phyllanthi
ACCGTCCCCCGCGCCCCCGAACCCCCGTTCGTCGCGCTCATGAACATCCCCGCGTCCTGCACGGCGGCAGCCGCCGGTACCGACACCGTCCCCACCGTCCGCCACGTCACCCCGTCATCCACCGAGCACTCGCCCACGTACGCACCCTCACCCCGCCCCAGCCGCAACAGCACCGGCGCCCTCACCCCCGTGACGCGCCGATACGTGTCCAGCGTGCCGTCCCCGGTCGTGTCGTACGAGAGCACGACCCCGTTGGCCGGAGTGACGGCCAGGTTCAGGAAGCCCGCCGAGCCCGCCGTACCCAGGCTGTTGCGGACGATGATCCCCGCGCGCGCCCAGTTGCCCGTCGCCGCCTGCGCGTCCACCCGCAGGGTCACCGAGACGCCGTCGCGCAGCACGCCCTTCCGGTACAGCGTCCCGAACTCCGTCGTGCCCCGCCACAGGTCCACCCCCGCCCCGTCGATCGCGAACCGGTCACCCAGCTGGCCGAAGACGGCCGCGTTGTCGGTGTACGTACGCCAGTCCGCCGCAAGCGGCCCCGCCTCGAAGAGCGTCCCGTCGAAGCGGCCGGTCACCCGGTCCTCACCCTCCGGGCCGTACTCCACGGCGATCGTGTAGGGCAGCGGGCGCAGCGGGCGGTCCAGTGGTGTGCCGGGAGCCGACGCCCGCCAGCGGACCGTACCGGACCCGGCGGCGGGCACGCTCGCGAGCGACGTCGGTCCCTCCGGCGCGGCCTCGACGCCGGTGAGGGTGAAGTCGACCCGGCCCGTGGGGCGGAGGCCGTTGACGTTCCTGAACACGGCCTCCACGCCGGCCCTTCCGCCCGGCGGGAAGGCCGGTGGGTCCGCCGTCACGGTCAGTGTCCCCTGGTAGGGCGCCCGCGCCAGTACGTCCCGCACCCGCTCCGCCGTACGGTACGCGTCACCCACCGGCCGCAGCGGATAGTCCTTCCGCTCCCGCGTCCACGGCTCCTCGAACGCGAACCAGTCCACGGCCACCGGCTGCGTGCCCGCCGCGAGCGCGTCCTCCAGCGTGTCCAGCCACTTCTGCCAGCGCGGCAGGTGGAAGTCGGCCATCAGGCCCTGCCACTCCCGGTTGCCGTACTCGTGCAGGTTCCCCGTGTCGGAGGTGGCCCGTCCTCCCCACACGGTGACGAGGACCTTGGCCGTGCGTTCGAACTCGGCGCGCTCGGTGTCGTTCGTGGCCATGAGACGGGCGTCGTTCACCCACGGGCCGAGGAGGAAGGCGCCGTGCGTCCCCGTGACCTCGTCCGACAGCCGCATCAGGCGCAGCCACAGCGTGGCCAGGGCGCGGAAGGTCTCCAGGTCCTTCCGCCGGTAGGCCGACCTCAGCTGCGGCAGGTACTGGCGGCTGCGGTGCGCGAGCGCCTGCCGGGCCACGTCCACGAGGTCGTAACGGTAGGCGGCGCTGCCCCGCAGCCCGCCCGCCACGCCCAGCAGTCCGGCCAGCGCCGCGTCGAAGCGGGCCGGGTCGTACGTCAGCGCCCTCGGCGCGTACGCGGCGGCGCGGTCGGCGGCCAGGTCGGGGCGGGCGCAGAACAGCGAGTCGTGCGGGTCGCTGCGTTCGACTGCCCGGTGCTGGTAGGCCGTCTCGTGCAGGGCCCGCCAGGCCCCGCGCGCCGCGTCGTCGCGGCCGCCGTAGCGGTAGTCGGCGTACGACGTGAACCAGGCCGCCCGGTCGATCTTCGCCGGAGTCCACGCCAGCTCGGAGAAGAGTTCGAAGGCCGCCGGGTCGCGGTCGGTCGCCTCCGGCATGTAGGCCGTGCCGGCCAGGGCGCTGTTCTCCTTGTCCCGCCAGGCGAAGAACTTCTCGTTCCAGACGTGCGCGCGGGCACCGATCGTCGTACGGCCGCCGAAGTTGGGGATCGTGCCGAACGCGTACGGGGTGCCGCCCCAGTCCTCCTCGCGGTCGGTGACGCTCGTGTAGCGGTCGGAGACGCCGTCGACGATGAGCATCCTCGACCTGTCGACGGAGTCGAGGAGTTCGGGCAGCGGGTTCTCCTGCCAGCCGAGGATCACCCAGGTGGCTCCGGGGCGGGCCTTCCGCAGGGCCCGCTCCACGCCCTGCGCGGCGGCCGGCACGGGTACGTCGCCCGCCGTGCCGCCCTCGTGCAGCAGGTCCATCTTGAAGTGGGCCGCCTCGCCGAAGACGTCCTCCTGGTGCGTGTAGAAGGACGCCGCGACCTTCGCGAACGCCTCCGTGCGCGGATCCAGCCAGTCAGGGCGTTCGAAGCCGTGCCACACGCCCTGCGGGACGACGCGCGCGTCACCGCCGTTGCGTGCCACGAACTCCCCGGGCACGTGTCCGTAGTAGCCGGGCAGTACGGGCGCCATGCCCAGTTCGCGCAGCCGGTCGGTGATACGGCGGCCCAGCGCGGCCCGCCGGGCGATCAGCTCGGGGGAGAGCGGACCGCCGTATCCGGAGAGGTTCTGCAGCAGCCACCACGGCTGGTGCGAGGGCGCGGGCAGCCAGGCGCGGGCCTCGGCGTCGGAGTAGCCGAAGTCCTTCAGGAGGCGGTGGTAGACGGCCTCCATGCCCGCGATGACCAGCACCTCGTTGCAGCCGTGCGCGGCCAGGAGGTCGATCTGGTGTTCCCAGTACGGCCACTGCGCGTACGGGGCGGTGTAGCCGTCGTTCGTGTCGTTGAGCGCGAAGCGGTGGGGGAGCGCCGTGGACCGCGCCAGGGGACGGGCGGGGG
>NZ_VJZE01000074.1 GCF_009377205.1 Streptomyces phyllanthi
CACCCCCAAGCCCGCCCCTCCGGCCAAGGCCAAGGAAGCGCCCCGGACGAAGAAGGGCGACTCCGGCGGAGCGAAGACCGAGGGCGGCGGCAAGGGTGGCAAGGGCGGTGACGGCGGCGGGAAGAAGAGCCCCGCGGGCAGCGCCGACGACGACCTCCCCGAGTGGACGAGGGCGGAGGCCAAGAAGAGCGGTACCAACAACACCGCCGGTGACGGGGCGCGCGACGGGTACACGGGAGAGCGCCGCTACGGCGAAAGCGGTGCCGTACCCGGAAACGTCCACCCCGATCTCGCTCCCCGCCTGAAGGAAGCACAGGACGTGCAAGCTCAGGGGAACCATCTGGAGGAGTGGGATCCGGGCACCTGGGCGGAGTTCCACGCGTGCAACGATCTGATGAATGATGTCGGAGCAAGCCTCGACGAGATCGACTATCTCACCATCACCCGGGCGGACGGAGCGCTGTTCCCGTCGTGCGGCTGGTGCAGAAGAATTCTGGGAGGGGGCGGCGCGCGTGTCGGATCGGCCGGATAGCCCTCGCGAGGCAGGACTGCCGGAAAGGCTGTCGGACATCCTGGCGGAGGACGCCCGGTGGATGGCCTCCGAAGCGGACGTCCGGCACATCAGGGATGTCTGGGATGAGCTGGGAATCCACTGTGCGCCGACGGCGCTGCGTTTCGTCGAGGAATTCAACGGAACTGGCTTCGATTACCCCCGCCATCCGCTCGATCCAGGGACGCACAGCTGCGAACTGAACGCCGAGCGCGCCAGTCGCATCGTCAACGGCGAAAAGCTGAGGGGATACGAGCGGCGAACGGGAGAGAAGCTGACGCCCGTGGGCACCGCGGCTTCCGGTCCTCTCGTGCTCCTCGTCGCCGAGGGGGGCCGGACGTACGGCGCCTACGATGCGTTTCTCGCCCTCTATGGCGGGAGCCCGGAGGAAGCATTGGTGCATCTGGTCGACAGAGTCCGTCCTGAGCGGCTGGACTGACGGCGGCCATGACACACGACCGCTGACAGTGATATGAGAAGGCCTTCGGCCCCGCCCGACAGGGCGGGGGCCGGGTTCTGGAACCCTGGTGCGGATCACCGCGGTCCGGCAGCGGACCGAGACCCGCACGGTCCACAACTGCTCTCTCTGGTTGCAAGGGGAGCGGTCCAGTGTTGCGGAGGCAGAATTCCGTTCCCGGCCTCCCGCCGAACGGCCGTCCTGGGCCGTGCCGGAATGTCAGAGCTTGATGACCTCGATGGCCGGTCCGCAGAGCATGCTGATGTCCTCGGTGTCGGAGGTGAGGACGGTGACTGGTCCTGGCGCGGAGCGTGCGATGGCGGCGAGGACGGCGTCGATGGCGTACTTGCGGCCACTGAGGTGATGGTCGCGCAACAGTGCTGCCGCTTGGTCGGTGACGCCCTTGGTGACGTCATGGACGTCGATCCGGGAGAGTGCCCAGCGGATGCGGGCGGGGTGGATGCGTTCGTAGTCCGCCTCGAGGGTGGTCATGGTGGTCGTGGCCACCCGGATGCCTTCTTCCGAGGCTGCCTGGACGAGGGCCAGGACGGTGCGGTCCTTGAGGCAGAGCTTGGACAGGCCCTCGCTGTCCAGGAGGAGCGTGCCGGGCATCAGGCTGCGCCACCGCCCGAGTCACGCTGATCGTGGCGCAGCGCGGCGCGGGCCGCTTCGATCTCTTGCCGGGACAGCGGGTCGTTGTCGGTCTCGAAGTCGGCGACGATCTCACGAAGCTTGTCCATGGCCACACGCTGCTTCAGCGCCTCGGCCACGTAGGCCGAGAAGCCGCCGGGGCCCACATGGGTGCGCCAACTCCACGCGGCGCAGTTGGCGGACCCGTGAGGCCCCCGGGCGCCGGTACCACCGGTTCTGCGATGAAGGACAGCGTGGCCGGGCCCGCGCCCGGTCGGCCGGGGAGGGTTGTCCGAGGCTCCCGCCATCGCGGCAGACGGTACAAGGGCCGGTTCCTCCGGCCCTTGTACCGTCATTGCAGAGGGAGAGACCGCCGAGCCCCTGCAAGCGCCACGTCGAGGGCGTGGGCGTCGGCAAGGGGGTCGGGACGGTCGCAGCCGGCCATCGCCTGCGCCTTCCGTTCCGGCCGGAGCTGCAGCTCAGAGCCGCGCTGCGCTGGAAACGTCGGCTGGATGACTGGCTGGGCGGCGCTCCTACGCCCCGACGCCCAGGTCCATGACCGTCCAGCGCTGGTTGGACCCGGAGTTGGGGGTCCATACGGCGACAGAGGCGCCGTCGTACGTCGCCTGGCCGGCGACGTCGATCAGTTGACCGGTGGCCGCGTTGACGAAGGTCCAGGTGCCGTCGCCGGTGGTGGACATGATCCACTGGCCGGTGGAGTCCGGGCGGACGTCGTCCTGGGCGGGTTCGAGGACGAGCTTGCCGTCGCGTATGGCCAGGTAGCGGTCGGTCGACTTGTTGGTGAGGATGTAACGTCGGCGGTTGTCCTCGCCCGGGGACACCTGGGTCACCCGCCATTCCTGGGCGGCGTCGGCCTGGTC
The DNA here is from genome assembly GCF_009377205.1 of Streptomyces phyllanthi. Classification (GTDB taxonomy): domain Bacteria; phylum Actinomycetota; class Actinomycetes; order Streptomycetales; family Streptomycetaceae; genus Streptomyces; species Streptomyces phyllanthi. The sequence goes on from NZ_VJZE01000074.1 coordinate 2,519, forward strand.
CGTGGTGCGGATGACGACGCCGGTGCCGTCGGCGTTCGGCGTCAGCGAGCGGTTGCTCTGCGCGCCGGTGAGCCGGTAGCCGTGGCCGGGCTGGATCAGGGCGGCGTCCGCCGCGACGCCGTTGACGCCGTCGATGCGGAAGCTGGTCACGGACTGGGCGGGCACGGTGAGCGTGGCGCGCTTGTCGGTCACCGGGACGGTGGCCTGCTCGACGAGGGCGCCGGAGGGGGCCGTGACCACCGGGGTGACCGTGGCCTCCTTGGTGACGTGCGCGAACTTCGACAGGTCGAGGGTGACGGTGCGCTCCTCGCCGGTGCTGTTGACGTGGACGACGGTGGCGCCGGACCCGTCGGCGGTGATGGCGGCGACGCTGTTGGCGTTGTCGGTCCTGGTCAGGCGGTCACCCGGCTTGATGTAGTGGGTGAAGTTCCGCGCCGTGTCGAACTTCCTGTTGACGTAGATCGGGCAGGTCTCCAGGGTGTCCTCGGCGGTGCAGTCGAACGGCATCTGGATGCTGCCCCAGTTGCCGCCCGTCGCCGACTCGCCGCCGGGCGCCATGTTGTCGTAGTCCTCGACGGGCTGCCAGAAGACCCAGGCGGTGGGCTCCAGTTGGCGCAGGTCGTCGATCATGTGCTGGGCCATGCCCAGTCCGGGAGCCATCGACTCGAAGTTCTGGCCGATCCTGCCCCAGTTGCCCTCCACCTCGCTCATCCACAGCGGCTTGCCGGCCGCCTTGGCCACGTCGCGGGCCGAGGTGCGGCCCGACGTGCCGTAGGTGTGTACGTTGAGCTGGTCGACGCGTTGGCGCACGTCCTGCGAGTAAGCGAGCCAGTTGCTGGTGAACAGCGACGGGTTGGTCTCGTCCATCGCGGAGATGACGGCGTCGGTGTCCGCGCCGTCCAACTCCTCGGCCAGCGCGCTGATCACCTTCTGCTGGAGGCCGGGTCCCATGTGGGCGCCCTCCTGGCGGCCGCCGATGGGCTCTCCGTTGGCATCCAGCGTGGTGCCCCAGTAGCCCGTGTTCGGCTCGTTGAGCGGGTCGATCGTGTCGACCTTGATGCCGTGCGCGTCCTCCAGGCGCTCGACCGTGCCGACGAGGTAGTCGGCGAATTCGTCCACGGAGTCGGTCTTGAGTTGGTCGGCCTTGGAGTTGAAGCCACCGGAGACGTAGCCGGAGACGGTCATGAACCAGGGCGGGGAGTTGCTGAACGCCTCCCAGTGGTCGATGTCGCCCTTGATGCGGTCCACCCACCAGCGCTGGGTGGCGTCGGCGTCGGGGTTCCAGTCGGCGGGATCGTCGGCGCTCCACCAGTCGACGTCCTCGCGGGTGGTGCCCTCGGGGGCCTTCCACCAGCCCTCTACGGCGCCGCCGGGGCGGAGGTAGTCCTTGACATCGGGGGCGTTGCCGCCGCCGACGTTGTAGCGGGCGATGTTCAGGGCGAGGCCGTCGTCGTCGAAGAGGAGTCGGGCGAGCTTCTCGCGTATCTCGTCGGGGTAGTCGCCGGTGGCGTTGGCGAACCAGACCAGGCTGGTACCCCAGCCCTCGAACGCCTGTCCCTGGTAGGAGGGGTCGGGGGTGATGGTGACGCTGCTGGTGGCGGCCTCTGCGGTGCCGGCGCCCAGGCCCGGCACCCCGGCCAGGGTGCCGGAGGCTACGACCACAGCGCTCGCGGCAGCCAGGAGGAGTCTTCGCATCATGGGTGGGTCTCCTGATGTTTACGTAAACATCGATAGTGCGAGCTGTTTACATGTGGGATCTCTTGTGCGTCAACGGATCGGACTTCACCTGATTGCATCGAAAGTTTCGTGTCATGCCGGAGATGTCGCTGATCGCACCCGTGAGGAGGCTGAGCGATCGTCGCCGGGGGAGGCATCCCCGCCCTCGTGGGTCAGCGGAAGCTGGTGGAACAGCCGTGGTCGTCGACGACAAGTCATGCCTTGGCGTACGCCACGAATGCCGTCCAGGCGGTTCGCTGGACGGCCAGGATTCCCGGTTGCTGGCCTTCGTGTCGCGAACCATCACGTGCTTCGGTCGTTGTCGGCCGCTTCAACGCAGTTCTCCGTCCCGGTGCAGGAGCTGGTGCCAGGGGTGCGGGCTGATCGTGCGCAAGCAACGCCCGCACCCCGGCGCCCAGTTGCGCTTCACCGACGCCGACGGCATGCGCCCGACCTGCTTCGCGACCAGCACCAAGGACATCGCGGTCGCTCAGCTGGAACTGCGTCACCGCCAGCGGGCCAGGGCCGAAGACCGGATCCGTGCCGCGCGGGCCACCGGCCTGCGCAACCTGCCGCTGCACGACGCCGCGCAGAACCAGTCCTGGCTGGAGATCGTCCGGATCGCCTTGGAGCTGCTGGCCTGGATGCCCCAACCGGCCGTGGACGGATGTGATCACCGACGCCCTGACACGGCTGGAAGCCCTCCCCAACCCCGGTTGAACAGCCGCGTCCCCTCCCTGCGAGCAGCACCACTCCGACCGGAGCCGTGGAACCAGGCGCCCACCCGACGCGACAGCCGGGCACCCGCGCTACCCGCAAACAGCCAACAAGCCGAAACAGCCCGCCAGTTGGACTGACGAGCCGTCATGAAAAGCCGAGGCTGAGCCTCTGGCGTCGGTCGAGGAGCGCGAAGTCATTGGTGCTCAAGGGCACGAGGAAAACCGCCTGGAGAGCGTACGGACGACACCCTCACCGTCGCCCGCGACGACTCCGGGCGGCTCACCGGCCTGGTTCCTCTGGGCGATCTGCCGGTGCCCTCCCTGCTCGGGACAGGTCTCGTGGGCACGAAGGTGCGGTGCGGTTCAGATTTTGATCACACGGATGCCGGGGCCGCACAGCATGCGGAGGTCTTCGGGGTCTGACGTCAGGACGGTCACGGGGGCGGGTGAGGCGAGTGCCGTGGCAGCCACGATGGCGTCGAGGGCGTACTTGTGGCCGTGGAGTCCTGCTGCGGCCAGGAGTCTGCTGGCGTGGCGGGCGATGGCTTCGGTGGGCGGGATGATGTTGACGCGGGAGGCGGCGTAGTCGAAGCGGGCCTGGTTGGTCTTGGGGTCGCGGGCTTCGACGAGGGTGACGGAGCTGGTGACGACGCGGATGTCCTCGGCCTCGGCGGCAGTCAGCCATTCGGTGAGCTCGGGGGTGCGTCGTACGAGTTTGGACAGGCCCTCGCAGTCCAGGACGAGAGTGCCGCTCACGCGGCGTCCGCCGAGCCCGCTGCGTCACCGCGCAGGATCGCCCGCTTGGCCTCGACCGCTGCCTGATCCACCGGCCCGTGCTCGGTCTCCGCGTCTTCGATGAGTTCGCGCAGCCGGTCGCGTTCGAGTTGGCGCTGGATGAGGGCTTCGACGTAGGCGGACATGCCGCGCTTGCCAGTGCGTGCCTTGAGGGCGGCGATGGTGCCTTCGTGGAGGGAAACGGAGACCGGGCGGATGGGGCCTTCGCCGGGAGCGGGCTCGGGGGTGGTGGCCATGGAGCCACTTTAACAAAACTCTTGTTATTGAGGTGGGGTGATTGGGCGGCGTTGTGGTTCGCCCGGAGGCAGGTGACGGATTGCCTCGCGGGGTGCAGATCTTGCATCCGGCAAAGGCGGGCGGGATGCGGGGCCATCCGGCGAAACCGGGGTCGGGGACCTCCTGTCCGCCTGATCCGCCTGTCTCCGGCCACGGCCCGTACCGGCCCTCGGCGCCCGATGGCAGCCTGGGCAGCGTGCCGCCCTGCCGTCGGACAACGGATCCAAGCGGGGTGTCTCTCACTACGCGAACACCGTGCCACGGTCATGAATCGGGGCTGCGCCTCGTCCGTGCCGTGCGCGGGCCCCTGCCCCGCCCGACGGCACCACCACGAGGTGAGCCGCGAGACACCCGGGCCCTGGTGGGGGCGGGGGCGGGCGAACCGGCGTGCGATCTACCCGGTTCGAACCGGTCCTGGGCTCATCCGTCCTGGCTTCGAACCGGCCGGGCCTGGCTGTCCCGGTTCACCGGCAAACCCGCCAGGAGCGCGCTCCGGCTGGCCCTGACATGCTCGCGCATCACGCGCTCGGCGCTGTCGCCGTCCTTCTCCAGGATCAGCTCCAGCACCCGGTGGTGCTCACGGTCCGACTGGAGCGCCCGGCCCGGCTGGCTGAGCGAGGTGTTGATCAGCCGGGAGTAGGCCAGCTGGTTCATCAGAATCCGGTAGTGGGCCCCCAGCTTGCTGTTGTCGGCACCGGCTATGAGCAGGTCGTGGAACTCCTGCACCAGCTCCGCGTACCGGCCCCGGTCGTCCCGCTCGACCGCCGCGTCCGCCTCGCGCAGGTTCCGTTCCAGCAGATCGATCTCCGGGACGCGGCCGCGCTGCGCGAGGAGCCGGGCGGCCGCACCTTCCAGGAGTTCCTTCATCTCGAAGAGTTCGGTGATCTCACGTCGCGAGGGGGTGGTGACGAACGTCCCGACACGCGGCCGGATCTCCACCAGCCCCTCGGTCTGCAACTGCTTGAGCGCTTCACGCACAGGCGTACGGCTGACGCCGAACTCCTCCGCGAGGGCGAGCTCCGAGAGCGGAGTCTCCGGCTCGATGTCACCCTTGATGATCCGCCGACGCATCTCCGCGATCACCCTGGCCTGCACCGACCCTCTCCCGGCCTCCGGCCGGGGGGACCCCCACTTCGGCTCGCTCTGTGCGCGATTCACCGACTTCCTCCGTCTCCCGGGCCGCCCCCGGTCATCCCAGCGGCGCGAGCGCGCCGCCGTCGAAGAACTTACCCGCGCTGTAGACCATCGGAGGATGCTCGGCGGCCACGGCGTGCACCACACGGCAGATGAACACCGTGTGCGTGCTCGCCTGGAGCCGCTCGCGGATCTCGACCTCCATCTGCGCGCTGCTCTTCGCCAGCAGCGGACTGCCGAACGGGCCGCTCTCCCACTCCACGGCGCTGAACTTGTCCTCGGCCTTGCTCGCGAACGTACCGACCACGTCGAGCTGCTCCGTGGACAGGATGTTGATCGCGAGGTGGTCCGCCCGGAACAGACAGTCGTGGGTGGAGGAGGTGCGCTGGACGCACACCATCACGGTGGCGGGATCGAGCGAGATGCTGGAGAACGCGTTGACGGCCAGTCCTCTGGGGGTCTCCCCGTCCATCGCGGTCACGACCGTGACACCGGTGACGAACTGCCGGTTGATCTGCTTCATCACGTCGATGTCGGGCTTCGCGGTGAGCGCCGTCATGGGGGTACTCCTAGTCATGTAGATCGTCAGTCCTGGCCCACGCGGATGACGCCGAGCGCCGCGAGCAGCGCCCGGGGGTCCCACGTCACATGCTCCTCGACGATCCGGTCGCCCTCGAAGCGGGCGAAGGTGGCACCGCTGACGTGGACGGACCGGCCGGTGGGCGGGACGCCGAGGAACGAGTTGACGTGTTTTCCGTCGCTGTGCCAGCGGATCGCGGCCTTGTCACCCTCGACCACGATGTCGTCGACGGCCGTGACCAGGTCGGGGAAGGCCGCCCGGGTCGAGACGATCGTGGCCTTGAAGCCGGCCAGGTCCTGCGGCTGCGGGTCTCCGCTGTGGCGGAGGTAGTCCGGGCTCAGCAGCTCGTCGAGGGCGTCGACGTCACCCTGCCCCCAGGCCGCGGCCCACACCTTCTCGATGAGTCCGCGACGGGCGTCAGACCGTGACATCTTTCTTCTCCTTTCGGTCCGTGCCCAGCTCCTTCCAGAAGGACACCGCCAGTCCGGCGATGATCACAAGGAACGGCAGGGACGTGACGATGACGGTGTTCTGCAGTGCGTTCAGTCCGCCGGCGAGCATGAGGACCACCGCCGTGACACCGGTGAGGACGCCCCAGAGGATGAGCACCGTGCGACGCGGGGTGAGCGAGCCGTCCGAGGTCATCATGGACAGCACGTAGGTGTTGGCGTCCGCGCCGGAGACGAAGAAGATCACGACCAGGATGGTCGCGATCACCGAGGTGACACCGGCCAGCGGGAAGTGGTCGAGGGTCGCGAAGAACGCGCTGTTGATGTCGGCCGCGGTCTGCTTGGCGATGTCGCCCTTCTCGAACATGTCGACGTGGATCGCGGTGCCGCCGAAGACGGTGAACCAGGTGAAGAACACCACGCTGGGGACGACCAGGACACCCATGATGAAGCCGCGGATGGTGCGACCGCGCGAGATACGGGCCAGGAAGACACCGACGAAGGCGCCCCAGGAGACCCACCACGCCATCATGAAGTACGTCCACCACTGCATCCACTCGAGCCCGCCGAAGGCGGTTCCCTGGAGGCTCATCCGGAAGAAGTCGGTGGCCCACATGCCCAGGGACTCGATGTACAGGTTCGCGATGAACACGGCCGGGCCGACGATCAGCATGAAGACGAAGAGGCCGATCGCCAGCAGCGTGCTGCCCTGGCTCAGGAACTTGATGCCCTTGCTGACGCCGGTCACCGCGGAGAGCGTGAAGACCGAGGTGACCGCGGCGATGATGAGGACCTGGCTCACCGAGTTCACCGGGACGCCGAACAGTCGGAAGAGACCGTTGTTGACCTGGAGCGCTCCGAGGCCCAGGGAGGTCGTGGTGCCGAAGAGCGTCGCGAACACGGCGAGCACGTCGATGGCCTTGCCGATCGGACCGTTCACCCGGTCACCGAGCAGCGGCACGAACAGCTGGCTGACCAGGGTGCGCCGGCCCTTGCGGTGGGTCGAGTACGCGATGGCCAGACCGAAGACGGCGAAGATCGCCCAGGCCTGCAGTCCCCAGTCGAAGTACGAGTACTGGAGGGCGCGCACGGCAGCGGCCGGCGTGTTCGGTTCGGCGAGGCCGTGCGGCGGCGTCGCCAGGTGGGAGATGGGTTCGGCTACACCGTACGAGACCAGGCCGATACCCATGACCGCGCTGAGGATCATGGCGAACCAGGTCGGCGTGGAGAACTCGGGGCGGTCGCCGTCCTTGCCGAGCCGCATGTCGCCGGCCGGGCTGAAGGCCAGGAAGACCAGGAACACCAGGATGGCGAACGTCACCAGCAGGTAGCTCCAGCCGAAGGTGGCCGTGACCCAGTTCAGCGAGGTGTTGGTGACCTTGTTGAGGTTGTCGGTGAAGAGAACGGCCCAGGCCACGAACACTGCGGAGATGCCGAGCGAGGTCCAGAACACGGAACCGAGCCTGCCGCCGCCGTGTCCCTCGTTCGTGCTCTTCGCGAGGTCGGCCTCGTCGCTGCCCGACGGCGTCTCGGGCGTCGTTCCCGTACCGCTTCGAAGGTTGCTGGACATGAAACTCCTTGAGAGTCCGCAGGGCCTATATGTACCCCCGCCCTGGCATGCAAGGAGCAGTAAGGCATGGCACAGATGGAGCGTCAAGGGTTCCGTCGCGACGAATCGCAACCGATATCGAACGCCGCCGATAACCGCACTTCACGGCGTTATTGCTGGTGAAGCAGGGAGTGCGTGAGGGTGTGGAGCGGCCCTTCCGCTCAACCCCTTGACCGTCGCTTCGGGCCATGCCTATGGTCCTGTGCCATGCAAGAGCGTATGGAACGCCCTGACGAGAGCATCGGTCTCCGGAAGCTCGTGCTCTACCGCGATGTCGTGTTCACCGAGGCGGGCGACGCGCCGGCCCGGCCCGCCCGGCGCGCCAGCGTCGCGGCGGTCGTCCGGAACCCCTGGCTGGGGACCGGGCCGGCGGAGGATCTCCTCGCCGAGCAGGAACGCGTCGCCCCGGTACTCGCCAAGCTACTGGCCGACCGGCTCATCGCCGCCCTGGGCGGAGTGGAAGAGATCGAGGCGTTCGGCAAGGCCGCCGTCGTCGGTACGGCGGGCGAGATCGAGCACGCCGGAGCCCTCATCCACACCCCGTACTTCGGCAACCTGGTGAGGGAGTTCCTCCGGGGTGAGTCGATCATCTGCTTCGCCGACACCCGGGCCGAGGCCGGCGAGACGCTGATCGTCCCGCTCTGGCACAAAACGCACGCGGCGACGCGCAGCCACTACCAGACCATCAGTGCCCGCGTCCCCGACGGCCCGCGCGCCGACGAGATCGTCGTCATCGCGGCCGCGTCGACGGGCCCGCGTCCGCACCCCCGGATCGGGGACCGCATGACCGACCCCGTCGTCACCACCCAGAACCTGGAGGTAGTCCCTTCATGAACGTCCGCAGGATCGTGACCGTCGTCGAGGAGATCCGCACCGAAGGCGGTCGCGCGGTCGAGCGCCCCGCCCGTATCGCCGTGGTCGCCGCCGTGATCGAGAACCCGTGGGCCGGCCAGGGCTTCGTGGAGGACCTCAACCCCGGTATCGAGGAGCACGCCTCCGACCTCGGCGCGCTGCTGGCCCCGGCGGTCCTCGACGCGCTGGAGGCCCCGGCCGAGGCGTACGGCAAGGCCGCCATCGTCGGTCTGGACGGCGAGGTCGAGCACGGCTCGGCCCTGATCCACACGCTGAAGTTCGGCGACCACTTCCGCAAGGCCGCCAATGCCACCACACTGCTGCCCGCGGTCGAGAAGCGCGGCCCGGCCGGTGTGGTCTTCGACATCCCGCTGAAGCACATCACCGACGCCACGATCCGCTCGCACCACCAGAGCTTCGAGGTCAGGATCAGCGACGCCCCCCACCCGAACGAGATCGTCATCGCTCTCGCCGCGGCCGCCCAGGGGCGCCCCCAGCAGCGTCTGGCGCCGCTCTCCACCGAACAGTAGGGATCCGTACGAAGTCATGAGCAAGCCGACCGTGGTGCTGCTGCACGGCGTCGGGCTCGACCACACCATGTGGGAGCCCACCGCCGCGCTCCTGGCCGACCGCTTCACCGTGCTCACCCCCGACCTGCCGGGCCACGGCACCCGCCCGCCGGTGCGCGACGGGGTGACACTCGCCGACCTGGCCGCCGGCGTGATCGGTGAGATCCCCGAGGGCTCGCACCTGGTCGGGTTCTCGCTGGGCGCGCTGGTCGCCCAGTACGTGGCACTGCACCACCCGAAGCTCGTGGCCACGCTGACCTCGGCCGGCTCGGTGTGCGCGCGTACGGTGGAGGAGCGGACGTCCGTGCTCGGCCGGCTGCGCACCGCGGAGGCCGACTTCTCCGCCGGCGCCGCCGCCTCCCTGGAGCGGTGGTACGCCGGCACCGACGTCGACGCCGACCGGGTGGCCCGGACCGAGGCCACCCTGCTCGCGAACGACGTGGAGTCCTTCCTCGCCTGCTACCGCGTGTTCGCCACGGCGGACGCCGAACTCGCACCCGACCTGGCCGCCATCGCCGTACGCGCACTCGCGGTGACCGGCGAGAACGACCCCGGGTCCACGCCCGAGATGACCCACCGGCTGGCCGCGGCGCTGCCCGACTGCCGTGCCGTGGTCGTCCCCGGGGCACGTCACATGCTGCCCGTCGAGCGCCCCGAGGCGTTCGCCGACGCCATCACCACCTTCATCGGAGCGTGCGCACATGACTGAACCCACCACGTGGCGGCACTTCATCGGCGGGGAGTGGGCCGAACCCTCGTCGGGCGAGTACTTCGAGAGCACCAACCCGGCCACCCGCGAGGTCCTCTACCGGGCCGCGCGCGGCAACGCCGCCGACATCCAGCGGGCCGTGGCCTCCGCGCGCGCGGCCTTCGAGGACCCGCGCTGGCGCGACCTCAGTCAGACGCGCCGCGGCCATCTGCTGCGCCGCCTCGGTGACCTGATCGCCGAGAACGCCGAGGACCTGGCCCGGATGGAGTCCCGGGACAACGGCAAGCTGCTGCGCGAGATGCGCGGCCAGCTGAAGACCCTGCCGGAGTACTACCACTACTACGCGGGCCTCGCCGACAAGATCCACGGCGACTTCATCCCCACCTCCGACCGCCAGGTGCTGAACTACACGTCCCGCGAGCCGCTCGGTGTCGTCGGCGCGATCACACCCTGGAACTCCCCGCTGACGCTGACCACCAGCAAGCTGGCGCCCGCGCTCTGCGTCGGCAACACCGTCGTGATCAAGCCCTCGGAGTACACCTCGGCCACCGTGCTGCGGCTCGCCGAGCTGGCGATCGAGGCGGGCTTCCCGCCGGGCGCGGTCAACGTCGTCACCGGGTTCGGCGCCGAGGCCGGGCAGGCCCTGGTCGACCACCGCGACCTGGCGAAGATCTCGTTCACCGGCAGCACCGCCACGGGCGCGCGCATCGCCGCCGCGACCGCGAGCCGTTTCATCGGCTCCACCCTCGAACTGGGCGGCAAGTCGCCCAACATCGTCTTCGAGGACGCCAACGTCCCGAACGCCGCGATGGGTGTCGTCGCCGGCATCTTCGCCGCCGCCGGACAGACCTGCATCGCCGGCAGCCGGGTGTTCGCGCACCGGTCCGTCTACGACGAGCTGCTGGAGCGGGTCACCGAACGCGCCCGCACCATCCGCATCGGCGACCCGCTGGACGAGAAGACCGAGCTCGGCCCGCTGGCCTTCGAGGACCAGCGCGACAAGGTGGCCGGGTACGTCGACCTCGGCCGTGGTGAGGGCGCCCGCGTCCTCACCGGCGGCCGGGCCACCGACGGCGGCCTCGGCGGCTACTTCTACGAGCCCACCGTCCTCGTCGACGTCGACAACGACATGCGCGTCGTCCGCGAGGAGATCTTCGGTCCCGTCGTCGCGATCATGCCGTTCGACACCGAGGAGGAGGTCGTCCGCCTGGCGAACGACACCGAGTACGGTCTCGCGGCCGGTGTGTGGACGACCAGCCTCTCCCGGGCGCACCGGATGGCGTCGCGGCTGGAGGCCGGCACCGTGTGGGTCAACACCTACCGGGCCATGTCCCCGATGTCCCCGCGCCAGGGCTTCAAGACCAGCGGTGTGGGCGTCGAGCACGGCACCGAAACGATCAAGGAGTACACGCGGCTCAAGAGCGTCTGGATCAACACGAGCGAGGAGCCCGTGGCCGACCCGTTCACGATGCGGAGCTGACATGCCACAGGTCACCGTCACCCTCGCCGAGGGCCGCACACCGGAACAGATCCGGGACCTGGTGCACGAGGTGCACGCCGCGGTCCTGCGCACCGTGAACACCCGGCCCGAGTACATCCGCGTCGTCGTCCACGAGGTCCCCCGCACGCACTGGGCAACCGGTGACGTCACCCTCGCCGAACGGGGCCTCCCCCGCTCGAACGAAGTGGAGAGCTCGGGGAAGGACGCCGCGTCAGCCAAGAAGGAGCAGCCATGAGGTTTTCGTTGTTCGTGCACATGGAGCGCTGGGACGAGGAGGTAAGCCACCGGCAGCTCTTCGAGAACCTCTCCGAGCTGACCCTGATGGCCGAGGCGGGCGGGTTCAGCACGGTGTGGATCGGCGAGCACCACGGGATGGAGTACACGATCTCCCCCAGCCCGATGCCGCTGCTGGCCCATCTGGCCGCGAAGACCTCGACGATCCGCCTGGGCGCCGGAACCGTGATCGCCCCGTTCTGGAACCCGCTCCGGGTCGCCGGTGAGTGCGCGCTGCTCGACGTCATCAGCAACGGCCGCATGGAGGTCGGACTCGCCCGCGGTGCCTATCAGTTCGAGTTCGACCGCCTCGCGGACGGACTGCCGGCCGCCGACGGCGGAAAGCACCTGCGCGAGCTGGTGCCGGCGGTACGGGCGCTGTGGCAGGGCGACTACGCCCACGACGGCGAGATCTGGCGCTTCCCGACCTCGACGAGCGTGCCCAAGCCGGTGCAGCAGCCGAACCCGCCCATGTGGATCGCCGCCCGCGACCCCGCCTCGCACGACTTCGCGGTGGCCCAGGGCTGCAACGTCATGGTGACGCCGCTGATGAAGGGCGACGAGGAGGTCGTCGCCCTCAAGGAGAAGTTCGACACGGCCGTGGCGAACCACCCGGAGGTGCCGCGCCCCGACCTGATGGTGCTGCGCCACACCCACGTCCACTCCACCGACGACCCCGAGGGCTGGCGCCCGGCCGCGGAGGCGATCAACCGCTTCTACCGCACCTTCGACGCCTGGTTCGGCAACAAGACCACGCCGACGAACGGCTTCCTGGAGCCCAGCCCCGAGTCGAAGTTCGCGGACCGCCCGGAGTTCCAGCCCGAGTCCCTGCACCGCACCGCGATGATCGGCACCCCCGCCGAGGTCATCGAGCGCCTGCGCGCCTACGAGGAGCTCGGCGTCGACGAGTACAGCTTCTGGATCGACAACAGCCTCCCCCACGAGGAGAAGCGCAAGTCCCTGGAGCTCTTCATCAAGGAAGTCGTTCCCGCGTTCCAGTAGTCCGCCCGCGCAGGCCATCTCCTGAAAACAGGGAGGTCGCAGGTCACTCCCCTTGACCTGCGGTCTCCCTGCCTCTGTCGTCGGCCTCCGACCTCGAATGACCCGAAAGAATCGTCAGTGGCTCGGTCGTCGAGTCTGCCAAGCTGGGGGCTCGCTGAGAGTGGAGGGGCTTCAGCGCAGCCGGCGCGCGCGCAGCACCAGGTCGTCGGTGTGGTGCGCGCCTGCGCCGCCGTCGGGTGCCACGCGTGGCCGCTGCTCGTCCACCTCCACCTCCCAGTCGTCGCCGAGCAGAGCGGCGACCATCGAGGGCCACACGTAGTCAGCCGGGTCGAAGCCGCTGTCGTGCGCCTGCTGGGTGTCCATCCCCGCGTGGTGTACGAGCAGCAGCACGCCGCCAGGCGCGACGGCCGCGAGCAGCGCTCGCTCGGCTGCGGCGTCGGGGGTGCGCAGCAGGGCCGGGTACTGGGCGGAGACCAGGTCGAAGGAGGCCGGCGGGAGTGCCGCCTCCGTCAGGGTGGCGTGTACCCAGCGAATGGTGAGGCCCGCGTCCCGTGCGTGCCCGGCTGCCCGCTCCAGCGCCACGCCCGAGACCTCGAGCGCGGTCACGTCCCAGCCGCCGCGCGCGAGCCAGACGGCGTCCGCGCCCTCGCCGCAGCCGACGTCGAGCACCCGCCCGGGTGCGAGCCCGGCGACCTCGGCCACGAGCGCACCGTTGGGCCGGCCGCTCCACAGTTGTTGTCGGTCGGCGTACCGGTTGTCCCACTCCGCCCGCACCGCGGGGTCTCCGACGTAGCCGTCGGCAGGCGAGGGGGTGCCGGACGCGGGCGCTCCTGCTGTGATGTTGTCGGTCACGGACCCACCGTCGCCCAACATGTCCCGGGCACGCCACTCCCGTTGCCGGTCCGGCAAAACGGCGTCCGAACAGGTTCCTGCGAACCAGTGGGCAGCCGCCTGGTGAGGACCGTCTCTGTGCCGGGCGCGCTCGTGTCCGCCTCGATGCGGCCGCTGTCCGGGCAGGGCATCCCGGTAGCGGGTGCCCTGCTCCCGGCGGGCCGGGCCGCCAGGGAGGACACGGCCACCGCGCCGCGCACCGAGTGAGCCGGGTGCGCCCGGCGAACCGAGGTGGGCCTGTCGGCCCGACCTGATTTTTGTACGTGCCTTTCCTGTGACTTGCTCTGCCCTGTCCCTGTCCTGTCTCCGCGCTGGACGGCGATTTCGAACAGTGGAGTCCGTCACCCCGACGGTGACCGAGCCCCCTGATCAGCCGACCTCCGTGAGGTGGAACAAGCATGTCCTCCCGTGTCATACGCATGGCCGCGATAGCCGGAGTCACCGCGCTCACCGTGTTCACCGTGACGTCCTGCGCCGGCGGAGAGGGGGACGCCGCGGTCGCGCAGGGCACGCCGGCCGCGGACGCCCAGCCGCAGCCCGAGGCAGGGAAGGACCGGGCGGACCAGGAGGACGACAAGAAGGGTGAGGACGCCCACTGGAGCTACGAGGGCGCCGACGGGCCGGCGAACTGGGCGACCCTCGCGGAGGACTTCGAGGCGTGCGAGGCCGGACGCGAGCAGTCCCCGATCGATCTCGACGACGACAAGGCGGCCGGGGCCGCGGTCGACAAGGCCGTCACCATCGACTACAAGCCCGTGACCGCGGAGCTCGTGAACAACGGGCACACCATCCAGGCCAACGTCTCCGGCGGTAGCGGCATCGTCCTGGACGGCACCACCTACGACCTCAAGCAGTTCCACTTCCACCTCCCGAGCGAGCACACGGAGGAGGGTGAGCACGCCGCGATGGAGGTGCACTTCGTGCACGCGGACAAGGACGGCGGGCTCGCCGTCGTGGGCGTGCTGATGGACGAGAGTGACGGCGACACCTCCGCGTTCACGGAGCTCTTCAAGAAGCTGCCGGCCAAGGAGGGCGCGACGCAGAAGATCGGCAGGGCCCTCGACCTCACCGCGTTCCTGCCCGACGACCGCGACCAGTACCGGTACGAGGGCTCGCTGACGACCCCGCCCTGCACCGAGGGCGTCAAGTGGACCGTGCTCAAGGACGAGGTCGAGGTCGCGCCGGGCGAGGTGGCCGCGTACAAGGAGCTGTTCCCGAAGAGCAACCGGCCCACCCAGCCGCTGAACGACCGCCAGGTCACCGAAGTGGACCAGTGAGCGGACAGGCGCTCCGGCCTGGATCCGTGAGCTGAAAAGGCTCACCGTCCCGGGGCGGTGAACCGTCGGCGCATCTGCGCGGGGCCCGCACACCGCCCGTGTGCGGGCCCCGGGTCGTTCCTCGCGCCTCCCGCGCGGCCCGGTCCGCTCACGGCTCGTCAAGCACCGTGCGTGTCAGGAGCGTTGACCCGGCCCATGCGTGCCAGCACAATGAGCGCGCACGTTTGAGAGCGCTCTCAAGCGCTTGGCCCGTCCTCGTGCCCCCATGCCCCGCACGTCCAAAGGGAGTCCCATGACCGGCAGGCAAGGTCCGGCGCTCAGCCGTCGTACGCTCATCGGTGCCGGGCTCGGCGCCGCCGGTGCCGTGGCGATCGGCGGCGCGGTCGGCTCCGGTGCGGCCCACGCCGCCGAGACCTCGGCCTCCGCCGGGAGTTCCGCCCGGCGCCGCGGGTACGCCTTCCTCGCCGCCGCCATGGACGCCTACCCGGACCACGGCGACATCCGGCTGACCCAGAGCTACACGGACCAGGCCGGGCTGTTCAGCACCGCGTTCACGTACGACAACGCCCTCGCCGTCCTGGCCCATCTCGCCGCGCGTACCCCGGAGGGCCGGCGCCGGGCCGTGGCGCTCGGGGACGCGCTCCTGTACGCCCAGGACCATGACCCCGGGTACGACGACGGCAGGCTCCGGCAGGCGTACAACGTCGGGCCGTACACCTTCTACGACGGGTCGCGGCAGCCGGACGGCTTCGTCCGGGCGGACGGTACCGCCAACGTCGGCACCCAGTTCGGGTTCACGGGTACGGCGGTGGGTGACATGGCCTGGGCGGGGATCGCCCTGAGCGCGCTCGCCGGGCGGACCGGGAAGCGGCGGTTCCTCGACGGCGCGGTGCGCATCGGTCGGTGGATCGAGCGGACGGGCCGTACCGACGAACCCCTCGGCGGCTACAAGTTCGGGGTCAACGGGGCTGACGAGAAGCTGCCGTTCACGTCGACCGAGCACAACACCGACCTGATCTGCCTGTTCGGACGGCTCGCCCGGCTCACCGGGGACCGGGTGTGGCTGGAGCGGCGAGCGCGGGCCGAGGCCTTCGTCAGGAGGATGTGGGAGCCGTCCGGCGGCTTCTTCTACACCGGTACCAACGACGGTGTGACGGTCAACCGGTCACCGATCCCCGAGGACACCCAGACCTGGACCCATCTCGCCCTCGGCTCCGGCCGGTACTCGCGGTCGCTGGACTGGGCCGCCACCGAACTGGCCGTCCTGGACCACGCCGACCGGCGGAACAGCACGGTGCCCGCGGGGCAGTCGTACGAGGGCGTCACCTTCAGCTCCGCCAGTCTCGTCGCGAACGAGGACGCGCCCATCGCCGAGTTCCAGCCCAGGCCGGACCGCAACGGCGTGTGGTTCGAGGGGACCGCCCATCTCGCGCTCGCCCTGCGGGACCGGCACGGGCGGGGCGACGAGGCGCGGGCGCGGCGGTTGATGGACTCCCTCGAACGGGCCCAGGACCTGCTGGGCGGCGGTCAGACCGTCGGTGGCAGGGCGCTTCCCGAACGCTCCGGGATCGTCTCGGCGAGCAGCCCGCTCGACACCGGCTTCGGGTTCGGCTACTACCCGTACCGGCACACGGGGGCCACCGCCTGGTACCTGATGGCGGCGGCGCGCTCCAATCCGCTGCGGGCCTGAACGGCGGTACGCCACCGGGTGCCCGGAGCCCCTGGGTACCCGGTTCCGGGCCCCGCTTACAGTGGAGCCGTGTCCGCAGGAAACACCGTGGTGGCGCGCAATGTGCGCCTTCTCAGAGAGCAGCGGGGCCTGTCCCTGGCCGAACTGGCCCGGCAGGCGGGGCTGGCCAAGCAGACGCTGTCCAAGTTGGAGCAGGGTACGGGGAATCCGACCGTGGACACGCTGTTCTCGATCGCCGAGGCGCTCGGTGTGCCCGTCACCCGGCTGGTGGCCGAGCGGGAACAGGTGATGACCGTGCAGCGCGGCGACGAGGTCGTGTGGCGGCAGCACGGGGGCTACGAGTCGCGGTCCCTGGACCATGTGTACGGCTCCGGTGTCATCGAGAACTACCTGGTGCGCATCGGCGGGGAGCGGCAGGGACGGCCGGGGCAGCCGGGTGCCGTACCCGCGTCGGAGCCCCACCCGGTGGGCACGCTGGAGCATCTGTACGTGATCAGCGGCCGGGTGCGGGTGGGCCCCGCCGACGGCCCGGTGGAGCTGTCGGCGGGTGACTTCGTGCGCTACCCGGGCGACCGGCCGCACGTGTACGAGTCGCTGGACGGCGAGAGCCTCGTGCACATCGTGGTGAGTGTGCCGCGCGTGCAGCCCGGCACGGGTGGCACGAACGTCGCGCGGACCCATGGTGGCGGGCAGGGGTGAGCGTGAGCGTCCTGTACGGCCGAGTGCCGCATACGGTCAGGGGCGAGCGCCCTGTAAGGCTGAGCGCCGCATACGGTCAGGCCGCGGGTGTGCTGCCCAGGCCGGACGGTGCCGCCGACTGGGCCTTGGCCGCGATGACCGCGCGCCCCGCCTCGTAGGCCACACGGCGCAGGGCGGGGGCGAAACGGGCCGCGTCGAAGCGGTGGCCGCTGGCGACGGAGAGGGCCGCCACCGGCCGGCCGCCGGGACCCATGACCGGGACGGCGACGCAGGCGAGACCGAGGGCGGCCTCCTGGCGGTCGTAGGCGATGCCCTCCTGCCGGATGCGCCGCAGCTCGGCGCGGAAGGCACCGGGGTCGGTCAGGGTGTACTCGGTGCGGCCGGTCAGGCCCAGCGCGATCGCCGCCTCCGCGGCGTCGTGGTCGAAGGCGAGGAGGGCCTTGCCGACCCCCGTGCAGTAGGCCGGCATCCGGGCGCCGATACGGGACGGGGAGCGGGTCGCCCGGTGGCCGTGGATCTTGTTGACGTACACGATGTCCGTGTCGTGCAGCACGGCGAGATGCACGGTCTCGTGGGTCAGCTCGTACAGGTCCGCGAGGTGCGGGAGCAGCCGCTCGCGGAGCAGCAGGGACGTCGGGCCGTAGACCCGGGTGCCGATGTCGAAGAGCCGGGTGCCCAGGCGGTAGTCGCTGCCGACCCGTTCGACCAGGTCGTTGCGCTGGAGGATGCCCAGCAGGCGGAACGCGGTGGACTTGGTGAGCCCGGTGCGGCGGGCCAGCTCGCTGACGCCGATCTCGCGGTCGTGCTCGGCGAGCTGCTTCAGCAGGGTGAGGGCTTTGTCGACCGCGGTCTGCTGCTCCGGGGACGAGGACGCGGAGGTCGGGGCGGCGGAGGAAGGCATGGGCATGAGGTCTCCCTGGGCGCTACTGGCGACCATCTCGATGGACGCGCGTCCACTGTAGGTGACCGCTTCGGCGCTGTAAACGGCCCGGCGAAGTGGCCGGGCCGTTTACGTGGTGGCGGGGATCAGGCGGCGATCAGGCGACGATCAGATGGGCATCAGGCAGGGATCGGGCACGGAATCGGGCACGGAATCGGGCACGGAATCGGGCAGGGATTGGGCAGGGATCAGATGTCGAACTCCTGGTCCTTCGTCTCGGGCAGCGCCAGCACGCAGAACAGGCTGACCAGGCAGAGTCCGCCCGCGTACGCGCCCAGCACCAGCGGCGACTGCCACTGGCTGTTCAGCCAGGTCGCGACGAGCGGGGCGAAGCCGCCGCCCAGGGTGTTGGCGAGGATGAAGGTCGCGGAGGCGCCCGTGTAGCGCAGCCGCGCCGGGAACAGCTCCGGCAGGAAGGCCGCGATCGGCGAGAACATCATGATGAAGAACAGCAGCCCGACGGTGAACGCCCCCGTGATGACGAGCCCGTTCCGGGTGCTCAGCGACCCGAACATGGGCAGCGCCCACACCACGCAGCCGACGGCACCGGTGAGGATCACCGGCCGGCGCCCCCGCTTGTCTGCCAGCCGGGCGAAGGGGACCGTGGCGGCGGCGGTGGCCACGGCGGCGACGCTCACCGCGACCAGCATGGTGTTCTGCGGGATGCCGAGCGCCTTCGGGCCGTACGAGATGCTGTAGACGATCGTCAGGTAGTAGACGGCCGATCCGCCGATCGCGGCGCCGATGCCGAGCAGCAGCCGTCCGGGGTACTGCCTGACCAGCGTGCCGAGCGGGAAGCGCGAGGTGGCGGCGGGCCGCGGTCTTCCCTCGCGGAACACGGGGGACTCCGTCACGGTCGTCCGCACCCACAGACCGATGACGATCAGTACCGCGCTCAGCAGGAACGGGATCCGCCACGCGCCGCCCGCGAACCCGTCCATCCCGGCGATGGAGATCGTCGGCAGGATCACGGCGCTCGACAGCAGGAAGCCCGCGACCGGGCCGACCTGGGGGATCGACGCGTACAGCGCCCGGCGGCCGGGCGGCGCGTGCTCGGCGGCGAGCAGCACCGCGCCGCCCCACTCGCCGCCGATGCTCACCCCCTGGAGCAGACGGAGCGTCACCAGCAGTACCGGGGCGAGCAGTCCGGCCGTCTCGTACGTCGGGAGGAGACCGACGCCGACGGTCGCGAGACCCATCAGCAGCAGCGAGACGACGAGCGCGCGCTTGCGGCCCAGCCGGTCGCCGATCGTGCCGAAGAGGACGACGCCGACGGGACGGGCCAGGAACGCGGCGGCGAAGGTGAGGAAGGCCGCCAGGGTGGACACGGTGGAGCTGCCGGACGGGAAGAAGGCGGGGCCGAGGACGAGTGCGGCGGCCGTGCCGTACACGGCGAAGTCGTAGTACTCGATGGTGGTGCCGATGAGGCTCGCGACGGCGACCCGGGACACCTGGGTCCGGTCGGTGCCCGTCGCCACGGGCGTCGGCGTGGTGGCGGTGGTCTCTGACATGAGCGGCTCCTCCGACGTCCTGGACGGAACCGGAGGCTCCAGAGTGATCCAGGACACAGCGGGACTGGGTGCGGAGGACTGTAGGAGCGTGGTGGGCGCTCGGCGTGGTGCTGTGCCGTCCTGCGGCACGGTGGCGCTCCGCTCGGGGCACCGTTTTTCCGGGGCTGGGCCCCGGACCCCCCTGTCTTTCGGGGCTGCGCCCCAGACTGCCCTTGTCATCCGGGGCTGCCCCAGACCCCCCTTGGCAGGGCAGCCACGCGATCTTGTCGGTTTCCTGCGGGGCGGACGTGGCTGGTCGCGCAGTTCCCCGCGCCCCTTGGGGGCGTGCCGTATCACGGCACGCGAACTGGGCCGCGGGGGTGTCGACCGCTTCTCCTGTCCCCATGCGGGAAGACCAGGAAGCTCAGGAACGCCAGACGTACAGGCCGATCGCGCGGCTCAGTGAGGACGTCAGCCGGTACTTCGACCTCGACCGCGGGCTGGTCGACCGGGCGATCTTCCACGACGCGGCCCTCTACCGGCAGGAGCTGCGCCGCGTCTTCGCGCCCAGCTGGCTGTTCCTCGCGCACGAGAGCCAGTTCAGGAAGCCCGGCGACTTCTTCACCACGTACATGGGGGAGGACCCCGTCATCGTCGCGATGGGGCGGGACCGGAAGCTGCGCGCGTTCCTCAACGCGTGCCGGCACCGCGGGATGCGGGTCTGCCGGGCCGACGCGGGCGCGACGAAGGCGTTCACGTGCAGCTACCACGGCTGGTCGTACGACACCTCCGGCAAGCTGGTCAACGTACCCAACGACGAGGACTACCCGGCGCACTTCGACCGCGAGCAGTGGGGACTGACCGAGGTCGCGCAGCTCGACACGTACAAGGGGCTGGTCTTCGCGACCTGGAACCCGACGGCGCCGCCGCTCGTCGAGGCGCTGGGCCAGATGACCTGGTACATGGACGCCATGCTCGACCGGGACCCGGAGGGCACCGAGGTCGTCGGCGGCATCCACAAGTGGGTGCTGGAGGGCAACTGGAAGCTGGCGGCCGAGCAGTTCGCCTCGGACTGGTACCACGTCAACATCTCGCACGCCTCGGCGCTGATGGTGATGTCGCCGTCCGGGAAGGGCCCGAGGACGGAGATCGTGCAGACCCCGGGGCGGCAGTACACCGACCCACTCGGCCACGGCGCCGGCTTCCCGACCCACCCCAAGAGCCGTTTCGACGACCGGGTCGTGCACGGCTACTACGACTACGAGGCACTGCGCGAACGGCTCGGTGACGCGCGCGCCGAGGGACCGATGACCACCGGTCACGCCACCGTCTTCCCCAACTTCTCCTATCTGCCGGTCAACGGCTCCGTCCGGGTCTGGCACCCCAAGGGCCCGGACCGGATGGAGGTCTGGGCGTGGACGATCGTCGACCGGTCCATGCCGGACGAGGTGAAGGACGCCCAACGGCTCTACAACCTGCGCACGTTCGGGCCGACCGGGATCTTCGAGCAGGACGACGGCGAGAACTGGAGCGAGTGCCAGGCCACCGCCCACGGCTTCATGGCCGGCTCGATGACGCTCAACTACCAGATGGGGCTGGGACTGGAGAGCGAGGACGGCATCCATCCGGGCACCACGGGCCGCCTCTACAGCGACGGCGCCGCCCGCGGCTTCTACGCCCGCTGGCGCGACCTGATGAACACGCCCGCCTGGCACGAGAAGGACAGCTGACTGATGAGCACGAGCATCACCGGTACCGGTATTCGCGTGGCGGCCGAAGGGGACATCGAGGACGGCGAGGCGCTGAAGGTGCCCGCCGAGACCACCGGCCACGACGACGCCATCGCCGTCTTCCACGACGGCGGCACCTACTACGCCCTCGACGACACCTGCTCCCACGGCCAGGCCTCGCTGTCCGACGGCTGGATCGAGGGCGGCGAGGTGGAGTGCCCGCTGCACAGCGCCCGGTTCTGTCTGAAGTCGGGCGAGCCGCAGTGCATGCCCGCCACCGCCGCCGTGCGCGCGCATCGCGTCGAGGTCCATGACGGTGCGATCTGGCTGCACCCCGGCGCGCCAGGCTCCGGCGAGGAGGCCACCGGATGAGCCTCCCGCGGCGTATCGCCGTCGTCGGCGCCGGCCTGGCCGCCGTCTCCACCTGCGACGCGCTGCGCGCCCAGGGCTACGACGGGGAGCTGACGCTGTACTCCGCCGAGCGCGGACTGCCGTACGACCGGCCGCCGCTCAGCAAGGACGTGCTGCTGGGCAAGGCGGGCCGCCAGGACGTGCTGCTGCGGCCCGAGCGGTGGTACGAGGAGCGGCGCGTCGAACTCCGCGACGGCACCCCGGTCCTCGAGATCCGCGCGCACGAGGGCGGCCTGGGGCTGAGCGACGGGTCGGTCGTACGCGCCGACCGGATCGTGCTGGCCACCGGCGGTACGCCGCGTCCGCTGCCCATACCCGGGGGCGACGACCCGGCGGTGCACCTGCTGCGCACCTGGGAGGACGCCGAGCGGCTGCGGGAACGGCTGCTGCCCGGCGCGCGCGTGACCGTCGTCGGGGCCGGGCTCATCGGCGCCGAGACCGCGGCCGTGGCCCGGGCCCTGGGCTGCGAGGTCACCCTGGTCGACCCGGTGCCGGTGCCACTGGCCGCGGTGGTCGGCGACACCGTCGCGGGCGCGCTGCACCGCAGGCACGCCGCCGAGGGCATCGAGGTGATCACCGCGGGGGTCGAGCGTGTCGAACGCCGCTCCGCCGAGGTCGTCGCTCACCTCGTGGGGCACGACGAGGCCCTGGTCGCCGACACGATCGTGGCGGGCATCGGCATCCGTCCGGCCACGGAACTGGCGGAGCGCGCCGGGCTCCACGTCGGCAACGGCATCGTCGTCGGGCTCGGGCAGCGCACCTCCCACCCGAGTATCCACGCGGTCGGCGACGTGGCCCGCCTCGACGGCCACCCCGTACGGCACGAGCACTGGGAGGCCGCCCAGCGGGACGGCGAGGCCGCCGCCCTGGGCATCCTGGACCGTCCGGTACCGGATCGGGGCGCGCCCTGGTTCTGGTCCGACCGGCACGGCTCGCGCCTGGAGGCGGTCGGCAGCATGGCGGACGCCGAGCGGATCGTGTCGCGTGGTGCGTTCATGGCTTTCGGCCTGCGGGGTGAACGGGTCGTCGCGGCGGCGGCCATCGATCGTGTGCGGGACATCAAGGCGGCCCGGCGGATCATCGATCGAGGCGTCGCCGTCGATGCGGTGCGTCTTGCCGACGAGAGCGTGGACCTGCGCGGTGTGCTCCGCTGACGGCGCCATGTTCTTTCAGGGCTGCGCCCCAGCCCCCCGATCAGGGGCAGCCACCTGATGCAGGCGCAGCCACCTGATGCAGGCGCAGCCACCTGATGCAGGGGCAGCCACCTGATGCCGACGGTTTCACCGCGGGCCGTTTGTGGCTGGTCGCGCAGTTCCCCGCGCTCCTATGGGGCGCTTCACCGTGCCGCCCACTGGCACACGTGCTCCCCGCAACCCGTACCCCCGCGCTGGAATGACTGCACCCAGTGCGGTCCGCAGGAGGAACCCCCCGATGAGCATCCATCCGCTGGAGCCGAAGGCACCCCCGTCCGTCCCCTCCGACGACGACATGCGCCTCCACTTCGAAGTGCAGCGGCTGTACGCCGTCGAGGCACGGCTGCTCGACCAGCACCGTTACGCCGACTGGCTGGAGCTGTTCGCCGACGACCTGCACTACTGGGCACCCGTACGCACCAACCGGCTGCGCCGGCAGCAGGCCCTGGCCGACGGTTCGCCCGGTGAGGTGGCGATCTTCGACGAGACCAGGGCGAGTCTCGCCTGGCGGATCCGCCGCTTCGACTCCGGCATGGCCTGGGCCGAGGACCCGCCGTCGCGCACGCGCCACCTGATCAGCAACGTACTGGTGCGGGCAGCGGACGAGCCCGGCGAGTACGTCGCCGAGTCGGCCTTCCTCTGCTACCGCAACCGCCTGGAGCGCGAGGTCGACCTGTACGCCGGTGGCCGCACCGACGTGCTGCGCCGCGACCCGGACGACGGCCGGCTGCTGATCGCCCGCCGCACGATCCTGCTCGACCAGAACGTCCTGCTCGCCAAGAACATCAGCACCTTCCTGTGAACCGGAGCCCGCTCGTGACCACTGAGGAGACCGCAGAGGTGAAGCTCGTCGAGCACACCGTGCAGACCGCGCTCGGGCACATCGCCGTCAGCGAGACCGGCGAGGGCCCGGCGCTCGTGATGCTGCACGGCGGCGGCCCCGGCGCCAGTGCCGTCGCCAACTACCACCAGAACCTGCCCGCCCTCGCCCCGCACTTCCGCGTGGTGCTGCCCGACCAGCCCGGCTTCGGCGGCAGCTACCGCCCCACCGAGGCCGACCTGGACGCCCGCAGCATCACCGAGATCACCGTCGACGCCCTGCTGCGGACACTGGACGCGCTGGGCATCGACCGGTTCCACCTGCTCGGCAACAGCCTCGGCGGGGCGGCCGCCATCGCCACCGCCCTCGCAGCCCCCGAGCGCGTCGAGAAACTGGTGCTGATGGCGCCGGGTGGCGGCTGGCTGCCCTTCGGCCCCACGCCGACCGAGGGCCAGAAGGCGATGTTCCGCTACTACAACGGCGAGGGCCCGACCCTGAAGAAGATGCGGGACTTCATCGGGGTGATGACGGCGGAGCCCAAGCGCTGGGCGGACACCGCGCAGGCCCGCTACGAGGCGTCCCTCGACGAGTCCCACATCGCCTTCTACCACCGCTACAACGCGGCCTTCGCCAAGCGCCACGGCATGGACCCGCTGTGGCAGCGCGTCCACCGGATCAAGGCGCCGACCTTGCTGCTGTGGGGCCGCGACGACCGCACCATCACGCTCGACGGCGCCCAGCTCATGCTCAAGCAGATCCGGGACGTCCAGCTGCATGTCTTCGGCGGCTGCGGCCACTGGGTGCAGCTGGAGCGGCAGGCCGAGTTCGAGCGCCTGGTCACCGACTTCCTGGGCACCTCGTGACGGGCGGCTGGCTGGAGGGCGAGGTCGCCCTCGTCACGGGTGGCGGCTCAGGCATCGGCCGCGCCGTCGCCCTGCGCTATCTCGCCGAGGGCGCGAGCGTCGCCGTACTGGACCGGGACGCGGAACAGCTGGACGGCCTCCCGGAGGGGGTTCTGGCCGTCCGCGGCGACGTACGCTCCCCGGACGACCTGCACCACGCCGTCGCCGCCACCGTCGAACGCTTCGGGAAGCTGGACGTCCTCGTCCCCAACGCCGGGATCTGGGACTACCACCGCAGCGTCACCCGGCTGACCGGCAAGGAGCTCTCCGAGGCCTTCGACGAGGTCTTCGGCATCAACGTCAAGGGATACGTCCTGGCCGTGGAGGCCGCCTGGCGGGAGCTGGTCGCCACCCGCGGAAGCATCGTGATGACCCTGTCCAACGCCTCCTTCCACACCGACGGGGGCGGTTCCCTCTACACCGCCAGCAAGCACGCCTGCCTCGGTCTGCTCCGCCAGTTCGCCTACGAGCTGGCGCCCAGGGTCCGGGTCAACGGCGTCGCGACCGGCGGCATGCGCACCCGGCTGCGCGGCCCGGAGAGCCTCGGCCTGCAGGACCGTACACTGGCCGCGTCCTTCGCCAGGAACGAGGCGTCGGGGGACCGGCAGCCGCCCCTGATCCCGCTGTACGACTCCGGCGTCGAGCCCGAGGACTTCACCGGGCCCTACGTCCTGCTCGCCTCCCGGGCCAACAGCGGCACCGTCACCGGTGCGGTCATCCCCGCCGACGGCGGCATCGCCGTACGGGGTTTCCGCACCCCGGCCGGCGGCGCCGGCCTCTGACGCCCGCTTCCCTGCTTCCCTGCTTCCCCGCTTCCTCGTCTCCCAGCTCTCCCGCTTCCCCGCTTCCTCGTCTCCCAGCTCTCCCGCCGCCCCGCTCTCCCGCTCGACAGCAAGTTGAAGGAGCCGACGCCATGGCCGCCGTCGACATCAGCCCCGCCGCAGCCCTGTACAGAAGAGCCCGGGTGCCCACCCCCACCGCCGTCGTCTACGAGGGCCGGGAGATCTCCGCCGAGGAGCTCGGCCGCACGGCCGGCGAGTTCGCCGCCGGACTGTCCGAGCGCGGGCTGCGCCGCGGCGACCGGGTCGCCTACCTCGGCTTCAACAGCGCCACCTTCCTGGAGACGCTGTTCGCCGCGGCCCATCTCGGCGCGGTCTTCGTGCCCGTCAACTTCCGGCTCGCCGCCGACGAGGTGCGCCACATCCTGAACGACTGCGGCGCGCACACGCTGGTCGTCGAGGAGGGCCACCGCGAGCTGGTCGAGTCGATCCTCACCGACGTCCCCGCCCGCAACCACGTCCTGGTCGACACCGACCCCGCGTGTCCCGCCGCACCCCTGACCGCGCCCACATGGACACCGC
Organism: Streptomyces phyllanthi; assembly: GCF_009377205.1. Lineage (GTDB taxonomy): Bacteria > Actinomycetota > Actinomycetes > Streptomycetales > Streptomycetaceae > Streptomyces > Streptomyces phyllanthi. The sequence continues at coordinate 28,107 of NZ_VJZE01000074.1, forward strand.
TGTCGCGGCTGCGCGGCCCGCACCGGCCGGTACGGGAGCCCGTCGCGCTGTACGACGACGACCTCGCGGCCCTGATGTACACCTCCGGCACCACCGGCCGGCCCAAGGGCGTCATGCTCACCCACGGCAACCTCTGGTGGAACGCCGTCAACGTCGACAGCGTCGTGGACACCCGCTGCGACGACGTGAACCTGGCCGTCGCCCCGCTCTTCCACATCGGCGGCCTCAACGCCCTCACCCTGCGCACCCTCGTCCGGGGCGGCACCGTGGTCGTCCGCCGGGCCTTCGACCCGGCCCGGTGCCTGGAGGACCTGGTGGACCACCGGGTGAACTCCCTGTTCGCCGTGCCCGCCATGTTCGCGGCCCTGGCGCGCGTACCCGGCTTCGCCGAGGCCGACCTCGGCGCCCTGCGGTCCGCGATCGTCGCCGGGGCCCCCGTACCGCCCCAGCTGATCCGGGACTACGCGGACCGGGGCGTGCTGCTCCAGCAGGCCTGGGGGCTGACCGAGACGGCCCCCTTCGCCACGTACCTCCCGGCCGGGCTGACCCGGGAGAAGACGGGATCGGCCGGCGTCCCGATGCCGTACACGGGGATCCGGCTGATGCATCCGGGCACCGGCGCGGCGATCGACGGCCACGACGTGCGCGGCGAGATCTGCGTACGCGGCCCCAACGTGACCCCCGGCTACTGGGACAACCCGGACGCCACCCGAGCTGCCTTCGACGACACGGGCTGGTTCCACACCGGTGACATCGCCTACCGGGACGAGGAGGGCTTCTACTACATCGTCGACCGGCTCAAGGACATGATCATCAGCGGTGGCGAGAACGTCTACCCGGCCGAGGTGGAACGCGTCCTCGCCGAGTACCCCGGGGCCCTGGAGGCCGCCGTCATCGGCGTGCCGGATCCCAGGTGGGGGGAGACGGTCCTGGCCGTCCTGTCCTGCGAGGCGGGTACGGCGCCCACGGTGGAGGAGGTACGTGCCTTCGCGGACGGCTACCTGGCGCGCTACAAGCTCCCCACCAGGGTCATGCTCATCGAGCGGTTGCCCCGCAACGCCAGCGGCAAGCTCGACAAGGCCGAACTGCGCAGGTGGGTGGAGGCGCAGGAGCCCGCCGCCCGGACGTCCTGACCCCCGA
>NZ_VJZE01000750.1 GCF_009377205.1 Streptomyces phyllanthi
CCCTCGCCCGTGACCTGCTGGTGGACCTCGGCCTCAAGGAGCTGCCGTGACGCTCCCCGACCCCGTCGAACCCACCCCTCTCCTCGTCCTGGACGTCGTGGGCCTCACCCCCCGGCTCCTCGACCACATGCCCCACCTCAAAGCGCTCGCCCGCGCCGGCTCCCACGCCCACCTGGGCACCGTCCTGCCCGCCGTCACCTGCGCCGCCCAGTCCACGTTCCTCACCGGCACGCTGCCCGCCGAGCACGGCATCGTCGGCAACGGCTGGTACTTCCGCGAACTCGGCGACGTCCTGCTGTGGCGCCAGCACAACGGTCTCGTCGCCGGCGACAAGCTGTGGGACGCCGCCCGCCGAGCCCACCCCGGCTACACCGTCGCCAACATCTGCTGGTGGTACGCCATGGGCGCCGACACCGACATCACCGTCACCCCCCGTCCGATCTACTACTCCGACGGCCGCAAGGAACCCGACTGCTACACCCGGCCCCCGGCCCTTCATGACGAACTCACCGGGAAACTCGGCACGTTCCCGCTCTTCCAGTTCTGGGGCCCCGGCGCCGGCCTCGCCTCCAGCCGCTGGATCATCGACGCGACCCGCTACGTCATCCGCACCCGGCACCCGGACCTGACCCTCTGCTACCTCCCTCATCTCGACTACGACCTGCAGCGCTTCGGCCCCGACGACCCGCGCTCCCTGAAGGCGGCCACGGACCTGGACACCGCCCTCGTCCCGCTCCTCGACGACGCCCGCACGGAGGGCCGTACCGTCGTCGCGCTCTCCGAATACGGCATCACCCGCGTGAACCGTCCCGTGGACATCAACCGCGCTCTGCGGCGCGCCGGACTCCTCGATGTGCACACGCAGGACGGCATGGAGTACCTCGACACGATGGCCTCCCGCGCCTTCGCGGTCGCCGACCACCAGATCGCCCACGTCTACGTACGCCGCCCCGAGGACCTGGAGGCGACCAGGGCAGCACTCGCCGACCTGCCCGGTATCGAGCAACTCCTCGACGACGAAGGCAAGAAGACCCACCACCTGGACCACCCGCGCTCCGGCGAACTCGTCGCCGTAGCGGAGCCGGACGCCTGGTTCACGTACTACTACTGGCTCGACGACGCCCGCGCGCCCGACTTCGCGCGACTCGTCGAGATCCACCGCAAACCCGGCTACGACCCGGTCGAACTGTTCATGGATCCGCTCGACCCGTACGTGAAACTCAAGGCGGCCACGGCACTCGCCCGCAAGAAACTCGGCATGCGCTACCGCATGGCGGTCGTGCCCCTGGACCCGTCACCTATTCGCGGCAGCCACGGCCGCCTTCCCACGAGCGACGACGACGGTCCGCTCATCATCTGCTCCACCCCCCGTGCTGTCGACGGCCGCGTCCCGGCCACCGATGTGAAACCCCTGCTGCTCCATCTCGCCGGTCTCGACTGATCGGCGCCGCCGGGCACGCCATGGCCCGCGGTCTCACCCGACCGGTCACTTTTCCGACTGGTCACAAGTGAAGCACTCACCACTGACAACGCCCTCCGACCTCGAGGAGTTCCAGGCATGAGCCGCTCGATCCGCCCCGGCCGTACAACGGCCACGAGCAAGAACCACGACCCCGAACTCGCCCACCGCCTCAGCAGAAGAGACATGCTCGGCGTGGCCGCGGGCGCCACCGCCGCCGCCCTGCTGGGCGCGGCCGCGACCCCCGCGACGGCCGCCACCTCCGCTACGGCCGGCACCTCCGCCAAGGCCGCCACCGCGGGCCGGGGCCGCCCCGTCCTGCCGCCCGGCCGGCTCGGCATCCAGCTGTACAGCCTGCGCGACAAGGTCTCCACCCTCGGCTTCGCACCCGTCTTCGCCGAACTGGAGAAGTACGGATACGACGAGGTCGAGTTCGCCGGCTACACCCAGGGCTCGGCGGGCCCCATCACGCTCGCCCAGCTCAAGCGCCTGGCCCGCGACCACGGGCTGAACCCCATCGGCAGCCACGTCGGCTACTACTCCAACGACCCGAACGCCTACACCTTCGCCCAGAACCTCACCAAGGTCCTCGACGACGCCCAGGCCCTCGGCCTCAAGCACATCGGCACCGCCGCCGGCCCCTTCCGCTACGGCTCGACCGTCGACGCGTGGAAGCGGGCCGCCGAGGAGTTCAACACCTACGGCGCGGCGGCGAAGGCGCGCGGCATGAAGTTCTACCAGCACAACCACTCCGAGGAGTTCTCCTTCGCCACCGACAAGCCCCACGTGCGCCTCTACGACGTGCTGCTCGCCGAGACCGACCCCGACCTCGTCTATCTGGAGATGGACATCTTCTGGGCATACGTGGCCCAGTTCCGCTTCTCCAAGCGGCCCGACGGCACCCCCGCGCCCTTCGAGCCGCTGGACTACGTCCTCAGGCGCCCGAACCGCTATCCGCTCTTCCATGTGAAGGACGGCGAGAGCGACCCGTCGAACCCCTACGGCTACCGCATGGTGGACGTCGGCGACGGCGACATCGACTACAAGCGGTTCATCTCCGCGGTCACCCGCCTCAAGGGGCACCGCCTCGCCCACCACTGGCAGGCCGAACACGACAACCCCACCGAGTCGTTCACCTTCGCCCGCCGCTCCAGCGAGCACCTGCACTCGCTGCGGGAGAAGTGCTGACGGCGGCACACGGCACGCATGAGGCGGCCGTCCAGTGGCCCCGGGTCACTGGAC
>NZ_VJZE01000751.1 GCF_009377205.1 Streptomyces phyllanthi
CTCCCGGCGAACACAGACAGGTGGATTCATGCACGAACTCAAAGCGCTGCTACGCGAGTACGACCGTGCCCGCGCCTACACCGACGACCGGGGAAGGACCGGCGAGGTCCGTGCCGAAAGCCTCGGCCACGCGCTCCCGCCCGACCCCACCTCGGACCGGCTCAGCCGCGTCGACGGCCACCTCGTACTCAGCACCTACGCCTGAACCCCTACGCCACGCCTGACAACCGCACCGGACCCCTCCCCCCGTCCGGAAACTCACCGAAACAGGAGCACCACATGACCAGCACCACCCCCGACTTCACCGGGCAGAAGGCCATCGTCATCGGCGGCACCAGCGGCATGGGCTACGCCGTCTCCCGCCATGTCCTCGACGCCGGCGGCAGCGCCGTCGTCACCGGCCGCACTCAGTCCAGCGCCGACGAGGCAGCGGCCGCCCTGTCCATCCACGGCAAGGCCGTCGGCCTGGCAGCCGACCTGGCCGACCCCGCGGCCGTCGACCGCCTGCGCATCACCCTCACCGACCAGCACCCCGACGCCACCCTGCTCGTCAACGCGGCCGGCGTCTTCGCCCCGAAGTCCTTCCTGGAGCACACGGCCGAGGACTACGACCGCTACCAGGCCATCAACCGCGCCTTCTTCTTCCTCACCCAGACCGTCGTCGGCAACATGATCGACCGCGGCGCGAAGGGAGCCATCGTCAACATCGGCTCCATGTGGGCGCACCAGGCCATCGCCGCCACGCCCTCGTCGGCGTACTCGATGGCCAAGGCCGGACTGCACTCCCTCACCCAGCACCTCGCGATGGAACTCGCTCCGCACGGCATTCGCGTCAACGCGGTCGCCCCCGCCGTCGTACGCACCCCCATCTACGAGGAGTTCATCCCCAAGACGGACGTCGACTCCGCCCTCGACGAGTTCAACACCTTCCACCCCCTCGGCCGCACCGGCACGCCCGACGACGTCGCCGCCACCGTCGCCTTCCTCTTGTCGAACCAGACCGACTGGGTCACCGGCGCCGTCTGGGACATCGACGGCGGCGTCATGGCCGGACGCAACTGACCTGCCCTCGCCCCCGCCTCATCCACAGCCCCGGGCGGCGACGCCCGGGGCAACACCCGCAAGACGGCCGGGGTGAGGTTGTCGTAGCGCACCTGCCCGGCCGCAGAGGCGTCCGAGGAGCCGTACAACGACACCGCCGACAAGCTCTCTGACGGCACCGCCCGAATCTTCGCCGCAATGACCGGCTGCCCGGAGTACCAGGTTCTCTCCGGCAGCAGAGCGATCGACGTCACCAGCATCCTTCGGCAGAACTCGGTCGCCTCTCCAGTCGCCGAGAGACGAGAGCAATTGGGGGCCTCCGCCGCCCTCGGCGACGACGACATCCACCTTCGCCTCGTCGCCGCGCCGGCCTCCTCCAGCCGGTCACGTGCAGCCCCCCAGCCCGGCGTTTCACCCTGCACATGGCCGAGGTCAGCGGACGGCGACCCTCGGCTCCGTGTCGCCGAGGGGCGGGGCTTGCGCGACTGCCGCCCCTCCCATCCCTTGGGCAACCGGTCCCGTGGTGCGATCCAGCCCAGTGGCAGGCTTGTCCGCCTACGAACGGTCCAGGCGTCGAATGGCGGATACGGCGTTTGCCTTAAACCCTCTTGCGGCCGGGGACACCGGGTGGCGACGCCCCCTACGTTTGTCGGGTTCACGCCAGATTGGCGTGTTGTCGCGCCGCTCGACGGCGCGAAGAAGGAGAGTGGTTGACACATGCGCCACAAGTTCAGACGCCTGTCAGCGTTCGTTTCGGCCGTGATCGCGGCCTTACTGTTCAGCGCAGCCCTCACCTCGTCACCGGCGGCAGCCGAACCGCAACCGGAGCCGATCCGCCAGAATCTCAAGATCCTGCACTGGAACATGGCGGGAGCCGCACGCAATGACGGCGACGGCCCGCCGGTCGACCGGCTGGTGGAGAAGATCAGGGAGCTCGACCCGGACATAGTGACGATCAACGAGGTGTGCCACAGCCAGGCCACCTTCCTGCGGGACGAACTGCGTGACAGCGGCATACAGATGTCGTGGCACTTCGGCCGCGCGTCCAACAACTGGTTCAACACATGCAACGGTCTCTTCGGCGCGGACGCCTGGGCGGGGAACGCCATCTTCACCAAGGCACCCGTCGGCGAAGCGAAGGACTTCTGGTTCAGCGGCAACGACATCGTCGAGGAACGCAGTAACGAGACCCGTGGGTTCACCTGTCTGACCGCCTATTTCGCCCTCCCCGTACGCACCTGCTCGGTCCACACCGACCCCAACGACGACAACGCCCGCGCCCAGACGGCGGCCATCGCGGCCAAGTTCGCCGCCGACATCGACCAGCGCCCGTACCTCCTGGCCGGCGACTTCAACGCCGCCCCCGCCACGCACCTGCAGAGCATGTACGTGCCGGAAGCGGGCGGCGGCGGGAAGTTCTACGAGGTGGGGTGGCAGCAGCCGGGCATGGGGGAAGCAACCCACGGAGAGGGCAAACTCGACTTCATCTTCGCCAACAAGGCATGGTTCGACCCGGCGATGACCGGCCGGGCCATCGACGGCGGCACGTGCTCGAGCAACGGAGGCGAGGACTGCTCTGACCACAAAATGCTCTACGGCGAGGTCGTCCTCACCGACGACGCCGACGGAGACGGCACCGGCGGAGGCGGTGGAGGGGGA
>NZ_VJZE01000752.1 GCF_009377205.1 Streptomyces phyllanthi
GGGGGCGCGCGGCCGGGTGGGAAGGTCGGGTGACGGGTCAGCGGGCGGCGGCCGGAGCCGTACTGCCGCGTACCTTGAGCTCGACGGGCAGCGTGTGCCGGGACGCGGGCGGGACCTCGCCCCGGGAGACGTACTGGAGGAGTTGCGCGGTGGCGGTGCGGCCCACGTCGTAGGCGGGCTGGTGGACGGTGGTGAGCGGCGGGTGGGCCAGCGAGGCGGCGCGGATGTCGTCGAAGCCGGCCACCGAGATGTCGCCGGGCACCGACAGCCCGGCCTCCCACAGCGCCTCGAGGGCGCCGAACGCCATCAGGTCGTTGCCCGCGAACACCGCCGTGCAGTCGAGACGGCCCTCCTTCAGGAGCTCGGCCACCAGACGGTAGCCGGAAGCCTCCTTGAAGTCGCCGACGCGCTCGACGACCTCGCCCTTGAAGGCCTGGACGAAGCCGCCCGCCCGGGCGACACCGCTCTTCAGGGCCCTGGGACCGGTGAGCATCAGCGCCCGGCGGTGGCCGAGCTCGCGCAGGTGCGCGCCGACCAGCCGCCCGCCCGCCTCGTGGTCGGCACTCGCGATGAGCGCGCCCTCCAGCCCCTCGACCTCCTCGTCGGCGAGCGCGATGGGGAACTTGCCCATCAGGGCCTCCAGCCGTCTTCGCGACGGCGGGGAGCCCGAGGCGTACACCATGCCGTCGATGAACCGGCTGCGGATCATGCCGAGATAGCGGTCCTCGCGGTCGGCGTCGAACTCGGTGTTGCACAGGATCAGCCCGTAGCCGAGGTCGTGGGCGGCGTCCTCGGCACCCTTGGCCAGTTCGGCGAAGAAGGTGTTGCTGATGTCGGGGATCAGCAGCCCGATCACCGAGGTGGAGCCGGCCTGGAGGCTGCGCGCCAGCGACGCCGGGACGTATCCCAGCCGGTTGACGACGCTGCGGACGCGCGCGGCGGTGTCCTCGTTGACCGGCCGGTTGCCGCTCAGGACGTGCGAGACGGTGGTGGGGCTGACGCCCGCGGCGGCGGCCACGTCCTTGATGGAGGCGGGCCTGCGGACGGGTGACTGACGGGCGGCGCCGTACTGCTCAGGGCGCATAGTGCTGCACCGCCTTCCCGTGGGACGTGTCGAGGATCCGCGCCACCACCGCGTCGGCCTCCGCCAGCAGGGCGGGTTCGTCCACGGTGAGCAGCGTGCCGTCGCGCAGCAGGACCCGGCCGTCGACGATCACGGTGCGGACGTCGGCGGCGCGGGCGCTGTAGACCAGCGCGGCGCGCGGATCGTGCAGCGGACGGCAGTGGACGCCGGACAGGTCGGTGAGCACGATGTCGGCCCGCATGCCCGGTTCCAGGGCCCCGATCCGGTCCTGGAGCCCGAGGGCGCGGGCGCCGCCGCGCAGGGCCAGGCGCAGCGTGTCGGAGACGGTCATCCAGGTGGCGTCCCGCACGGCCTGCTTCTGGGTGAGGGCGACCAGCCGGAGCGCCTCCCACACGTCGAGGGTGTTGTGGCCGGCGGCACCGTCGGTGCCGACCGCCACGGTGATCCCGGCGTCGAGCAGGTCACGGACCGGGGTCAGCGGGGAGAGCGCGTGCTTGAGGTACACCTTGGGGCAGCAGGCCACGGCGGCGGTGTCCGCGTACCCGGCCAGCAGCGGCAGGTCCTCCTCGACGATGCCGCAGCCGTGCGCGATCAGCGCGCCGGCCTCCAGCACCCCCGTCTCGTGCAGCACCCGCACCGGGGTGATGCCGCGCCGCTCCAGGCTGGACCGGGTCTGCTCCAGGTGCTCGGCGGCGTGGATGTGCATCCGCACCCCGAGCCCGCGCGCGTGCCCGGCCAGGGTCCGCAGATCCGCGTCGTCCACGGTGTACGGCGCGTGCGGGCCGAGCGAGACGGTCACCCGGCCCCCGGCACCGCCGTGCCACTCCTCCGCGAACCGCACGCTCTCCTCCAGGGCCCCCTGGCCCCGGCTGCTGAAGTAGGTGGGCGCGATGTCGGCGCGCAGTCCGGTCTCGGCGACCGCCTCGGCGATCCGCTCGGGGAAGAAGTAGTGGTCGGCGAAGGTCGTGACCCCGGAGCGGATCATCTCGGCGCAGGCCAGCCGGGCGCCGAGCCGTACGTCGGCGGGGGTGAGGTTGCTCTCCATCGGCCAGACCCGGTCGTTGAACCAGCCCTCGACCGTGACATCCTCGGCCGCGCCGCGCATCAGCACCATCGGGCTGTGCGTGTGCGCGTTGACCAGCCCCGGAACGGCGAGGAGGCCCCGCCCGTCGATCACGTCCGCCTCGTCGTCCCCTACGGTCCGGGCGGGCCGTATCTCCTGGATGACACCGTCCGCCACCACGATGTCCCGCTCCCGCAGGACCTCGCACTCACCCGTCGGCGGAACCCGCAGCACATCGCAGCCGCGCACCAGGAGGCGGCCCGCCGACGGGGGTGTTCTGTCGCTCATGCGGCACAAGCTAGATATCCAAAACGTTTTGCACAACCGGCTCGTTCCCGGCGCTCCGGACGTGGAGCACCGGCCGCGGGAGCGGTGTCAGCGCGGTGTGACGGGGCTCTCTCCACTCGTGGGGCTGAGAGCCTGTGTCATATCCCCGGTCGGATCAGCGCGCGGCGTCTGGTGCGTGCGATCGCAAGGCGCCGGAGCGCCCTCGATGGGGGTCCCCCCGCTCGAGCGAAGCCGAGAGTGGGGGAGGAGTCACG
>NZ_VJZE01000753.1 GCF_009377205.1 Streptomyces phyllanthi
GGGTTTGAGTGGGGCGTGGTGGGTCGGGCGCGGTCTGTATTCGGGGTGAGGGTCAGGGGCTGTGTGCGTCGGGCCGAGGGCGGCCCTGTGTACGTTGCCCCCGCCGTCACCAGGGCATTGCCACTCCGCCGTTCGGGCGCAGGATCTGGCCCGTTGTGAACGACGAGGCGTCGGAGGCCAAGTGCAGCACGGCGTGGGCGATGTCGTCCGGCTCGCCGACCCGGGCCAGGGGGGAGAGCCGCGCCATGAACGCCTCGGTTCGTGCCTGTGCCTCGCTGTCGTGGCGGTCCGTCATGGATGTCCGGATCCAGCCCGGGGCGACCGCGTTGACGCGGATGCCGTGCGGGCCCATCTCGGTCGCCAACGTCCTGGTCAACTGGACGACGGCCGCCTTCGTGACGCCGTAGCAGAGCAGGCCGGGGCCGCCGGTGTCGATCGCGCCGGAGGCCATGGTGACGATGCTGCCCCGAGTGCCGTTGGCGATCATCACGCGGGCCGCCTCCTGGCAGGCGTACAAAACCCCCTTGAAGTTGACGCTCCACACCCGGTCGAGGTCCTCGTCGCGGGTCTCCAGGACCGGGCTGCTGTGCATGACGCCGGCGATGGCCGCCATGAAGTCGAGCCCCTCGCAGTCGGTCACTGCCTGGCGGAGCCTGTCGCGGTCGGTGACGTCGAGGTGGTGGGTGCGGGCGGTGCCGCCCCGGACCTTGATCAGTGTCGCGGTCTCGTGCAGGCCCTGGGGGTCGCGGTCCGCGCAGTGCACGGTCGCGCCCGCCTCCGCGAGCAGGACGGCCGTGGCACGCCCGATACCGCTGGCGGCTCCGGTGACGAAGGCGGTGCGTCCGGTGAGGTCGTACGCCGTGACGGGCATGAGGGGACCGTACGAGGGTTTCTGACGGTCCGTCAATTGTCTGAGCGTGGCTGAGTGGGCCTGGCCGCACGGGCGCTCGGAGCCGGGGCGGGGCCCGTCTGGCAGGCAGGACACCAGTAGGTGGGGCGGTCGCGGGAACCGTCGCCCTGGTTTCCCGAGCGGATGGGTGTGCGGCAGCGCAGACAGGGGCGGGGCGCGCGGCCGTACACGAAGAGACTCTGCTCGCGGCGGCCCGTGGTGACGCGGACCGGCCGGTCGCGGTTGACCTCGAGCAGCTTCTTGGCGAGGGCGGGGAGCTGGGCCGCGCGGTCCCGGGGGAGCTCGCCGACGGGGAGCCAGGGTGTGGCGCCGAGCAGGAAGCAGAGCTCGCTCTTGTACACGTTGCCGATACCGGCGAGGTTGCGCTGGTCGAGGAGGGCCTCACCGAGCGGGCGGTCCGGGTCGCCGAGGACGTTGGCGAGGGCCCTGTCGGAGTCCCAGTCCGGGCCGAGGAGGTCGGGGCCGAGGTGGCCGACGACCCGGTGCTCCTCCGAGGTGCGGAGCAGTTCGAGTACGGGGAGGCGGTAGCCGACGGCTGTCCGGTCGGCGGTGCCGAGGACGGCTCGGATCTGGTGCCCGGGGCCACCGCTCCAGCGCCGGCCGTTCGCGTACACCTTCCACGAGCCGTCCATCCGCAGGTGCGAGTGCAGGGTCAGGCCGCCCTCGATACGGGTGAGGAGGTGCTTGCCGCGCGGGGTGACGTCCAGGACGGTACGGCCCGTGAGGTCGGCGGTGGCGTACCTCGGCACCCGGAGGTCGAAGCGGGTCAGCACCTGGCCCGCGAGGGCACTGTGCAGCCGTCTCGCGGCCTGCCAGACGGTGTCTCCTTCGGGCATGGGTCCAAGGGTGGCACGTGGGTGGAAGAGAGGGCACGTCCGTGAGGGGCGAGCATCTCCGTGTGGTGAGGGCGAGGGTGGTCACGCGCGCAGGCGCAGGCCCCGTGGAGTCGCTATGAATCCCGCTCCTTCCAGGAGGGCGCCGAACGGAGACGTGAGGGCGGAGGCGCCGTTGACGCGCTCCACCGTGACCGTGCCGAGGGAGCCCGCGCGGGCGGAGGCGGACAGGCCCTCGGCGGCTGTCAGGAGGCGGGGATCGTCGGTGACCGTGCCGTCCGGGTCGGAGGGCCAGGCGAGCAGGGTCTTGCCGCCGCGCTCCATGTACAGGGTCAGCTCGCCGTCGACCAGCACGACCAGGGAGCCCGCCTTGCGGCCGGGTTTGTGTCCGGCGCCGGTGGGGGGCTCGGGCCAGGGCAGGGCGGCGCCGTACGCGTTGGCCGGGTCGGCGGCGGCCAGGACGACGGCACGGCCGGTGCCGGTCCGGTGAGGGCGGCCGCCGGGGTGGCGGGGAGCCGGGGAGTAGCCGTGGCCGTCGGGGAAGTCGGCTCCGCCGTTGCGGCCTGGGGGGAGGCCGGTTCCGTAAGGGGAGTCTGCGAGGAAGTCGGTGTCGCCGTCCGGCCCCGGGGAGAACCCGGCTCCGCTGTCGAGTCCGCTGGGGAAGTCCGGTGGGCCGAAGGAGGGTTCGGGGAGGGACTCCCCCCGTTCCCTGGCGTTCGCCGTCGCGCGCAGGCGGTCCACCGCGCCGTCCATCGCGAACTGGGCGGCGCCGAGCCCCTCGACCACGTATCCGCGCCGGGCCTGTCCGCTCTCCTCGAAGGCGGACAGCACGCGGTACGTCGCCGAGAAGCCGCCCTCGACACCCTCGGCGGCCACGGCACCCCTCGTCACCACGCCATGCCGGTCGAGGAGCGTGCGAGCGAGTGCGTGGGCA
>NZ_VJZE01000754.1 GCF_009377205.1 Streptomyces phyllanthi
GCCGTCGAGGGTGGGGATGACGGCGTGATCAGTCCGGCTCTCCGTCTGCCTGTCTGTGTGCCTGCCTGCCCGTCTGTCCGTCCGTCAGGAAGGCGGAGCCGAACGGTGGTGGTCTCGCGGTAGTGATCTCGTGATGGTGATCTCGCGGTGGGGCACGTCGCTGCCCGCAAGTATCCAGCCGGGAGGTACGACGTCAAGATGACCTGCACATGTCAGAGTGACGTGGAAACCGTCAGCTGCGCCAGGCCGGAAGCAGACGCACCTCGGCTCAACGACTCGCGCTCCAGCAGCAGTTGACGGCTGAGGGCGGCCCGGTGGGCTCGCGTGGCTTACTCCGTGCTTCGGTTGTCCTGGTCAGGAGCTGGACCACGCGCGCGTGCAGAGCACGAGCCGGTAGCCGTCCGGGTCCTCGACGGTGACGCCCCACTCGTTCCAGTACGGATTCGGGGAGAGCACACGCTTGCCGCCGTGATCCTCGAGGCGGGCCACCAGCTCGTCGGGGACGGGCTCGTCCAGGTAGATGACGAGCAGGTCCTCCTCCGTGGGGCGGGGCTCCACGAAGCCGTCTCCGCCGTGGACGAGTTCGAGATGCCAGGACGCGTCGGGCCGGCCCAGCATGAGCAGGTCGTGTTCGCCCGGCGCGCCGCCTCCCTCCGCGCGGTACAGCACACTCAGACCGAGTCCCCGTACCCAGAACCGCTCGGCCTCGGCGAGATCACGGGACGGCCGGGCGACGCGGATGTGGCTCTGACCGGTGAACGGCATGACGGCTCCCTTGCGTGAGGCGGCACGCTCGGACCGCGGGCCGCCGCGGGCCCCGAGCGTAGGCACCCGGTGATCACGCCTGCATCGGCCTCTGGCCCCAGCCCCTCCGCCGCGCATGGTCCTTTGGTCGTGGTCCCTTCGGCCGACGGCCGGGCGGGGCCCGGCCGTCACAGGGACGTGGCGTGCACGCGGACAGGAAGACCCGACCGGGAGACGGCGTCGCGTTCGAAGGGGAGACCGATCTTCTCGGCGACCCGCTGCGACGGCCGGTTGTCCGGTCGGATGATCGCGATGAGACGCCTTGCGCCGAGGGCGTCGCGGGCGTGGTCGCGGCAGGCAGCCGCGGCCTCGGTGGCATAGCCGTTCCCCTGGAGATCGGCCCGGACGCGATAGCCGACCTCGATGTCGGTGACTCCTTCGACCTCCTGAGGAGTCAGACCGCAGTCGCCGACGAACTCACCAGTGGCCCGCAGGGTGACCAGCCAGAGTCCGAATCCTTCCTGCCGGTAGAGGCGCCGGTTCCAATCGATCCAGTCCAGGGCCTCCTCCCGGGTCATGGGGCGGGGATAGTGGCGCATCACGTTCGGGTCGCCGAGGAGCGCGGCCATGTCGTCGAGGTCGTCCTCGGTCATCTGCCGGAAGGCGAGCCTCGGGGTGGGTGACGGGGGTCGGTGGTGGCGGTTCATGGGTCCTCCCGAGGACGACGGCGGGCACGTCGGTCGAGACCTGGCACTGTCCCGCCGCTCAGCCTCGCAGGGACCGCAGCCCCGGGGGCAGAGTTTCGCCGCTCCGCCCCGCCCACCAGCGCCGTACCACCGGGGACACCCGGTCACGCGGATATCCCGTGTGGGTCAGGAACGCCTCGATCATCTTCGCCCGGGACCGGTGCGGCCGTACGCCCATCAGAACCGCCCGGTACCCGTTCGGCAACGGCGGCGCCACCAGGGCGACTTCGTCCCCGGACCGCAGACGCAGCACCAGCGCCCGCAGCTCGTGCTCCTCCCCGGGTACGGCGCGCAGGCGCGCGTGCATCGGGTCCCGCGCCGGGGACTGCAGCCGTACGTGGGCCAGCAGTGTCCCGCGCCCGAACTCCTCCCAGCGCTCCAGCCCGAGGGTGCGGTACGGAGGCTCCTGCCACGGCCGCAGCGCGTCCAGCCGGTCCAGCACGCGGCGCAGGAAGCCCCGGACCGACGGCTCGTCATGCGGCTGCCAGGACAGGTCCGTGTCCCAGGAGTCCTCCGCGAGCACCGCCTCGATCCGTGCGTACTCCTCCTCCGTGGTGAGGTCGTGGAACGGCTGCTCCAGGATCATGCGGGTGATGCGCTCGACGTCCCGCTCGTCCAGTTCCCGGCTGAACTGCACGCAGTAGAGGATCGAGTTGAGCAGCCCGAGGTGCATGAGTGAAGTATGACGAAGGCGCCGTGGTCCAGGGCCGGAGCCGGACCACGGACCGTCGTGGTGCGCGGTCGGCGGCCTGCGGTCAGTCCAGCTCGTAGTCGAAGGTGTACGCGACGGAGGACTCGCCGTGCCGGTAGGTGAAGCCGCCGGTTCCGCGCAGGCCGGTCAGCTCGCCGGTGCCTGTTCCCGGTACGACCTCGAAGGCAGTTCGCTGCGCCTTGGGGTGACGGTCAGGTAGGCCGCTTCTGGCCCTCGATGTACTGGTGGACGATGCTGAGGGGTGCACCGCCGCATGACCCGGCGAAGTAGGAGCGGGACCAGAAGACGGAGCCCACTCCGATGCGGTTGATGCGGCCGGTGTACTCGGCGCGCAGGTATCTGGAGCTGACGCCCTTCAAGCTGTTGATCAGCTTCGACAAGGCCACCTTGGGCGGGTAGTGCACGAGCAGGTGCACGTGATCGCGCTCGCCGTTGAACTCCTTCAGCTCCGTCTCAAAACTGCCGCAC
>NZ_VJZE01000755.1 GCF_009377205.1 Streptomyces phyllanthi
GGGCGGGGCCATGTTGGAGACCTTCTCGCCGGGCATCCCGACCATGGAGAGCGGATACGGGCCGTACGCCACAAGCAGCGCGGCGCCCGCGAGTCCGGCGCCCGCGAGGACGTACGGCCTCCACCTCGTCAGCCTGCCGTCGGCGCGCAGGAAGCCGAGCTGGTGGACCGCCAGCCAGACGAACGCGAAGTTGAGGAACTCGACGTAGGGAACGCCGAGGGCGAAGCGGAGGACGTCGACCGAGACCGCCGCTCCGGCCAGCGCACCGAACGCGCCCCAGCCGAACCGCTCGTGGAGCCCCAGCAGCGCGGGTGTGAAGGCCACCATCGCGAGGTAGATCCCGATGAACCACAGGGGCTGAGCCACCAGACGGAGCGTCACGTCGAGCAACCCGCCTCCGCTGCCCGCGAGTTGGAGTACGAGCGCGGCGGCGCCCCAGACACCGATGAAGACGACCGTCGGCCGGAGCAGGCGCTGGAGCCGGGCGCGCAGGAAGACGGAGTACACATCCGCCTCGGTGGTACGCCTGCGGAGCGACCGGTAGGACAGGGCGTGGGAGAAGCCGCCGACGAAGAAGAACACCGGCATGACCTGCAGGGCCCAGGTGAGGATCTGGAGTTCGGGCCGTACGGCGAGCAGGTTGCCGATCTCGACTCGGCCGTCGGCCCCGGTGGTGACAGCCGCCATCAGCCAGTGCCCGAGGACCACCGTGCCCAGTGAGGCGACCCGCAACAGGTCGACGTACCGGTCACGGGACGGCGGGGTGGCGGCGGCGAGGTCGGCTGCCCGAAGGGCCGTGTCGGCTGCTGTCATGGCAGTACGGTCGCGCCGACGGCACCGGGGGCGTCAGCGCTCCCGTACTCATGTCACGTCTGAGTACCCCGGGTTCAGGCTCGGACCACGGTCGCCCCGGGCGCGGGGGACACGGCCGTACGTGCCGTGCGGCAGGTACCGGAGGCGAGGAGGGACCGGGCGACCCCGGTGGCCGACTCGGCGTCCCGTACCAGGAACGCCGTGGTGGGGCCCGAGCCGGAGACCAGGGCGGCCAGGGCACCGGCGCGGCGGCCGGTCTCCAGGGTGTCGGCGAGGGAAGGGAAGAGGGAGAGGGCCGCGGGCTGGAGGTCGTTGGAGAGGGTGGCGGCGAGGGCGGTCGCGTCCCCCTTGGCGAGCGCGTCCAGCAACTCCTGCGAGGCGACCGGCTCGGGGACCTCGGTGCCCTCGGTGAGACGGTCGAACTCCCGGTAGACCGCGGGAGTCGACAGGCCCCCGTCCGCGACCGCGAACACCCAGTGGAAGGTACCGCCCACGTCGAGGGGGCGGAGCTTCTCGCCCCGGCCCGTGCCGAGGGCCGCGCCCCCTACCAGGCTGAACGGCACGTCGCTGCCCAACTGGGCGCAGATGTCGAGGAGTTCCTCGCGAGGCGTGTTCAGGCCCCACAGGGCGTCGCACGCCACCAGCGCGCCCGCAGCGTCCGCGCTGCCGCCCGCCATGCCGCCCGCGACGGGGATGTCCTTGGTGATGTGGAGGTGCACGGCCGGGTCGATGCCGTGGGGTGCGGCGAGGGCCAGGGCGGCGCGGGCCGCCAGGTTCGTACGGTCCAGGGGGACCTGCCCCGCGTCCGGGCCCGCGCACGTGACGCTCAGTTCGTCGGCCGGGGTCGCCGTGACCTCGTCGTACAGGCCGACCGCCAGGAAGACGTTGGCCAGGTCGTGGAACCCGTCGGGGCGGGCCGCGCCCACCGCGAGCTGGACGTTGACCTTGGCGGGGACGCGGACTGTGACGCTCGCGCTCACGACTGGACCGGCTCCTCGTGCTCTGTGCCGGCCGCGGAACGGTGCTCCGCGATCCGGGCGAACTCCTCGACGGTGAGGGACTCCCCGCGCGCCTGCGGGGAGACTCCGGCCGCCACCAGGGCGGCCTCGGCGGCGGCCGCCGACCCCGCCCAGCCGGCGAGGGCGGCGCGCAGCGTCTTGCGGCGCTGGGCGAAGGCGGCGTCGACGACCGCGAAGACCTCCTGCCGCGAGGCCGCGGTCCTGACCGGCTCGGAGCGGCGGACGAGCGAGACCAGTCCGCTGTCCACGTTCGGCGCGGGCCAGAAGACGGTGCGGCCGATGGCTCCGGCGCGCTTCACCTCGGCGTACCAGTTGGCCTTCACGGACGGCACCCCGTACACCTTGGAGCCGGGCGGGGCGGCCAGCCGGTCGGCGACCTCCGACTGGACCATGACGAGGGTGCGTTCGATGCCCGGGAACGTCTCCAGCATGTGCAGCAGCACCGGAACGGCCACGTTGTAGGGCAGGTTGGCGACCAGGGCCGTGGGCGCGGGGCCCGGCAGTTCGCGGACGTGCATGGCGTCGGAGTGCACCAGCGCGAACCGCTCGGCCCGCTCGGGCATCCGGGCGGCGATGGTCGCGGGCAGGGCGGCGGCGAGCACGTCGTCGATCTCGACGGCCGTGACCCGGTCGGCCACCTCCAGCAGCGCGAGTGTGAGCGAGCCCAGTCCCGGACCGACCTCCACCACCACGTCGTCGGGCCGCACCTCGGCGGTCCGGACGATCCGCCGTACGGTGTTGGCGTCGATCACGAAGTTCTGGCCGCGCTGCTTGGTGGGGCGTACACCGAGGGCGGCCGCCAGTTCGCGGACGTCGGCGGGGCCCAGGAGGGCGTCGG
>NZ_VJZE01000756.1 GCF_009377205.1 Streptomyces phyllanthi
GGCTCGGATGCCGGCATCGACGGACGCCGGGTGCTGGTCTTCTCCAAGACCACCGGCTTCCGGCACGACTCGATCCCCGACGGGATCGCGGCCGTGAGGGAACTGGGCGCGGCCCACGGCTTCGCGGTCGACGCCACCGAGGACGCGGGCGCCTTCACCGCGCGCAAGCTCGGCCGCTACGACGCCGTCGTGTTCCTGTCGACCACGGGTGACGTCCTGAACGAGACCCAGCAGGGCGCGTTCGAGCGGTACATCAGGCGGGGCGGCGGTTACGTGGGCATCCACGCGGCCGCCGACACGGAGTACGACTGGGCCTTCTACGGCGGGCTCGCCGGGGCGTACTTCCGCTCGCACCCGGCGATCCAGCCCGCCACGCTCCATGTCGAGGACCGGGCCCACCCGGCCACGGCCGGACTCGGCCCCACCTGGAACCGCACGGACGAGTGGTACGACTACCGCTCCAACCCGCGCGACCGGGCCCACATCCTCGCCTCGCTCGACGAGTCCTCGTACACCGGCGGCTCCATGAACGGTGACCACCCCATCGCCTGGTGCCAGGAGTACCAGGGCGGGCGCGCCTTCTACACCGGCGGCGGCCACACGAAGGAGTCGTACGCCGAACCGGCCTTCCGGCAGCACCTGCTGGGCGGCATCCGGTGGGCGACCGGCGAGGCCCAGGCCGACTGCCGCCCGGAGAACGGCTACCGGTCGCTGTTCGACGGCACGGCGCAGTCCCTGTCGGCGTGGCGGCAGGCGGGGCCCGGCTCCTTCCGGCTGAGCGACGACGGCACACTGACGTCGTCCGGAGGGATGGGCATGCTCTGGTACGCCGCTTCCGGCTTCCAGTCGTACTCGCTGAAACTCGACTGGAGGATGGCCAGTGCCTCCGGCGACGACAACTCGGGTGTGTTCGTGGGCTTCCCGGCCTCCGACGACCCGTGGTCGGCCGTCGACAACGGCTACGAGATCCAGATCGACGCCACCGACGTCCCCGAGCGCACGACCGGCTCGGTGTACGGCTTCCAGACCGCCGACATCAGAAAGCGCGACCGCGCGCTGAACCCGCCGGGGGAGTGGAACACGTACGAGATCCGCGTCGAGGGCGAACGGCTCCGCGTCTGGCTCAACGGAGTGAGGATCAACGACTTCACCAACACCGATCCGGCCCGGAGCCTGCGCGACGGCCACCTCGGCATCCAGAACCACGGAGCCGACGACCAGGTGTCCTTCCGCGACATCCGGATCAAGGAACTGCCCGCGCGGACCGCTGACGCGGCTCAGGCGCCGGGCGACTGAACGGCGGCGGGCGGGAGACGCCGGACTCCCGCTCGCCGTCTCCCCGCTCATCAGTTTTCTCCGTGTGCGTGTACGACAAGGAGGCTGCCCATGTCCGTGTCCCGTTTCGCAGGGTCCGAACCGCGGGTGGGGGTGTGGCTGATCGGAGCGCGCGGTTCCGTGGCCACCACCGTCATCGCCGGGTGCGCGGCCATGACAGCGGGCCTCCACGCCTCCACGGGCATGGTCACCGAGACCCCGCTCTTCGCCGGCTCCGGCCTTCCACCACTGTCCTCCCTCGTCTTCGGCGGCCACGACACGGCGGACTGCCCGCTGCCGAAGCGCGCGGAAGCCCTCGCCGCGGGCGGCGTCCTGCCCCACGGCCTTCCCTCGGCGATCACCTCCGAACTCACCGCTGCAGACCGCGAGATCGCACCCGGCGGCCCCCTACCGGGCGACACCAGGGAACCCGCCGACCTGATCGACACCTTCGCGGTGGACATCCGTGACTTCGTACGGCGCCACGATCTCGCCCGAGCCGTGGTGGTGAACGTGGCATCGACGGAGCCGACGACCACCGGGTCCGCCCTCTCCCCGAGCTCGCTGTACGCGGCGGCCGCCCTGCGCGCCGGTTGCCCGTATGTCAACTTCACCCCCTCGACCGGCCTGCACCACCCTTCTCTCGCCCCCTTGGCCGCCGCCTCGGGCCTGCCGTACGCGGGCCGGGACGGCAAGACCGGCCAGACCCTGCTGCGCTCGGTGCTGGGCCCGATGTTCACCCAGCGCGCCCTGACCGTCCGCGCCTGGTCCGGTACGAACCTCCTCGGCGGCGGAGACGGTGCCGCCCTCGCCGACCCGGCCGCCGCGGCGGCGAAGAACGCGGGCAAGGAACGCGTCCTCGCCGACACCCTCGGCGCCACCCCCGAGGGCGAGACCCACATCGACGACGTCCCCGCCCTCGGCGACTGGAAGACGGCCTGGGACCACATCACCTTCGACGGCTTCCTCGGCATCCGCATGACCCTCCAGACCACCTGGCAGGGCTGCGACTCGGCCCTCGCCGCACCCCTGATCCTCGACCTGGTCCGCCTGACAACCCGCGCCCACGAGGCGGGCCTGACCGGCCCCCTGTCCGACCTCGGCTTCTACTTCAAGGACCCCGTGGGCGACGGCCCGTCGTCGCTGGGCGAGCAGTACCGCGC
This sequence comes from Streptomyces phyllanthi, assembly GCF_009377205.1. Lineage (GTDB taxonomy): Bacteria > Actinomycetota > Actinomycetes > Streptomycetales > Streptomycetaceae > Streptomyces > Streptomyces phyllanthi. The sequence goes on from NZ_VJZE01000756.1 coordinate 2,478, forward strand.
CCTGACGGGGTTCGCGGAACGACTGCGCGACCTCCAGAGGACGGAACGACCGCGCGACTCCCAGGGGGAGGAGGCGGAGACACGATGAGGCGACGACGGGTGAGTGGACGACGGATGAGTGAGATGAGTGAGGGGAGGGCTGGAACGGACTTCCCGGCGACTGACAGCACATCGCCCCGCCC